>WGCN01000184.1 GCA_015493745.1 Calditrichales bacterium
CAGAAGGTTATCGACGCCAGGGTGCATGTACCGGGCGGTTACTTTATCGAATACGGCGGTTCCTTTGAGAACCAGCAGCGCGCCATGACCCACCTGTTGCTGGTGGTGCCTCTGGCCCTGTTCATCATTCTGGGGCTGATGTATCTGATGTTTGGCCGGATGCGCTATGTGCTTCTGGTGTTCCTGAACCTGCCCTTTGCCATGACCGGCGGTATCGCCATGTTGTGGATGCGCGATCTTTACCTGTCGGTTTCGGCCAGTATCGGTTTTGTGGCCCTCTTTGGCGTGGCCGTACTCAACGGCATCGTTCTGGTGGATCATCTGAACGCCTTGCGCCGTCAGGGACATTCCATAAAAGATACGGTAATGAACGGCGCGGCCGACCGTCTGCGTCCGGTGTTAATGACCGCCCTGGTGGCCAGCCTGGGCTTTTTACCGATGGCCTTTAACACCGGCCCCGGTTCCGAAGTACAGCGGCCCCTGGCCTCGGTAGTTATCGGCGGGCTGGTTTCGGCCACCTTTTTAACCTTGTTTGTATTGCCGATGATCTATCAATGGATCGAGGAGCGGTATGACAAAAAAAAGGCTAAAGTCAAAGAAGCCTGAACCCATTAAAAAACTCCCTCCAACCCTCGCCGTTAATTCCCTTATGCACGGCGGGGGTTTTTCATTTTTCAGGGGTCGGAGAGAATCAGGTATCATGTTGAATGCCGCGAACAATGCGTGTTTATTGGGAAATGAGGACTTTTCCGTTATCGGTGGCAACGTGCTTCCCGTAAACCGCTGAACCGGTTTGCCGGGCATGCCTTTCCCCCACGATGACAATCATGGGTTACACAATTATGCAGACCTGTCCTGCTTTCAGCTCCCGAATTATCCGGGCCCTGTCATTACAGAGTCAAAAATCAGCGCACCTTACCAAAATAGAAACCGAAACCGACCCCGGCCACGGAGTTACCGGGGATATAGCGGGCATAGAGTTTTACGCCGACGGCAACCAGCCGTATGGGCGTCAGAATGAACCGGGCCGACAGAGGCAGGCCAAAGGTATAGCTTTCTTTGGAACCCTCACTCAGCTTTACCAGCGACAGACCGGCGGAAAAAGTCAATTTAAAAAAATCATAGCGTTTTATCTGCCCATACATAAGGCCGAAAGCGGAGAGCTCAAGGGATTTATCCAGGGGATTAACTAAAAAATTGGAATAGCCCATGTATTCCAAAGAGTATATGTTAGCCGAGGAGGCGTATTGGACGGTGGCCCGGCCTGTCAATCCCGGCTCATATCCCGACAAAGCCGGGCCAATGGTAAGTCCCACCCACACATTCTTTTCCGGAGACAGGGCCGGTGTTTGCTGTGCCGGAACAATCTTCGGACTTAGAAGAACAAGAAAGGACAAAAGGAGAAGTGCTTTTTTCACTCTTTTGTCTTTTCCGTTTCCACATACATGGTATCCGTTTGCGCGGCCCACATTCTTATCAGCTGTATATCACTTTCGCTCATGGCGGCGTCAGGATGGGTAATCAGATAGGGCGGCAAAGGCATTTCACCTTCTTCCAGTTCCTCCACAATCTCTTTCAGCTTTTTAGACTGGCGTTTGGGGCTGTAGGTATTCCAGACCGAAAAATTCAATTCCTTGCGTCCCTCATGCACATGGTCGGCCACCAACCAGGAAACGGGCGCTACATAGCTGTACCAGGGCCAACTGGACTTATTGGAGTGGCAGTCGAAGCAGCTTCTTTGAAAAATATCCCGCACGGGGCCGTCGGCGCGCAGGGCCAGGGCCGGATCGCTATCCGGGTTGGCACGATCCACGGGAACAAACTGAATAACGATCAACAGAACAAACAAACCAAGCAATGCGCGTTTCATATATCCTCCGTTTGGGTTAATGACTTAATGTAATAAAAATTACTGACTTTTTAAAAGCTCTGTTTTAACTTAGTGTATATTACTTTTGGAGAAAAAAATGAAGGAAACCGGCACGGAAACCTTTGATAAAGATATTGCGGAAGAAAACAATCGCCCCACCCTGATATTTGTACGGGCCTCCTGGTGTTCATCATGTAAGGCGATGGCCCCCGCAGTAGAACGGATGGCCGGGGAACACGACGATTTCCAACTGTTCAGCCTGAATGTGGAAAAGGCGCCGCAACTGGCCAGGCGATTCAAAGTGATGGGGGTGCCCACCTTTCTCATTTTCCGGCACGGCACGCTGGTAGATCGGAAAACGGGGGAAATCTCCGTCGAGCGTTTGTATAAAAAAATATCCGCCGCTGCCGGCCTGGATGCGGAAACGGCGAAAAAAAATGAGATCAAGGGCTTCTTCCGCTGGCCTTTTAAAAGGAAAGCCTGATCAGAAAAGTTCTGTTTTACCGTTGATATGCAGGCGCTTGTCGATAATGTTATTCCCGCCATCCACCACCCGTCCATGGCAGGCATTGCAGGTGGTGGCCGCCACATGTCCCCTGGGCGGCATATCATGGCAACCGCCGCAGCTTCCCGGCGTGCCGCCGGTATCCGTCCATATCTTTGGCTGATAATTGCCCCGGATAAGAGAATCGGCGTAACCGAAGGTAAAAGCGCTGGAGTCCCGGTGCAGGGTAAAAGCCCCATGACAGTAGACATTGTCACAACGGGTACTACTGCCTGACCATGCGGTTCCTTCCCCGGACAGCGCCAGGGAATCAAAATGAATTTCCGCCTGCCCGTCGGCCTTATCGATATGCCCCGGAACATACGCTATGAGCGGCGTTTTATGACAGCTTTCACAACGATTATAGAGTTGCAGTGTCAGGCTGGTATCGGCCACATGAATCTGGTGCGCGCCCACCCCCGGGGAGGAAGGTAACAGATTACCGCTTAGATCTTTTGGCGGGGCATTGTTCACATCGTTACCGTGACAGGTGTTGCAGGCTTCCGGTCCGTTGGGCTCCGTGTGGCAGGTCAGACAGTTCTTTTGAGGGTTCTTACCGTCCCCGGCATAGTCGGCGCCATGGCAACTTTGACATCCCCGGATATCCCACTTCACCACGGAGCGGATAAAACCGGCATGAAAGTTTTGCGCGTTGCTGCTGTCGGCAAACCCTTGCGGATGCGGATAGCTGGCGTGGCAGCCCGCCGTATAGCACGATACCTGTGATGTTCCCCCCTGATAATCTTCACCGTGGCATGTTTGGCAACTCTTGCTTTTAAAGATGCTTTCATCCACAAATTTACCGTGAAACTCAGCCGAGCTTACATCGTTCCAGCCCGCCGGATGGGTTGGGCTTTGCACGCTTTGTTTTTCCGAACAGCCCGCCAGAATCAGGGCGGCCACAACAAATATCCCGTTTAAAAAATTTTTCATAGTTCTACCTGGTATGACATGTTTGGCAAATAGTGGCAATATCCTTTTCATGACAGCTCATACAATTCTCCAGGTTGATCTGCGCTTCCAGGGCATGCTGGCCGCCGTCACCGGGAATCGTGTTGCTCCAGCCCACGCGGTGGCTTTGGGGCAAAACATTATTGGCCGCATGGCAGGAGGCGCAGAAGTTACGATCCTCGTGGCAGGTCATGCAGTTGTTTTCCTCATTCTGCGCGTCATAGGAATGTATAAAGGTGTAATTGATGGGATGTATGTTCCGCTCCAGGTTCTGGCCGGAGTGGCAGCTTTGGCAATAGTCCACGGTATGACAGGTGTTGCAGGTTTTTTCATGGGCCCCGCTGCCGGCGGATACCTGGGCCAGCACACCGTGACTGTGTTTAAAATCGATTAAATGATCCCGGGGCATCAGGGATTCGCTCCGTGTGTGGCAGGTCCGACAGCCATCATCCACCCGTTCCCTTTCGTGGCAGTCCATGCAGGTGATCATATCGGGAAAGTCCGGAGGCAGCACTTCCCCGGACAAAATAACATCCTCATGACAGCTTTTGCATTCCAGACCGGAAAGGATGTGTTTCTCATGGGTAAACTCTTCACTATAGGTGGTGATGCGTTTAAAATTAACGGCTATATCGGGATGGGTGTGGCAGGTGGTACATTCGGTTTTATCCTCCACCTCGTGGCAATCGGCACATACGGCCTTTTGCGGTAACAGATCATCGTGTCCGCCGCGACTGGTCTCCACGGCATCATGGCAGTCGCCGCAATCCATCTCCTCTTCGGAAATATGATAATTATGGGAAAAGATTATGCTGTCGGCGGGAGCCTGAGCGTATAGCGGCCATAAACCACCCGGGATCAACAGGAACAGAAGTAATATTTTTTTATACATAACAAAACCGCTTATTGATTAAATCTGTAGTTAAAACGCAACAGCCCTCTCAGTTCCGAGGCATAAACCCGGTTAATGCCCTGCTGCAATTGCACATCGGCATAGCTTTGTTCGTTAAGGTGGTAGCGGATTCCGGCCGCCAGAGCCGTGGCTTCATCGGGTGCGCTGATCAGCCGCCGTTCATAGTTATAATAGCTGCTGCTCATATAAACCGCCAGGGCTGCCGTCAGATCGTAATTCAGTCTCCCCGTCAGTCCGCTTCGCTGACCGAAGTAGCCGTTTTCGAAAACAATGCCCAAACCGCCCCACTTACGGTTTACCGAAAAATTAATCCGTGCCGAAGACCGTCCCTCGCTAAACAGGGTGGCGGCCACACGCAGATTAAAGGAATAGTCGTTCAGGAAGAAGCGATAGCCAACCCTCAGTTGGTTAAAAGCTTCCAGTTCAAACAATTGGCGAAACAGATCCTCGTATATTTCCGGTTTTTGGCTGCTGGCCTCCAGGGTAAGATTGGATTGCCGGAAGGCGTAAAACAGCATCAGCCGTATCCGTTGATAATTGCCGGACAGCAGGTCATGACGGTATTGCAGCAGATAGCGCCAATGAAAAAGAGACCCGTTGAATATGGCCCCGGCCTGTTGGCGGTAAAGTCCCGAGGGCCTTTGCTTTTGATAGTAAGTCAGCCCCACATTAAAAGGAAGAACGGCGTTTATTTTCATTTCCATTCCCAGTCCGTAGTCATCCTGGGTGCTGCTTTCCCGGTTCCAGGAAACGGATTTCCCGCCAACCAAAGTCAGTTGCAGGAATTTAACCGGCCGGTACTCCAGGGAGAGACCATCCAGACTGCCGTTGATGACATCACGGTAAAAGAACTGACGTCCCAGACGCGCCTTTAAACCGGAAGCGTCTGAACTCCATTGCAGATAACCGTTGTAAAAACGCGACCGCCACGCGTCCGTTACCGCCGAACGGTAAACATTGAAATAGCCGTTCAGTTTAAATCCATCCTTGTCGTTGGAAGCCAGATCAAGAGCAACATCCTGATAAAAATCCGTGGCGCCGTTTTGGTTGGCTCCCCCGTAAAAATAGAGGGATGAGGTCACATTTGAACGCACGCGCATTTGTGCCTGAACAGTAAAGGCCAACAGGAATAACAGAAAAAGTCTTCTCACCATTCACCTCGCATATCTTTAACAAAAAGGAGCCGTTGATGCTTTTCCACTATGGATCCGTTCCCGTATGGCAATCCGTGCACAGCCCTTCTTGCCAGTCTTCCTCATCCACCTCATCGCCGGGATGTACAAATTTCAATCCTTCGAAAGCCGAGGCCGTCTGATAGGCATTCTCATTGCCCTGTACTTTTATCAGGTGGCAGACATTACAATCGCGGGATATGGTTTCACCGGCGCTGTCGGTATGGCCGTCATCATGGCAGCGGAAACAGCCGTTAAACTCCAGATGACCGATATTATTGGGATAGGCGTCCCAACGTGCCTTCATATCGGGGAAAATATTAACACGGTAAGCCTCATACAGCCCCTCCGTTGCCTTACGGATCAGGCCGGGATTTTCCTCCGCGATTTCCGGATACTCTTCGTTGTAGAAGCTGTCGATCCGGGACTTAATAAAAGAATAGATTGAGTCCGAGGATGAGATTTCCTCCTCGCATATTTCACGGGCCAGGGCCTTGATACCCGGCAGCTCTTTGGGAATACTGCCCTCACTAATGGCATGATTGATAAAGTAGCGCGGTGATTTATAGTCATGCGCCGGGCGATTGTGGCAATCCAGACAGTCCATGGTACGCAGGTTAGCGGCATCGGCCGCCGGTTCGATCTCCCTCAGGGAATCGGAAGCGGAATAGACGGTCACCTCACCGGTTTTCAGGTTGGTATAGCGCACCCAGGGAATTTCCTGCCGCCGCTCGTCGGTATAGATATACTCCACTTTATTGTTGGGATCCACATGCCAGTGAATGCCTTCGGAAAAGCCGCTGGATTTATGTACGGGCCCCACCTTCATGGAAAGCATCACATCCCACTGGGAGTTCTCCTCATCTCCCAAAAAGTATTGTTCCAGCCGTTCTTCCCGCGGATAAAACTTTTTCGGCCAGTGGCACTGTTCGCAGGTTTCCCGTGCCGGCCGCAGATTGGTGATGGGGGTGGGAATGGGCCTGGGAAAAGTATCCAGTAAAACCGCGTACACCTGATGCAGCCCCGATATTTTGGCTTTAACATACCAGTCGGCTCCGCTGCCGATGTGGCACTCGGCACAGGCCACCCGGGCATGGCTGGAGTGTTGATAACTTTCAAACTCCGGTTGCATTACCTGATGACATACCTGACCGCAAAAAGATACCGATTCGGTATAGTGATAGGCTTCGTAGCTGCCCACGGCGGATGAAAAAACCAGGATGGTCGTCCCGACAAGGAAAATGAACAGGGCATTGCGGTGTTGGCGCAGGTTAAGATCGAGAACCGGCAATTCCGAGCCGGAAGCCTGCCGGTGTTTGCGGGCCCAAAACATGCCAATGGGCACCATAATCAAACCGGCAATCATGACCATGGGCAGAATGATATAGATTATCAGGCCCAGATATATATGTGTACCGGAAAAGAAGGTGGAAATAACAAACAGAAAAACGATCATGGAAAAAGAGACCACAGCTATCATAAAACCGGCGATCGAGAACCAGTTTTTGGCGGAATTCGGTAATTCAAGTTTCATTTTTTTCTCCGTAAGGATCAGATGAGGTTCCGTATTTTAAAATCATTTTCAACAATTATGCCAACATGCAGTATTCATGGCACAGGGGTTGCTGGTTAACAGGATAGCCAGAGCATCAATCTCAATTCGAATACAAAAGGAGGAATTATGTTATACAAACTTTTAATGGTAATCATTCTCTTTACAGGCGTTAGTCTGGTTCAGGCGCAAAGTGATTTTAAATATATTGGTGCCAATAAATGCAAAACCTGCCATAAAAAGCCGAAAACCGGAGAACAGTTCAAAATATGGAAAGAGGGGCCGCATGCCGATGCTTATAACATGCTTTCATCGGAAAAAGCCTTAAAGGTCGCCAAGGAAAAGGGGATTGCCGACCCTTCCAAGGCCGAGGAATGCCTGAAGTGCCACTCTACCTACTTCAAGCACAAGGATCAACTGGACAAAAAAACCAAGCTGACCCTGGAAGAGGGTGTTTCCTGTGAATCCTGCCACGGTCCGGGCAGTGCTTATAAGAAGAAAAAGATCATGAAGGATCAAAAACTGGCCATCTCCAAAGGGCTGATCATTCCCGATGAAAAGACCTGTCAGAAGTGCCATAACGAAAACAGCCCAACGATGAAAGAGTTTGATTTTGAAAAGGCCAAGGATAAAATAAAACATCCCAGGCCAAAGAAGAAATAATACGTTAGTTTTTATTTACTTCCGTTAATCTTTTTCATCTATCTTGTATTTTTTCAATAAACGGTGTATCGAACGACGGTCCAGCCCGCAACGCTGGGCCGTTTTTGATATGTTATTGTTTGTCAGCCCCAGATGATGTTTTAGGTAGGCCACCTCAAACTGTTCCAGTACGGCCTCCTTGGCCTGGTGGTAGGGCATATGCATTACATCACCGCACACAAAGTTATCCTCGTTGCCATTGCAGGGCAGGGGCAGGCTTTGCTTTTGGATAACCTGGCCGGTAGCCATATAAAAAGCCCGTTGTATCAGGTTTTGCATCTCGCGGATATTACCGGGCCAGTCATAGTCCACCAGCGCCTCTTCGGCCTCCGGCGAAAAACGCCGCGGTTCACCTCCCTCCTGCCGGGCCAGATGGCTTAAAAAATAATTGGCCAGGGGTAAAATATCTTCCTTGCGCTCACGCAAGGGCGGGATGTGAATGGCAATGGTATTCAGGCGGTAAAACAGATCCTGGCGGAAGGTATTTTCCTTTACCGCCTTTTCAAGATCCTTGTTGGTGGCGGCAATCACCCGCACGTCAATATCGATCTCCCTGCGTCCCCCCACACGGCGGATGGTACGTTCCTCCAGCATGCGCAGCAGCTTTATCTGCATATTCATCTGCAAATCACCTATCTCATCCAGAAAAAAGGTGCCGTGATTGGCAAACTCCAGCAGCCCCGGCTTGGTTTTTGAAGCCCCGGTAAAGGCGCCCTGTTCATGTCCGAACAATTCGCTTTCAAACAGGTTTTCCGGTAAGGCGCCGCAATTGACGGGAACAAAGGTATGCGTGCTGCGCGCACTCAGCTTGTGGATCAGGCGGGCAAACAACTCCTTACCCGTGCCACTCTCCCCGGTTATCAGTATATTCATATTGGCCGGCGCCACCCGTTCCACCAGGCTTATCAGCTCTCCGATAACCCGGCTTTGATATATGATGCCCCCGATTTTTTCTTCCATCTTCGTGCTGTCATCGCCGGTTTCCGCTTTGGCATAGCTGAGGTTCAGGGCCCGGTCGATAACTTCAAAAAGCTTTTTCGAGGAAAAAGGCTTCTCCAGGAAATCAAAGGCTCCGGCACGCATGGCCTCCACGCTGGTCTCGATGCTGCCGTAACCCGACAGCATGATAACCGGGGTATCCGGGTAGGACTTATGTACCGCTTTTAACACTTCAATCCCCGATACCGGCACCATCTTCAGATCGGACAGAACCAGATCAAAGCGTTGATGTTTCAATATCTCCAACGCCTGTTGGCTGTCATTTAACAGTGTCAGGCTTAAACCCTCTTTTTTAGAGAGTATTTTCTTTAAGCCATTGGTCATTTCCACTTCATCGTCGACGATCAAGAGCTGTTTCATATTCCCTCCTTTGGGAAAATAATGGTAATCGCAGTACCCTTTCCCGGCCGGCTGGCCACCTTTATCTCCGCATTATGATTCTGGCAGATATTTTTAACAATATACAGCCCCAGTCCCGTCCCCTTGGCCTCCCCCTTGGTTGAATAAAAGGGCAGAAAAATCTGGTCAATCTCTTTTTCCGGTATCCCCTGACCGTTGTCGCTGACCGTTACCGAAACGGCCTGTGGCTCCAACCGTATCTCCAGCTTCAGCCGCCCTCCCTCTTGCGGAAGGGCATCCAACGCGTTGTTGATCACATTGATAAACACCTGATCCAATTGCCCGGCATCTCCCCAAACACGGGCATCCTGATCAAAACGCGTTTCTACCCGGGCCCTTTTTTTCCGGATAACGGGCTGCAGGATAGTCAGGCAATGGCTCAGCAACGCCGGCAGATCTATCTCCTCCATGGACTTGGGCCGCTTTTTACTGTAACGCAGGATATTGGAGGTAATGGAGGATATCTTGTTCACCTGATCAATGATGATCTCCAGATCATCCTCGTACTTTTTCAGGGCCTTGTTTTCCCGGGCATCAAGCTGTATATAATCGGCATGGGTCATGATGATCCCGGCCGGATTGTTTATCTCATGGGCCAGTTCGGCGGCAAGCTCCCCCAGGGTTACCAGTTTGTCCGCCCTTTGCAACTGTTCGAAGTGGATTTTATCCAGTTCTTCCCGTGTTTTTTTAAGCCGGCGCACCATATGGTTGAAGCGGCTCATTAAGGCGCCGAACTCATCATCATAGGGGGACTCCAGGGAAACATTCAGATCGCCCTCCTCCACCTTTTGAAACGATTCCCGGATGCGCTTTAAGGGAACATTTATATACTTCTGAAAGATAAAAATCAGCCCCACGATAAGAAAAATGGAAAAAGCCAGGGCCATAAGAACCGTATGCCTGACCCCGGTATAAAAATATTCCTCCGCCTTTGTAAAGCGTACATCCACATCTATATAGCCCAAAGTATTTCCGTCATTCATATGACAGCTTTTGCAAGCGGGCTTATTGAGCAGGGGAATACCCGCGGAAAATATCTTCTTATTGTCAAACACTTTAAAACCATCCTTTTTTTTCGCGGATGGCGTGGTGATTTGTGCGATACTCCTGCCCAGTTCCTTGTAATCGGTGGAATAATGCACGATACCGTCCCGGTCATAAACCCGTATATTTTTTATGGCCTCATTACGCGAAAAATCGTGTAGCAGATCGTTGATATCCCTCTCCCGCGTCAGCATGGCATTTTCAAGCTGCATATCAATCAGGGAAAGCGTTGTCTTCAGCATGATCTCCGATCGTTCCGTAAAGTTGTGTTTTAATTGCAACAACAGAAAAAAACTGGGAAAAGCCACGGCCACCATTGTAAAAATAATCGTGGTTAAAATAAAACGGGCCCGGACGGTTTTGATCATATCTATACCCGGAATGTGATACGTACGCGTCTCACTGAGACATTCTTGTCTCAAATATAACACCCTTTTCCGGCAAAAGACAATGTTATTTCATCTTTTTCACAACCCGCACCAACCATTAGCGCTTTTAAGCTCCCAATATATGAAATATTCGGGATTGGCATGTTCTTTGTCTGTTATCAGGGCATGAAAGTGTTGTTTGCAGGAAACGAAAATTTAATGATCCCCGTCGCCGAGAAATTAAAAACCGTGGATGCCGATAACTTAAGCATCAAAACAAGTCCGGCAGATCCTCTGGCCATTCTCTCCGACGTTTTGCACATGAAACCGAGATTGCTTGTGCTCGACGATTATAATCTCCAGGACCAGGCAACAAAACTTTTAAGAAAAATCCGTGAAGTACATCCGAATATTAAGATTATTTTCCTGACGGATAACCCGGATATGCAATACGGAAAAAGCGTGGCTTCGATCGGCGTCGATTATTACGCCATCAAGCCCATATCTGATGAAAATATTTTCAAGGCAATATGCTCCATTGCCCGGATAACACACTAAACTTTTTTGGAGGAATTTATTATGAAGTGCTTTGCTAAGATTCTCTTGCTGGTGCTCCTCCTGACCCCCCTGGTATTTGCCCAGGACTATGTGGGTCCCGAGAAGTGTTTAACCTGTCACAACAACTCCGCTCTGGGAGATATGACCGGTTGGCGTACCTCTTTACACGCCAACGGCTATTCCGTTGTATTGGATGATTCCCACTCCATGCAGGATCTGTATGGCATCGTTAACGATTATGACCAAAACGGTATCGATGACTTCAAGGACGGCCTGGACTTCAACACCATTTCCAGCGTATTCGATCCCTATAAGCCCAATGCGCCTATTCTGGCTTATTCCGCGGAAGACGGCTATACCATCACCATCGGGGAAGTGACCCACAAGGTTATTTTAACCTATGGGGGCAGCGGTTTATATAAACAGCGCTATGTCGTCAAGATCAACACCAGCGAAGGCCCCTCGGCCGACTACTATGTGTCGCCCATTCAGTATAATGAAAAGACCCATGAGTATGTGCTCTATCATCCCGACGCCTGGTATGACAGTAATCATAATCCGATCTTTACCCCCAACTCCACCAAGGCGGATGCTTCCACCAACAGCCGCAGCCTGGCCAAGGGTTGTGCCGGTTGCCATACCAACGGACTGGAACTGAACCAGGACAGCAATGGTGAGTGGATTATGCACGGCGCCCCGGTGGTTGATGAGTCCGCCTATGCCGATTATAACAACATTTACGATATCGACGGCGACGGTGACCTCGATCAGATCAACACCACCTGTGAACGCTGCCACGGCCCCGGTTCCGATCACGTTGCCGCGCCCAGCAAGGACAATATCCTGAATCCGGAAACCGATCTGACACCGGATGAAGCCAACAATATGTGCGGCATGTGCCACTCCCGGGGAAAAAGCCTGCCCAACAACACCTTCTCCTTCCCCTTTGATGACGAAAATATGCAAAGCTGGATGCCCGGTGACATGGTGGCCGATTTATACACCGACGGCGGCGGCTACTGGGGTGACGGCACCACATCGGTTAAACACCATCAACAGTTCTACGATTTCTACAAAAGCGACAAACCGACCTTTGAATTTCATCAGGTAACCTGCTTCGAGTGCCATGATGTTCACAATAGTGAAAAACATCATATCGTCACCGAGGTTGTAGAAGAAGACAGTACCGGCGGCGAACTGCTCATTGCCACCGACAATGACAACAATACCCTGTGCCTCTCCTGCCATGCCACCCATGGTGATTTTACCGATATCCCCAAAGAATGGGTCGCCGACTATGACAATCATGTGAACGATATCGGCGCCGTGGTCAGCCAGCATACGCGTCACCCGTATGACCCGACCGGCACCGGCGCTTCCCGCTGCTCCAAATGCCACCTGCCCAAGGTCAGCAAAAGCGCCATCGCTTATGACATTCATTCACACACCTTTGACCCGATACCGCCGCAAAAAACAAAAATCTACAACATGCCCAACAGTTGCGCCGTCAGTTGCCATATGAAGGACAATACCTTTGGTATCGACTTTAGCACGGATAAGCTGGCCAGTTGGGATGAGCCGACCGACCAGGCCCTGGCCGACAGCCTGCTCTATTACTACGGCCCGGACGGTATCTGGTGGCGGCGTGATGTTACCGCTATCAGCCATGACTACACCTATACCCCGGAAACCTATGAGCTGGAACAAAACTACCCCAACCCGTTCAACCCGACCACCAGCATCTCCTTCCAGATGCCGGAAGCAGCACGGGTCAGCCTCTATGTTTACAGTATCACCGGTCAACTGGTGGCCAGGCTGATCGATAACCAGTATCTGCCCGCCGGTCGCCAAACCGTCCGCATGGACGCCTACGACCTGGCCTCGGGTATGTATATTTATAAGCTGTCAACAAGCAACTTCACCGCTTCGAAAAAAATGATGGTTCTGCGCTAACTCAGCTTAGGTCAGGAACATGTAGAGCAAAGCCCGCCACCGGCGGGCTTTTTTTTTGGATTCCGCATCCGGGTCAATTTCCCGTTTGTTTTTCACCAACCGTGGTTTATATTTTATACCGGCGCTTTTGAGGAACAGCGCTCCGTTTCGCGGACGCGTTTTTCATTTTCATCTTTCAACCGGGTAAAAGATGCTTTGCCTGTGAATTTTCTTTTGGATCACTTGAGGAGGGGATTTTATGTTTGCTTTTTTTACACACCGCCGCATGATCAGGCTGTTTTTATTTTTCCTTATATCGGGCCTGATTAGCACCCGGGCCCAGGACCGGGTAACCGGCCGTACCTTCGCCACCCGCTCCGAGGTGCTGGCCCCCCACGGCATGGTGGCCAGCAGTCACCCCCTGGCCACGCAGATCGGTCTGGATATACTGAAGGCCGGCGGCAACGCCATCGACGCGGCCATTGCCGTCAATGCCGCCCTGGGGCTGATGGAACCCACCGGCAGCGGTATCGGCGGCGATCTGTTTGCCATCGTCTGGAGCGCGCGCGATAAAAAACTTTACGGTCTGAACGCCAGCGGACGCAGTCCCGCCAAACTAACCCTGGACTATTTCAGGAAAAAAGGGCTGAAAAAGATTCCGGCTCACGGCCCCCTGCCGGTCAGCGTGCCCGGCTGCGTGGACGGCTGGTTTGAACTGCACAACGCCTTCGGTTCCATGGCGATGAAGCGGATACTGGCGCCGGCCATCCGTTACGCCCGCGAAGGCTTTCCCGTTACCGACCTGATCGGTTACTACCTGA
>WGCN01000185.1 GCA_015493745.1 Calditrichales bacterium
TATTCCCTTCATTTGTCATATTTTGTTTTTCTTTCCCCAAAGATTTGGATAACCTTATTTTCCTTTTCCCAACCTTAGTAGAAAAGAAGGCTCCAAAAATGAAACAACCTTATTGCCGCCCCTTGTCTTGCATGCCCTTTTATACCTCACTCCAAGCCACCAAGCCTTGCCCTCCCCTCTCTTCGAAGAGGAGAGGGGGCGGGGGTGAGGTTCCTTAAAAACACAGCCGCGCCGTACTGCCCCTTTTTACCGGTTTAGTTCCTGCAGAACCAAACGGTGCTCTTTCGTTTACACAAAATATTTTACACAACCACGACTTTTCTTCTATTTTTTGTTTTTTGCATAACCGTAGTTTTTAATGGCCTCCCAATGACTTCTATTAATATCAATATTTAGATTTCTCAAAATTAACATTGTCCATTTTTACAACACAAATTGTCTTATCCATATCGTTTTCCAATAAAATTGCATTTAGAGGCGAAGTATAACTCCAGTTGCCATTTTCAAAATTGACAAAAGAGTGAAATGTAAGATTTGATAAATCAATAGAAACCCCTGTAATTAAATCTAAAATGGTACCTTGATCCTTCGTGATACATTTTATTTTATGCGTTGGAATCTTATCTGGCAAGAAAACCCGACTACTCGCCCCATTACAATCAGCCCCATCTCCATAAGCCTCAAGAAACTCTTCTCCTGCAGCGCATATCAAAGATTCAACTAATATTTCCCAATTAGCTTGAAAAAAATCATTTCTCTGTTCATCAAAAAGAAACTCATCATCAAAAAATTGCTTTATATCATTAAAAACCGGTAGCGACCTGTTTAAAAAGTTAATAAAGTTCTTTATAACATAATTTATTCGATTCGTCATGGCTGTTTGGTCCTATTTTATATCTTTAGCTTTCTCGAGAAATTTCAGTTCTCTCTTTGTGGGAGTACGCTTTTTCCCTTTAGAGAATTTAACAACACTTGCCCCACGTGGCAGTTTATTT
Organism: Calditrichales bacterium; assembly: GCA_015493745.1. Lineage (GTDB taxonomy): Bacteria > Calditrichota > Calditrichia > Calditrichales > J004 > J004. The sequence goes on from WGCN01000185.1 coordinate 996, forward strand.
GGATTCTTTTTAAAATTTACTTGATTTGGTTTACCTGTAGGATTTTGAGGCTGAGGTTCAAATTCTTTTAACGATGGTTACAAACTATATAAAAGAGGCATATTATTCAACCGCCGGGATAACGGCTTTTCCTGCAAGGCTCTGCCAAAAAAAACGCGTCTTCTCCCCTCTCCTGAACGAGGAGAGGGGTCGGGCTTGCCCCCGGGCAGGAGACAGGTGGGGCGGGGGCTAAAGGATCAGCTTTGATGCAAAAGTGCAATCAGGTTTTGCAACTGCTCGCGTTCATTACCGGAATTGAGTGGAAAACGTATCTGAAACAGAATACCGCTGTTCTTATTGTTATACCAGCGGAAATCACCGCCTGTGGTTTCCACTATAAGCTGAACCACTTTCAGATCCATGGTCAGCATGATATCATCGGGGACCTGCCAATAGGCCGAACCACTCTTTATACTCACCGCGATCCACTTTCCGTTTTCCGCCGACAGTTCAATCTCGATGGAGCGCTCTTCCCGTATTTGTGACTCCAGGTTGGCTTGTATCAGTTTACGCAGCAGCGTTACCAAAACCTGTTGAATGGAAAGGGGGTTGGCCAAAATATGGGTCGCCTTCCGTGGCGTCTTTTTTACAATCGCAATATTTTTTTCCGTGAATTCGTAGTCCAGTTGTTCCAGCGCTTTTTTCAAGGCGCTTTCAACATTCAGCGCCTTTAAGGATTCATCCTCGGACTGGTGGGCAAAACGACGGGCATTTTCCACCGTTTTATGAATATTTTGCAACAGTTCACCCATCTTCTCAAGATGCGTAGTCACCTTTTCCAAGCGCGGCTTTTCCTTGCCGCACTCTTTTTTACTCAGATCAAGCTTCAACTGCAGGGAGGTCAACGGCTGCCCCAGGTTATGCACCAGGTTTATGGCCAGCTCCCCCATCTCCTTATAACGGCTTTTGGAGAGGGTCATAATCTGTTTTTGGTTCAACAGCCGTTCCATCTCCTTACGCCAGCCGATATCACGGGCACTAACCAAAATAAAGCGCAGACCCGTGCCGGCATCTTCCAGAATACCAAAGGAAATCAACACCGGGATGGCATACTCCAGGCCCTTTAATTGCGCCTCGATTTCCATGTTGCTGCCGGACAGCGCTTCCCCGAACCAATTATCCCCCGGATCGATAAACAGATACTCCTTTAAGGAGCAGCCGTTCAGTTTGTAGCTGTTTACCCCCAGCAGTTCTGTGGCGCTTTTGTTCGCATATTCGATAACTCCGCGGTCATTGAGTATAAAAATGGCATCATGCAGATGTTCCAGTATGGCAACGGCGGCATTATATTCGGGCACGTCCCTGTTAACGCTTTGATTCATAGTCTTTCCTGTTTTATCTGACGACGCATTTCCCGTTTACCGGTTTCATACACGAATATCCATGTGTCCGCCATGCGTTCTCTTCTTTTCCGGTTTCCTTATCTTAAGCTTTAAGCGAGGGTCCGTCGCCTCCACATCCAGGGTCACTTCATCAAAACGGTTGAACTTAATATGGGATTCCATGATATAATTATAACCGTAAAAACGCAGCACATATTTATTTTCACCCAAATCCAGCACAATCCGTGCTTTTATGGTATCCCCCGGCTTAACCTTGTCTTTTAAGGCAGAGATATCCGTATCGATGTAATACACGCTCTTCCTGTTTTTATGAGACCCGTCTCTTTTTTGATTATGCCGGCCATAGGCAGACACCCCGGTGGTTTGACCAAGCTTGTCCATCACATATCCATGCGTATCTTCAACAAGGTTTTATTTAAAATCTGCGATATGCGCGCCTCGCTCAGCTCCAGAACCTGGGCAATATCGGCCAGCGTCAGTTCCTCATAATAGTACAGGGCCAGAATAAGCCGCTCCCGTTCCGGCAATTTTTGCACCACTTCGCGCATGCGTATTTTCAGATTCTTTGTTTCCATCATCTCTTCCGGACTAATCTGGCTGCTATCCTGCAACATATCTATTTTATACACAACACCCCCTTCATCATCCTGGACGGCCGTATTCAGCGAGGTCATATAGGTCATCTGCGCCACATTGACAATATTATGATATACTTCGTTGCTGATATCAAGCCGTGCGCATATTTCATCCGCCGAGGGCTCCCGCCCCAATTCGCCCATCAGTTTACGGCTGGCTTTTTCCACCAGGCGCACCTTCTCATACATATCGCGTCCTATCAAACCCTCCCGGCGCAACGCGTCCACCACCTCCCCATGGATACGGCGGTAAACATAGGATTTAAAGGGCACCTTCAACTCCGGATCGAAACGCTCCAGGGCCTTGAGCAAGCCCAAAATACCGTACTGATACAAATCGTCCTTGCTGAGCGTATTGGAGAAGCTGACATTAAAACGCCCCACAATGTGTTTTATCATCGGCGCATAGGAGCGTATGATCTTCTCCTTGATGGATACGCTGCCGGTTTTCAGAAACTCCTGTACCAGAAACTCTCCCTGGTCGCTTACAGGTTTTGTTACCGTGCTCATGGGTTAACCCTATCTTTTAGCATCCCTGATGTAACCACCTGCGGAGATTCCAGCCGGCCTTTTGCTTTATTTTTTGCAACGGGCGACATTTCCGTCTCCTCTTCATTGCCCTCCAGGACGTCAACCACGGTTGTGGCCACAATAACCCAGCGCAATATGTACAGGGAGACGATAAAAAACATTAAGGTACCCAAAAACACCACACCTCCGCGGAAGACAGAGGTCACCAGCGAAGCGCCCTGCATCAATGCCAGCGCGCTGGCCACGCTGGCCGCGAAAATCGAAAATTTATACATAAAACGATGCATTAATCCCATGCGAATTGAACCTTTTTATTAACAATAAAACGGTCAAACATATTTTTCTTGTCATGATCCTTACGCCGCGGCGTCTGCATCACTTTTTTGCTTATCATGCGGATGTTATTGCTGGCCGAGGCGTTGGGATGGTGCAACACCACCGGCTTTTGAATCTTTACCGAACGGGCTATCAGCTCATGTTTCAGCACCGTGCCGGCATATTCGATATCCGACTTAAGAAACTTGTTTACCATCAGGCGCATCTTCTTATACAGCTCCTCCCCGGCTTCATGGCTGGGCATCATATTCGGCGTCATTAAGACCGGGATATCGACATTGGCGCTTTTAATCAGCTTTATCACGGCGTAAGCATCGGCAATGGATGCGGGATCGGAGGTTACCACGATCATAATTTTGTCGGCACCCAGCAAAAAGCCCAGAACGGAATTGGCCACCCCGGCGCCGGTATCCACCAACACATAGTCATAGCGGTTCTCAATCCGCTTGTACTCCTGCGCCAGTTTTCGTAAAAAGACATCCTCCATATCCAACAATTTGGTATTGGCCGAAGAAGCCGGCAACACATCCAGTTCACCGGGGCCGGAAACAATGATATCTTCCAGATGTACCCCGTCCTGCAGCACCTCATCCACCGTGTGGGTTGTGCGCAGGCCCAGCATCAGATCCACATTGCCCAGATGGATATCGGCATCCATCAGTAACACCTTTTTGCGCAACTGCTTAATCATCAAGGCCATATTGATACTCAAAGAAGATTTCCCCACACCACCTTTCCCACTGGTAATGGCAATAATTTCCGTACGCTTATCCCTGGGTTTCATATCCGCATGTACCTGTTTCGTCAGTTCTTTGAGCATTAGGCTTCCTCTGTTTGGGCTCCGAAAATTTTATTAAACATATACTCGGGCTTGCCTTCCCGCGTATCCACAAAAATGCGTTTACCGTCGCCAAAGGCCACCACCGGCAGGCTGATCACATCCAGGATGGAAAAAACCTTGCCCGGCTGGGTGGTTTCATCAAACTTGGTAAAGATGATTCCCGTCGGCTTTACCAGCAAATAGTTGGCGCACAACAACACCAAATCCTTCAAATCGGCGCCCACACTCATTACCAGGAAAATATCCGTGGGCTTGAGTATCTTGATATATTGCTCCCATTTTTCCAGTTGATTGGGCGCAAAAGGGCTCTTTCCGGGAGTATCGACAATAATGACGTCACTCTTCTTATATTTTTCCAGTATGGTTGCTGTTTGATCGATATCCTTCTCTTCATACACATCGGTTTCATGCATGCGGGCAAAAGCCTTCAGGGCCTCGGAAGGGCCGTAGGGGTCTGTGCTGAGGATGGTGGTCTTTTTATTCCCAAACATCCCGGGATGGGCGGCCAGTTTCATGGCGGCGGTGGATTTACCCGCGCCGGTGGGGCCGAGCAGCAACACCACCCGCTGTTTGCTGCGACGGTTCCTGCTTTTAAAGTTGTAGGTTTGCATCATGGCCCGCAGTTCTTTCTCGATTTGGGCGCGTACCTGCTTCTTACTTACATCCCGGCGGCCTTCATTCAACAAAAAGGCCTGATTCACCAGGGCATAGGCCAGGTCATCCTGCACGCCGCTCTCCCGCAATTGCTCCTGTATGGAAGCATAGGGTTCGGGATACTCATTGTACAGGGAGGCCGGTGCAGCTATTTTATCCACCTTCGGTCCGGGAGCCGGGGCGTTTTTCTTTTCGGTTTTTTCGGAAAGCTGCTTGATCTCCGCCCGCAGTGAGGCGATTTCATCCAAAATCACCTTTTCCTTATCCAGTTCCTTCGGTTTCCGGTTCAGGATATCGGAAATCATGCTGTCAAACGAGTTGTTATCCGCTTTGGCCTCCGTTTGTTTTTTAGCCGGGCGGGCCTGGGGCTGGGGCGCCGCGGGCCGGCCGTAAGCGGCGGCTATTTCCGAAAAACTCTTTTTGGGTTTCGGCTTCTCGGACATGTCCGCGCCGTTTTCATCCACACGGGGCGGAATCCATTTTTTAATTTTCTTTTTAGGGTTGTGCCCTACCGTCACCTCAACCATACGCACTCCGGGATTTCCTGAATAGTTTCTGATTTCCTTGGATTCGATAATAACGATATCATTTCCAAGCTCTTGTTTGGCTTTGAAAAGCGCCTTGGGCAGCGATTCATCTGTAAATGTTTTAACCTGCATGTGGTATTCCTATGGATCCTACGGTTTTTACTTCTGTATCCGGCGTCAACTCCATGTATGAAATCACCATCACATTGGAGAAAATGGATTCAATAAACTTACGAACCGCGCGCCGTATTTGCGGTGAAACGAGAATGGCCGGGCGCAGGCCCAGCGAAGACATGGCTTCCACCTTATCGGCAATGTTTTGAAAAAGTGTATTCACCTGCTCCGGCGAGAAGCCCATATTTTGCGCCATGCCGTTGTTTTTTATGGAATTCATGACATGATCTTCCAGTACCGGGTCAAACATGGCCACCGTCACCACGTTCTGATCATTTTTCAGAATATCGGTTATGGTTTCCGCCAGGGCCTGACGCACATATTCCGTAAGCACTTCGGAATCCTTGGAAAAGCTGGCATAGTCGGCCATGGTTTCCAGAATGATCACCATATTGCGGATGGGGATTTTTTCCTGCAGCAGGTTTTTAAATACCTTCTGCACCACGCCCAAGGGCAGCAAATCCGGCACCAGACCGTTTACCAGCGCGGCATGGCTTTCCTTAAGATCGTCCAGCATCTTTTGTGTTGCCTGGCGATCCACCAGCTTATAGGCGTTGTTGCGCAATACCTCCATCAAATGGGTGGCAATAACCGCCGCCGACTCGACCACGGTATGCCCCATGCTTTCGGCCTTTTCTTTCTCTTTTTCCGATACCCAGATGGCTGGCAGCCCAAAAGTGGGTTCGGTCATCTCTATGCCCGTCAGCCCCAAACGTTCATCGGGATTGACCACCATAAAGTAATCCATCATCACCTCGCCCTGGGCCACTTCGATGCCGTAGATTTTAAACACATATTCACTGGCGCCCAGTTGAATATTGTCGCGGATACGGATGGAGGGAATCAGTACCCCCATCTCGATAGCCAGACTTTTCCGGATGGTGGTGATGCGTCCCAGCAGATTGCCGCCCTGGTTTTGGTCCACCAGCGGTATCAGCCCGTAACCGATCTCAATCTCAAAAGCGTCGGGGTGCAGAAAGTTCTCGATACGGTCATCTTCCTCAACCTCTTCCACCTCTTCCTCCTGCTCTTCCCCGGCCTCCTCGCGCGCCTTTTTGGTTTTGGCATACTCGGTGACCTGATAGCCTAAAAATCCGGTAATCAGGGCCATAAAGGTAAAGGGGATAAAAGGCAGGCCCGGCAGCAACCCCATCATACCGATAACCCCGGCAGCGGCATACACCGCCTTGGGCTGACCGATAAGCTGATTGGCCAGATCCGCGCCCATGGTGGACATGGAAGAGGCCCGCGTAATAACAATACCCGCGGCGGTGGAGATGATCAGGGCCGGTATCTGGGCCACCAGACCATCACCCACCGTGAGCAGGGTGTATTTGGCCGCGGACTGACCCAGGGTCAACCCAAATTGCAAAATACCGATCAGCAACCCGCCCAGCAGGTTGATACCGGTAATCAGCAAACCGGCAACAGCATCACCGCGGACAAATTTACTGGCACCGTCCATGGCTCCGTAAAAGTCCGCTTCCTTGGCGATCATTTCGCGACGGGCCTGCGCCTGCAAATCGTCGATCAGTCCCGCGTTTAAGTCGGCGTCGATGGCCATTTGCTTACCGGGCATGGCATCCAGGGTAAAACGTGCGGATACCTCGGCAATACGCGTGGCCCCCTTGGTGATCACCACAAAGTTGATAATCACCAGAATGAGAAAGATGATCGTCCCTACGGCATAGTTGCCGCCCACCACAAAATCACCGAAGGATTCCACAATCTCCCCGGCATAGCCTTCTCCCAGTATAAGACGGGTGGTGGCTATGTTCAGTGAAAGGCGGTAAAGGGTTAAAATAAGCAGCAAACCGGGAAATACGGAAAAATCCATCGGCCGCAAAATAAACAGGGTTACAAACAGCGTAACCAAAGCACCGGTAATATTCATCGCCAGCAGCACATCCATGATAAAACTGGGCAGGGGCAGTATCATGACCGCCAAAATGAGGACGATCCCGCCCGTTAACAGCAGATTGCTGGTTGAATCGAATGAGAACCGTGATTTTTTTTCGGCTATAGCAGCGGCACTAGCCATTTAACGCTCCTTGTATTTGATTGTACCGGGACCGGTTTCCCTGAAATACCTGGCTCAACACTTCGGCCACCGCCTGATACAGCAACTCCGGGATTTCCTGATCCACTTCCACCATGGCATACAGCGATCTTGCCAGGGGTTTGTTTTCTATTACGGGGATATTATTCTCGGCCGCGATCTCTTTGATGCGCAGGGCGATTAAATTTTTACCCTTGGCCACAACCTTGGGCGCGTCGGATTTACTGGCGGGGTCATAAAGCAGGGCCACCGCGAAATGGGTCGGGTTGGTTACCACCACCGTGGCATCGGGAACCTTGCTCATCATACGGTCCATGGACCGCTGCCGCATAATGGATTTGATCCTGCTTTTTACTTTGGGATCGCCTTCGGACTGCTTGGTTTCATCCTTGACCTCATCCTTGGTCATTTTCAGGCCTTTTTCATGTTCATAACGCTGGTAGGCAAAGTCGGCAATGGCCATTAACAACAGGGCCAGCAAAATTTTAAAGGTGATTTCATAAATGGAGTCCGCCAAAAATGCGGCGATTTCAGCCACCGAACGGGAAGGCATAATCAGATAGCTGCCGTAAAAACCTTCCAGCACGGAGTAGCCGATATAGGCAATGATGGCGATTTTTATAACCCCCTTGAGCAGTTCCACCAGCGAGCGGGTGCTGAACATTCTTTTTAAACCCTTCATCGGGTTTACCTTGGAAAAATCCGGTTTCATGGCCTTGTCGGCAAAAACCAGCCCCACCTGACCCACATTGCTCATTATGCCAAACAGAAGCACCGTCAGTAAGATGGGCCCCAAAACCTTAACCGTGGTCATCATGGTATGGGCCATGATATCCACAAAGGAGTTCAGGTTTAAATCATAGACCCCCGATTCACTGTACATATATCCCATATAGCCTTTTATGGAGGCGCCAAAGGAATCGGACATGAATTTAAATACAATTAACATGGCGGCTATTACGGCTACCGAGTTCAGCTCCTGACTCTTGGCAACCTGTCCTTTCTCTTCTGCTTCCTCCCTCCGTTTCGCGGAGGGCTGTTCGGTCTTCTCCTGTCCATTCTCATTTTCAGCCATCAGATTGCTCCCCGTATCCCCAGGATCAGATTGTAAACGGTCTGTTCAATATGCTGCTCGAACATTCCGAAGATGGATTGAAAAATTTTCAGTGACACCAGAATCATATATATACCGGCGCCGATTTTTAAAGGCATGCTGATAAAAAAGACATTAAGCTGCGGCATGACCCGCGCGGCAAAAGCAATGGCCACATCGGAAAGCAGCAAAAACAATATCATGGGCGAGGCAAATTTCAGGCTCAGGGTAAACAGGCGGCTGCCGGTATCCACCAAAACCTGACCGGCGGCGGGGGCGAACCGGGCCGTGCCCAGCGGGATGGCCTTAAAGCCGGCCACCATGGTCTCGATCAAAAAATGATGACTGTTGGTAATCAGAAAAAAGAGAACGATCACCATAAACCACAGATTACCGATGATGGAGATATTATCCTGGGTATTGGGATCGGCCACGTTCATCATGGCCAGCCCCATCTGAAAACCGACCAGGGAACCGGCCAGACGAAAAGCTTCGAATAAAATTTTTGCACCAAAGCCGACCATTAAACCAATTAACACTTCCCGGCTCACATCGGCAAGGATATGCCAGATGGAACCGTAGACGATGGTGAAGTTTTCTCCGGCCGAAGGAGCGACAATCAGTGTAAGCACAATCGCCAGCGCCATGCGGATGCGCGGCGCCACCGTGGCATAGCCGAAAATGGGCATAACCAGTATCATTCCCGTCAGCCGGGCGAAAACCAGCATGGTGTAAGGCAGCCATGTTCCTATCTGATCTATCAGCTCATACATCTTATTGCGTTACCATTATAATTTGGTTAAAAATTTCCCGGGTAAAGCCCATCAAAAGTTCCAGGAACCAGGGCATCAACAAGAAAATGACGGTAAACACCGCGATAATCTTGGGTACAAAGGTCAGGGTCATTTCATTGATCTGGGTGGTAGCCTGGAAAATACCGACCAGCAACCCCAGTATCAGTCCCGTGCCCAGAATGGGCAACAGAATCAATATGACCGTGGTTATCGCCTCGCGGGCGATGTATAAAACAAAATCAGTCGTCATCCTAAAATCCTTTCACCAAAGATTCCACCACCAGTTGCCAGCCATCCACCAGCACAAACAAAAGCAGTTTAAACGGCATGGAGATCATCACCGGCGGCAACATCATCATCCCCATGCTGAGCAGCACGCTGCCCACAATCAGGTCGATAAGCAGCATTGGCAGGTACAGCAGAAAACCGATCTTAAAGGCGGTGGTGATTTCACTGATAATAAACGCCGGAATGAGCGTGGAAATAGGTATCTCCTCCACGGTTTTCGGACGCTCACGTCCGGCGCGTAAATCAAGAAACAGCAACAGGTCTTCTTCCCGGGTTTGTTTCACCATAAAAGCCCGCAATGGCGAAACCGCTTTTTCCAGGGCCTCGGCCTGGCTGATCTCTTTGTTCAGGTAAGGTTGCAGCGCTTTATCATTAATCTCATCAATGACCGGCCGCATGATAAAAAAGGTAAGAAACAGGGCCAGACCGACCAGGATTTGATTGGAAGGCACCGTTTGCGTGGCCAGGCTTTGACGCAGAAAATGAAAGACGATGGTTATGCGCGTAAATGAGGTCATCATGATCAGTATGGATGGCGCCAGGCTTAAAATGGTGATCATAAAGAGAATTTGCAGTGTCGGCACCAGATCATTGGGGTCTTCGGACTTTTCCATTCCGATGGTCAGATTGGGGATGATGTTTTGGGCCTGCGCCACCGTTCCCAGTAGCAATAACAGTATAAGCGCTATTTGTATGTATCTGAATTTCATTCTATTTTACAACCATTTTTTTTATTATTTCGCCAAACTGACCCAATCCCGGTATGGCCGCTGCTTTAATATCCTCTTCCGTCAGTTCTCCCAGCTCCGTCAAAAGAGTGATGTTGTTTTCCGTGGCCCCCAGGGCATATTTTTTATCCTCGATAGCCACAATGATGATGGCTTGTTTGGTGCTCAACTGAAAGCGGGAGAGAAGCCGGATGGCGGCCGGATTAACCTGCCGGTTTTTCGAGGCTATCTTTTTATACATCCCCAGGGCAATGATCAATAAAACCAGAAAAACGATAGAGACCCAGATAACACGGCCATAGCTGTATTCCGTGGGTGTCAGACCTTTTTGCCGGCTGCTGTCGCCCTGCGCCGGATATTTTGAATAGTTAATGGAGTCCTTGATCTGGGCCTGCAAGGGTACGCCGCTTGAAAAAAGGGCCACCGTAAACAGAAGTATCAGCAGTTTGTTACGCATCATGTTTCCTTAAAAGTGTTGTCCTAAGCTCTGAACACGATCCTTGGGACTAAGCAACTGCGTAACCCGGATGCCAAAACGGTCATCGACCACCACCACTTCGCCCTCGGCGAACTTGCGTCCGTTCACATAAACATCCAAAGCCTCGCCGGCGGATTTGTCCAGTTCCACGATGGAACCTTTACCCAGCTTTAAAAGGTCGGAAACGAGTATCGTCTTGCGGTCTATCTCCACCCGTATTTCCAGTTCCACATCCAGCAGCATATTTACATTTTTGGGGTCGCTTTTCACATCCCCCTGCGTAACGGATAAATCACCAAATTCCGCACTTTGGATATCAACGGGATCGGAATCCATGGCAGACTGGTTTTGGGTCATCGGGCTGTCTCCTTTTTCAACAAACTGTTCCGGATGTTCCGGCCACAGATAATGATTTAGTTCAAATTCAATCTCTTCGGTTTTCAAAGTATAGGTACAGGCCGTGCCCTGGCCTTCCAAAACATCACTCCGGATATCTTCGAAGGTGTTGGCCAGTTTTATATCCAGTTCCTCAAACTGAAAGGTGCCGTTGTCATCGGTAACGGCCATCTTTATCTGACCGAAAACCTGTTCCAGTCCCTCCCGCAATCCGTCAAAGTGTTCGTCCGTCACCTCTTCCGCCGGATCATCCATGATCATCCAGCCATAAAAATTAAGCAGAAACTGCGGATCGGTCAGGATAAGGTTTTGTATCGTTTTTTCACTTTGCCCGGATTTAAAACGGATTACCACCCGGGGGAACTCTTCGGCCGCAATCAGTTCCGGCAGATTATCCTCCTCAACATAGCGCACCCGCGCTTCCATGGAGCGGTTAAGTATTTGCCCCAGTGCATTGCTGACTACCGGCAGAACCTCATCAATATTGTGCTTGGCCCGCTTTTGCAAATAGGAATCAGACATAATTTTTTTCCTCACTTACTTGATCTAATATTCTTAACGCAAACCGCTTTTTATGCGTGCCAACGATAGAATTGAACATGTGTTTGTTATTGATATACACCGGCAAAGGATGGTCGGTACGTGTTTCCAGCTTTATAACATCCCCCTCCTTAAGGCCGATAAATTCATCGATGGAAATATGCCCCTCTCCCAAAACGGACTTTAAGTTGAGCGGGGTTTTTACCAGGTTTTGTTTTACAAGACCGGTTTCTTCCTCGCTGGGCTCCTTGGCGCCAAACAATATCTTTTCCTGAACTTCCGGCCGGCTCAGAATATTGGAGATCAGCATATAGGGATAGCAAATATTCATCAGAGTCGAATTGCCGTGTATTTTCACCTCCATGGAGGCCACGACCACCGGCTCGGAGGAGGGAACGATCTGCACAAACTCCGGGTTGGATTCAAAACGCACGGACTCGGATTCGAATGGCGCCAGCATTAACCAGTTGCGATTTATTTCAAAGGCGATGCGATCCACCACCCGTTTCATCACTTTTTGTTCTATCACCGATATGGGCCTGACATTGGCCACAAAACCACCGCGGCCGCCGAACAGACGCTCCACGATAAAAATAGCCAGTTGCGGGTTTATCTCCAGCACAAAGCTGGCTTCGGCGTTTTTCTCCGCCAACACATAGATACAACTGGGAGGGGCTATGGACATGACAAATTCCGAATACATAATCTGGTCGATGGCCAGAAGATTCATTTCCACGATCATCCGCAACTGCGCGGAAAGGAATACGCCGAAGTTCCGGCAAACAGCCTCATGGATATTTTCCAGCAGCCGCATCTGTTCCTTGGAAACCAGATTGGGATGTTTCCAGTCGTATACGGATATCTTTTGTTCCTTATCCAGTTGGTGGAGATCTTCATCCTCACCCGAAACGTTGGATAATAAAGCATCAATTTCATCTTGAGACAGTATCTTGGCCATGCTATTTCCCTATTGCAATACAAATTGAGTGAAGTAGACATTTTTCACCACTTCACGACCCAGCAATTCATTTGTTATTGTTTTAAAGCCTATCTTAAGCGAATCCATGGTGGACTCTTCGGCCAGTTCTTTCATGGTATGTTTGCGCATATAAGCGATATAATTATCGATCAGCACCGTTTTATACTGATCCAACAGGGGACTGTCCTCTTCGCTTTCCAGCTCCGCGCTTAACCCCACTACCGCGTAGCGCATCCCCCGGGAACCCTTGGGGTTAACCGTCAGGTTTTCAAAATTATACAACGGCCCCAGTTCCTTAAGCTCCCCGTCATCCTCATCCTTACTCTCACCCTTGGCTTGCGGCGCTTCATAACGCCCCAGGGCCACATCGTTGGCGGTTTTAATCTCTTCGTATTCCGGAAATACAAATTTCCAGATCAGAAATCCGGCCACCAACAATTGAACAACTATGATCGTCAGATAAAGACCGGTCTTGGATTTCTTGGGAGGAGGCGCCGACGAAGACGCTTCGGCTTTTACTTCATTCTCTTCTGCCATGATAACCTCTTGCTGATAAATAACAATTCATTTTCCTTGTTATTTGTCAATTACCATGCCAAAACCGGTTCATTCCCGGATATTGGGGGAATCAGCAGATTATTATATCTATATCCGTTTGTTTATATTGAACTTATAAAACTATCTCCCAGACAGGGATTTTATAGATGGGCGGGCAGGGCTTTTGCTAATCCTGGAAAAGTACACCTGTAAAGAGGAAAGATTTTCCCCACCGGATATTTTAAGGCAACGGCGTTATTTCATTTTAAAATAGAGCTCCACCCGGCGGTTTTTAGCCCGGTTCGCCGGCGTGTTGTTGGGCACCAGCGGGCGGTGTTCGCCATGTCCCACCGCGGCCAGCTTTGCGGCGTCAATTTTACAGACGGAGTTGAGATAACGCACCACATTCAGCGCGCGCATGGCCGAGAGTTCCCAGTTGGAGGGAAAGCGTGAACTGCGAATGGGCACATTGTCGGTATGACCTTCCACATAGATCTCCTTGGACTCGGGATTGAAGGCTTTGGCCACGGCATCCAGAATGGGATAGGCCTGTTTTTTCACAAAAGCCTTGCCGCTGTCAAACAACAGGTTATCCCCCATGCGCACAATAACCCCGGTGCCGGTGTATTCAATTTCCACCATGTTTTCCAGGCCCATTTCCTTGGCCATGCTTTCAATCTGTTCGATCTTCTCCCATACTTCCTGTTTGATTACCGTATCTTCATCTTCATAATTGGGGTTTATGATTTTAAAGGTACTGTTATTCTCCGGCATCACCCCCAGGGCGCCCTTCATGGAGCTCATGGCCCCTCTGAATTTCTCCAGCTGAATGGTGGAAAAGGAGAGGATGAGGATAAAGAACACCATCAGCAGCGTTACCATATCGCTAAAGGTTACCAGCCAAAACGGGGCACTGGGTTCTTCCGCTTCCGGTTTTTCTTTTTTGGCCATGCTACACCTGCCTACTTGGGATCAAGGTTTAACTTATCGCGCTCTTTGGGCGGTAAGAAATTCAGTAATTTGCGGGAAATGGTATTGGGATGTTCACCATACTGTATGGACAGCACCCCCTCGATAATCATTTCCTTTTCCAGTGTCTCCTGATCGTTATGCTTACCCAGCTTGGTGGCCAGGGGTAAAAATATCAGATTGGAAAACAGCGCGCCATAGAAAGTGGTAATCAAAGCCACGGCCATACCGGGGCCGATAGCGGCCGGATCATCCAGGTTCTGAAGCATGGCGATAAGTCCCATCAGCGTACCAATCATACCAAAGGCCGGTGCGTAGGTGCCCAGGGTATTCAACAGGTTTTGCCCGACCATATGACGGCTTTGCATATAGGAGAGTTCCGTTTCCATTACCTGGCGGATCAGTTCCGGCTCCGTGCCGTCCACCACCATCTCCATACCGCTTTTCAAAAAAGGGTTCTCAATTTTATTCACTTCCTTATCCACGGCCAGCAACCCTTCACGGCGTGCCTTGCGGGCCATCTCCACGATGGCTTCAATAAGATTGACAAAGTCCAGCTTGGGGCCGAGAAAAGCGTTTTTTACCACATTGGCCACGGCAATTACGTCACTGAGTGAAGTGGCTATCAATGTCGCGGCGATTGCGCCGCCCACAACCACAATAAAGGAAGCCAGATCCAAAAAAGGACCAAGAGGACCGCTGAGTAGAATACCGGCAAGAACCAAGACTGCTCCGGCGACCAGACCAATTGCGCTTCCAAGTTCCATGTGTTGCTCCTTAAAGTGTTAAAATAACCGGCGCCACGTTTATGGTGACGCCGGTATTATTTATTATCGTTTCAACCGGATCAGTTCATCAAGAATTGTATCCGCGGTGGTAATAACCTTGGCATTGGCCTGAAATCCCCGCTGGGCGGTGATCATCTGGGTGAACTCTTCGGCCAGGTCAACATTGGACATCTCCAGCGCGCCGGAAACTATGCCGGTGGAAATATCCGCTTCGGGATTGATGACCATCGGATCGCCGGAAGCGATGCTTTTGGCATATAAACCGTCACCCAAATCGCTAAGCCCCACATTGTTGGCAAACTGGGCCAGGGCGATGCGGGCCATGCTTTGAATGTCACCATTGCTGAAGGAACCGGAAATGACACCGTCACGATCAATGGTTATCCCAATAAGTGAACCGGTGGCATTACCATCCTGCTCCCGCACGGTCAAAGTGGAAACGGAATCAAACTGCGTAATACCCGTGGAATCCGCCGTGCTTTGCGCATGTAAAAGGATGGAAGCCTGTTCGGCCCCGTTACCCGGATTCAGGGTAAGCTGATTCACACCGCCGTCATAGGTAAAGGAAGTCAGATTACCGCTTTCGTCAAAGGTTACCCGTCCCGTGCCGCCACTGGCTATGGTGGCGTCTCCGGTGGTGGTGGCCTGCCAGGTCCATTCGTTATTGGAACCGGTATTGGTAAATTCCAGGATCAGGTTTTGACTGGCACCAAGGGAATCATAAACAAGCACGGAGGTGGTGGCTTTACCGGTGTTTCCGGGAACGGTATTGGTAAACCCGGGAAAGGTCATCGTACCGGTGTTGTTCGAATTATTCGCCAGGTTAACCGTGGTTTCGCTGTCACCGGGCACATTATCGGTCATTTTGATGATGCCGCTGCTCAGGCTAACCGTAACGCCGCTATAGCTGTTACCCAAAACGGTAACCAGGTCTCCCAGGGTGGTGCCGTCATTGGTCGCGCCATAGGTAAAGGTGGAAGTGACCACGCTGCCGTCGGGATTAGTGCCGGAGATATCGATGATATCGCCATTTTGCAGTTGATTGGCAAAAGAGGTATTCTCCAGCAGATCGTTAAGCGCGGTGGTGGAAGAGGCAATCGCCGCCGTATCACTGTCACCATCGGCGTAACCGATGGTGGCCAGGGCCGTATTGGTACCATCCTTTAAGGTGATAGTGGTGTTCTCATTACCATTCACCTGTTGAAACTCCAAAGTTCCACCGTTATTGACCGCTGTTACCCGGTTACTGATGTTGGATGTGGCGGCAATCTGAGTATTGATCTCGGCAACCAGGGCATCCATATCGGCATAGCTTCCGGCCGAGAGGGTCAGATCACCCTGGATGGAAGATGTGGCGTTATCCTGAATAACGATGGAGAGGTCATCATTTGTATTGGCGGTAATGGTTACCGGGAAGGTGGGAGCCGTGCCGCTGCCGGTAACGATGGCCCGCTCAATATAGGCCCTGGGCGATTCCCACACCTCGGCCACGGTTTGGTTACCGGCGTTGATGTTACCGGTCAGGTACACATTTTGCGTGGCCTTGGCCGGAGAAACGTAATCGGTATCTATGGTGATATCCGAGGTGTTACCTAAACCCAGACCGCCCGTGCTGTCCGCCAATGGCAGCATCCAACCCTGTACGGCCAAACCTTTCTGATTTACCAGCTTGCCTTCGGAATTAAAGAAAAAGTTTCCTGCGCGGGTGTACAGGTTACTGTCCCCGTTTTTAAGCATGAAAAACCCTTCCCCTTCCAAAGCCAAATCGGTAAGGACGCCGGTATTTTCCAGGGCGCCCTGGGTAAAGACATTTTCAATCGATGAAGTACTCATCCCCAGCCCCACCTGGACGGGATTGATAAAACCGGTACCCACGCCGGGTTTGGCATTTTTAAGGGTTTGGTTCAAAGCTTCGCTGAAATTAATACGCGATCCTTTAAAACCGACCGTGTTTACATTGGCAATATTGTTACCCAGCACATCAATTTTCATTTGATGGTTACGTAATCCGGATACACCGGAACTTAAAGACTTTAACATAATATATTCCTCCTTGAGAATACCGCGTCAATCGTTCGGCGGCATCAAGGGCTTCCCTCGGATCATTCCTTTGGGACCAGCCCGGTTTCAGTTATTTACATGATAGCGACGCTATCGATATTGGTGAAAACCTTTCCCGTCGTTCCCGATTTATCGAGAGCGGTAATCACCGTGTTGTTTCTTACGCTTACCACAAAAGCAGTATCATCCACCAGCACCAGAGAGTTAACCGCTCCCTTGGCCCCGGCTTGTTTAACGCCTTCATTCAGCCGTTCAAGCCTGTCCGGCGTCAGCTCCAGCGACCGGTCTTGCAATCTTTTTACCGCGTGAGCGGAAAATTGCACCTGCCGGTCCTGATCCACCTGTTTTTGGAGCATCTCTCCAAAATCAACCTGTGGCGCGGACCCCTTTTGCGGATCATTTGCGGTTGTTTGTGGTTTGCGTATATGTTGCGGAGCCTGTATGGAAGAGGCGCGCATTTGCAGATCGGCTGCTTTCATATCAACCTCCCAGACCGCCGCTTATTTCCAGCACATCGCCAAAGCTGACACTGAGATCGCCAATCCTCAGAAACGCCGTCCCCCCGCTATACATCAGGGAACCGGCTATTCCGCGAATCAGAGGTTGTGTTATAACCTCGGCACCGCTGGCATCCGTGGCCTGTACGCTGAAACTGTATACCCCTTCGGGAACGGCGACTCCGTCGTCATCCAAACCGTCCCATTCCAGGCTTTGAATGCCCGAACCGAGATTTTGGCCTTCCAGGGTGCGTACCACGTTCCCCGCGCTATCGGTGATGGTTACAGTGGCTTCCTGGGCCGGGGTTTGCAGCTCAAAGGAGACCGCAGCCGGTGTTCCTTCGATAAGCTGAACCCGGTTACCCGTTGCCGTAACCTGTTTACCGATCAGGGTTGTGGCCAGCGTATTGTTGATCGTCTGGCTAAGTACCACATTCGTTTGAATGCTCTCCTCCAGGTTGCTGTCGATATTGGTCAGTTGTTCCACGGAACTGAACTGCGCCAGTTGCGCCGAAAAGTCCTGACTTTCCATGGGCGACAGGGGATCCTGATTTTGGAGTTGCACCACAAGCAGTTTTAAAAATTCTTCCTTGCCCAGGCTGTTCTGAAACACCTTGGCGTCGGAAATAGCTCCTGTGGTCGCGGTGGCTGTATTTATGGAACCTGTATCCATTATTTTTCCTTTCTGTTATGCCACAAATTCGACGGTGTTATAACCGTAATTCCGGGGTGGCTTTATATGGGTTGAATGTTCTTCATTCTCTTCCTCCTTTTTATTTAGGGTTATGTTTTTTTCCGTTGCTTTTTGTTGTGACTTTTTTTGTCCGTCACGATGGCGGTCATAGTCCACCAGTACATTGGCCACCGGGATATCCCGGGCCTGCAAGCCATTCAGAATGGCCGGCGCCATTTTTTGTACCTCCTGGCGGGCACTTTCATTTTCCACATAAATATGCAGGGTTTTACCCTTGCTTTGTTCATCGATTCGAACTTCCAGTTCTCCCAGACGGCCGCCGTCGACGATCATTCTTTGGTTACCCATAACACGGTTTTGATGCCGGACAATGATGTCTGCCAGTGTTTGTGCTTTAATAAGGGGCCTGGTCCGGGTGGTGGAGGGCGTTTCCGGTATATCCCGGCTTTGTTCAAACAATTGGCGTGAAAAATCCGTCCGGGCCGCCTCTTCCGTCACGGTCGCCTTAGATATATTTTCAGTCGCGGAAGCCTTTTTACCGGTAAAGGGGCTGCTCCCGTTTTCCCGGCCCGAGAAGGCCGATCCTCCGGAGGGTTTTTCACGGGAAGCTTGTTTTTCAGACGACCGGAGTTCGGCGGATCTGGCCGCGGCTAAATCCGCACCCTCTTTTTTAGACAAAGGTATTTTAATCCCGCTTTGTTCTTCCGGCACGGTTCCCCCCGCGCGGGAAGATGCCCCCTGCCGGGAAGCGGTCGTTTCTTCTTTTCCTGCTTGTTCCAGCCTGACCGGCGGCGCTTTGGGCATGTCTTCCCTGTTTCTGTTGACGGAAGATTTTAGAATGTTGTTTTGCTTACCCTCTTCAGCCACACCCGGGGCGGCTGTCCCCTTTGTCAAAACCTGCGCGTTGCTATCGTTTTTATTGATAACGCTTTCCCGGTGACCGGCATCGGCATGCTGCAGTGGCGCCCGGCCTTTAATTTTATTGCCGGCAGCCCTATCTGCTTTGTCTGCGGCAGTCGCTATGGATTCATTCCCCGCCTTCTCCGCTGCTAACCGGCTCTTTGGCATGGCCGAATTTATCTCTTGCTTTGTTTCCCGCAAGTCACCCTTTCCCACAGCTTTAGAAGTGCTTGCGGACTGCTCCTCTGTAAGGGCAACCGGTTTACGGCCCGCATTTTTCGCGGCTTGCGCACCGGCAAAAGGCTTCTTACCGACCGAAACCTCGTCACCCTTAACTGTCGGAGTGGATTTAGCCGTGGCCGTGCCGGCGGTACGGCCCCCGGAATTCACGGCCGGCGTCCCGCCCTTGGTGGAGGGCTTACCGGTCTTAACCGCGGATGGAGGAACCGGCACAGCCGTTTTCGCCCCTTTTGCGCCGATTGACGGCGCCGAATCAA
>WGCN01000186.1 GCA_015493745.1 Calditrichales bacterium
CAATATGGCTGAAAAGGATATCGAAGTGTTCCTTTACAAAAGCATAGGCCTGCAAATCGCCCATGGCGTTGTAAAGCCGGGTCGATTGAATCAGGTCGGTAAAAAGCACCGTCACGGAGCGAATTTTTACGGACTGATCCACCGCCGGCACCTGGGATGAAAAATATTTACGGAACAGGGGGGCCCCGATCAGTTCCAGGGCGCTAACCGGACGCACACGCGGATCGAGCGTGCGCCGCTCCGGGGGCTCGGGAGCCTGCCCTTCATACAGGGCCGGATTCAGTGATATGGCCACGGTGATATTTTCATCGGCAAAATTATCAAAATCGGCTTTACAACTCCGGCAATGGCTATGCGCGCTTAGTCCGGATATATCGTGACTGTGATCGACCACACCGTGGCAATGGGGACAGGCCATGTCCCATTGCATCTCAAACAGACCGCACACCACGCCCAACACCACCATATCCAGCAGCTCAACCTGTTCCAGATCAAGCTTCACGGCCATGATGTTGGGGTTCATAAGAACAAGCCCCTCCGGCGGGCTTTGAATGATTAAACGATACAAACTCTTTACAGGGCCGGGCCTCATCCCCTTTTTATACATATCCTTCAGAATACGCTGAATAGCCTCTTTTTTATACATCTTTTTCCCGGATTAATTTATAAGAAACAAAACTAACCACTGAATAAAAAGAATGTATCACAACCTTTGGCGAATCTGATAACGGATTGAATACGATTAAAATAAAAAAGGCTTTCCCCGGCGGGAAAGCCCTTTTTCTAATAACTTACTTCCAGGCCGAAAAAAATCTGTCGCGGGGAACCGTAAACTTCACGGCCATATACGGAACGGTAGGCCTCGCCGCTCTCTATGGCCACCTGGCGATAGAAATCCAAAAACTCCCGGGGATACTTTTGCTTATACCATTCCATATCACGGTTCTCCGTGGCCGTTCCCGTTTCGGGGAAGACATTAAGAATATTTTTCACATTAAACAGATTATTGACCCGTATAAAAAAATTCAGGTCCACTCCGCTTCCCAGCGTCCAGCTTCTATCCAAACGGGCGTCCACATAACTGGTCCAGGGTGTGGTGAAACTATTGGAAAGACTGATATATGAGGGATATAGAACAGGGCGAAGATAGGGCTGGCCATTGTCATAACGGAATATCACATTCATACGCGTTTGTCCTCCGACCCTGTTGCCCGACTCTTCAAGGCGATATTCCAGATTCGCGCGGATGGACTGACTGTTCTCCAGGGGCAGAATGGCCTGTCCCGAATTGAAAGGATCCTCCGGCGCTCCGATAATCGCATCGGGACGTTTTGCCTGGTAGTAGCTGTACTGTATTTTTGGTGAAAAAGAAGCGGATGTGAAGAAGCTAAAGGTCAGATTTAGACCTTTGATCTCCGTAGGCATGCGATTTCTAATATTTGGGGCCAATCTGTCATCCCGCCACTCACGGAACTCTTTTTTCCAGAAAAAATTGCCATACAATGCCCCTGTCCTGCCCAATACACTCTTGACGGTAAGATCAAAGTAGGAGAATTGTTGCAACTGACTGGCCTGATTGAAATTGGCATTGGCTTCATTCCCGAAGGCATAGTAATATTCGTCATAATTATACTTCTTCCAAAGAACGACAGGCGAAACGGTATATATACCGCTGCTGATATTCAGCAGGATATCCCTGTCGGCGACATATGAAAACGAAAGACGCGGGTCCCAGCTTTTAAGCTTCTTATCCCCAACCCCTTCCGGTATAAAGGTTTGATAGAAAGGGTCATAAAAAGGATCGAGAACATTTTTATTGTCAAAATAATTATAGCGCAGCCCCGCTTCTATCTGAAAAGAGTCATAGGCATAGCTGTAATTAAAATAGGCGGCGGTATGGGTAATCCTCTTGGCGGGGAACTCACCGCCATCCGTTATATTGCCGGAGCGATCATAACCCGAGATGTTACCGGCATAGCTGGCAAAAAAATATTTTGGAATGTCATCAACAGGAATTTCACCGGGAGCGAACCAATTATGGGTATAGCGCATAATATGGGGATTTATGTTGAAATAGCGCAGGGTCATATCCCGCCAATCGCCGCCCAGGCTCACCTTATGACGATCCCACAGGGTGGTGTTGAAATCCAGACCTCCCTCCAGCCAGCCGGTATTGCTTTTGCTGTACCGGCCATAGTAGCCATTGGGAGTAAATCCGTATCGGTAGTAGCTTGGTCCGTTGGCCAGGTACCATCTGTCCCTAAATTCGATATCCCCGCCGCTGGCGGGGACAACGGCGGCGCTGTCCGCCCAGGCCTTCCAGTTGTTGCCCAGATACTCATCAAACTTATCCCGGTTTTGGTCATAATAACCAAAGCGCGCGCGGATGGCGCTGGATTTATTAAGCGCATATGTCATGTTTAAACCGAGAAACAAGGCATTGTTTTTATAAGTAAAGTCACGTGTATTAAAAATATTTCTGATGGGAGTGGCATCGGAGGAGTAGTTGCGATGATCATACAGGGCAGTTATCTCCGCGGTAAAGGGCTTAAAGTCAAAATTAAAAAAGGAGTTGAGCGCCCAGCGCCGGCTGCTGTTTCCCGGCGTGAATCCGGCGGGGTAAATAAGGTCAAAGGTTTCGGAGTTCGGATCATAGGGGTTTTGCTTTAAATTATAAAATGTAATGCCTTTATTGAACACTTTCCGCGTATCGCCCACATCCTGGTTTTCCAGAGCCATATAATAACGAAAATGCTCCGTAACCGAGCCCCCGGCCTGTAAAACAAAACTGTGCTCGCGGTAAGAGTAGGTATCCAGAAAGGTTTCTCCCGTCCGGGCAAACTTATCGGTCTGAAGGCTTGCCGTTATCTGTAAATCCGGCCCGCCGGTTTTGAGGCGCGCTGCAATCAGCGACGTACCGAGGACATTTTGGGCCGCTGAAAAACTGCCGGCATGGATGGCGATGCCGCTCAGGGCCTCCGGGATAAGGTAAATGGCCGGTTGGCCGCTGATGGTGGTCAGATTAAAGCCATTGAGTAAAAAACTATTCTCATTGGCGCCGCCGCCATGCACCCGAAGCAGCCCGTCCCGCAAAACAATGCCCTGTTGAACCCCGAGGAAGTTTTTAAATCCGCGCACGGCGGAAAAGGTCACCTGAGCGGAAGTAAACCGTTGTTGAGTTAATGTATAGGTGCTGCTGTCCGCCCGGTTCAGGCTGTCCTGAGCGGATAAGGGCAGCAAAAGAATAAAAGAGAGCAGGAGGATTGTTCCGGTATAACGCAACATATTTCTTCTCCGTTTATGGGTTGGGAGGCCCCACCTGTAAAATACTGCCGTTTGTAAAACAATATCACCATAAAAACAGGAGCGGGGTCCGAAAATTGTAACGTAACGATTTTGGAGATATAATATAGTTAAAAAAATCAGGAAAAGATAAATATTTTCAAAATAATGCTAATTTATTAACCGCATAAGAGTAACAGTAACCGATCGGGGTTTGTTTGTCATTCAAACCAACCGCGCCCCATGATTCCTACCGCTGTCCGGTCTTTTTTATAATATGATAACCGAACTGGGTACGGATAACCCTGGGTATCAAACGGTTTGGCGATTTAATGACCACCTGCTCAAATTCCTTTACCATTTTACCGGGGCCGAACCAACCCAGGTCGCCCCCCTTGGATTTGCTGGGACAGGTGGAGAACTCCCTGGCCAGCAGGGAAAAATTGGCCCCTTTTTTTAAACGCTTTAAAATTTCTTCCGCCCGGCCGCGATCTTTTACCAATATATGACTGGCGCGCCACTCCATAATTATTTCTCCTTGAAAACAAATAACAAATTTATACCCCAAACAGGGCATTATCAATGCCTTATATGGGGTATTTTTTTACTTTTCTTCCCTGTGACCGGGCTTTATCATCAGTGCTTACCAATAGGGCAATGTAACTTTAGCCTTGATATGGCGTATATGTCCGCATGTTTTTTCTCCTCAGCTCTAACCGGGCCATGTGGGTTTGGCATGCCTCTTGTTTGTTTGGGAACAAGATTAACCAACCAACACAAGGAGACCGTATGCTTAAGTCTGTTTTTTATATCACCATGACGGTATTGTTGATTGCCGCTTATCCGGTATTTCCGGCCGCCATAGACAATGAACAATCCATAAAAGTTACCCGCGGCGGAACACATAATATGCTGGGTGTGCTGGTGGCTGATGAGCAAACTGATGAGGGAAACCAGATCGTTGTTTTTACCGTTATCAAAAACAGCGCGGCCGAAAAGGCGGGTATCCAAAAGGACGATATTCTGCTGGAAATCAACGGCCGGGAAATAGAAAGTGCCAGGGATTTGTCCCTTGATGCAAAAAAATGGCGTGAAAAGGATGTTCTGAGCATTAAGCTCAGCCGCCAGAATAAAATCATGACGGTGAAAGCGACCATCAGCACTCTGGAAAACCCCGGAACGATGATTATTTTTTCCGGCGACGGTCATGAGAGTGATGAAGATTCTCTGATTGAAACCTTCTTTTACCGCGATACCGATGAAAGCGGCAAAGGCCAAGAAAAGGAAAGACAACTGAGCCTTATGGTAAATACGGAAGGAACGCCACAACCCGGCGCGGCCTCAACTTTCATGTCCAAAAACAAGGGCACCTATCTCGGTGTGGAAGCTGAAACATTAAGCCCCCAACTGGCCGCTTACTTTGGCGTGAAGAGCGGGGTTTTACTGGAAACCGTTTATGAGGACAGCCCGGCTGAAAAGGCCGGTTTAAAAGCAGGTGATGTGATTACCTCCATAAATAAACGGGAGGTAGCAGACTTTGAGGATTTGATGCGCATTCTCGACTATTACAATCCCGGAGAAACCGTTACGGCAAAGATCATGCGCCAGGGCAGTAAAAAAACCCGGGAGGTAACCCTGGGAGACAAACCTGCTCATTTCAGCTGGCCGGGTAACCAGGAAGGGTTCAGGATGGACGGATTGCGACAGTTAAGGATGCATCTGCCCAAACTGCGGAAAAATATGTTTATCCTCAGGAAGGAACTAAGAAAACTCAGCGGTAACCGTTTACATGAATTTTACCTCATCTGAAAAACGGTTTTATTCCAACCCGATCTTGCGGAGGGACATCCCCTCCGCTTTATCCAATCATGAATGCCTTATATGAAACTTAACAGTATCCGTGCCCGGTTTATTCTGGTCATCTCCGTGCTAACGGCCGTTATTCTGGCCTTACAGCTTTACTTTATCAACCAAACTCAAAAGGATGTTTTGGGAGAACTCAACCGTTTCAGCCGTTCGCTGAACAGAGTCACCGATGAGCTGTTTATAAAGCAAATGGGGAAACGGCCTTCTGCGGTGCAAATACAATCATTCTCTTTCATCCGGGACAGCCTGAGCGCCATGAAACGGGGTAATGTCCAGCCGGACTCTATTAAACCGGGTAATCTCCGTCTGGCCTGGCTGCCCGACACCCTGAAAAAATCGCTTAGAATTTTGGATATCAAATTAAACAAAATAAAAAGCAACCGGCGCAAAATAGACAGCATCCGCATAATTGCGGATTCCCTGCGCGCCAGGCTAATGTTAACAAGGCAGCCTGTTGCGAAAGATGACCAGGAAAATGAAACCATCGAATTTATTGTCCCCGCCATTTCGGGGCCCACCTCCCACCTGATGCGTTTTTCCTACAGTACGGCCACAATGCAGGATGCCCTGACAGATATCCGCAACCGCAATATTCTTATCTCCGTACTCTTGCTTTTGGCGGCAATTGGCGTTATTAGTCTAATGGCCAGGCGTTTTTCAGCGCCCATAAAACACTTACAATCTTCATTTGAAAAAGTTGTGGAAGGCGACTTTTCCATACATGTGGAATCCAGAGGTGGCGATGAAATAGCCAAATTGGCCGGTGCCTTTAACCGGATGGTGGAGGAGCTGCGAAAAAACCGCGAAAAGGAAGCCAGTCTGCGCCAAAAGGAACGATTGGCCAGCCTGGGGCAATTGGCCGCCGGTGTTGCCCATGAGATACGCAATCCCCTGAACGCCATCGGCCTGACCATTCACCATCTGGAAGACAGGTTTATGGCTGAAGATGACGCATCTTCCCGGCAGTATGTGCGGATTATCCAGGATGAAATAAAACGGTTGGATAAAACCGTAGGCAATTTTCTGGGTTATCTGCGCGAGGAAAAACTAAACCGCCGGCCGGTGGATATGAACGGTTATATTCACGACATTCTCCGCCTTTACCGGCGGGAGTTTGAAAAACAGAATATTCAGGTTATCTTCGAACCTGCCGGGACCTGCCTGTTCAACATTGATGGCAGCCGTTTTAAAACCGTGGTTATAAACATACTGATCAATGCCCTGCAGGCCATGCCGGATGGCGGAAGGCTGAAAATCGGCCTGGAGTGTAAGCGAAAAGTATTATGGATCGAAGACAATGGTTCGGGCATCCCCCCCGGAATAGAGGAACATATCTTTGATCTTTACTATACAACAAAAAGCAGCGGTACCGGCCTGGGCCTGCCCACCGCCTATAAAATTGTCAAAGCTCATGGTGGGGATATCTCCATCCTAAGCAATAAAGAACAAGGAACCCGCGTTACCATCACCATAGGAAAAGATGAAGATTCTGGTCATTGATGACGAAATCAACCAACGGCATATCATTGCCGATATATTAGCCGATGCCGGTTACAGAGTGGCACAGGCCGAAAACGGACACAGCGCCCTGCAAAAGCTGAAAAAAAACCACTTTCCGGTTATTCTGACCGACTTAAAGATGCCCGGTATGGATGGGCGGGAACTTCTGGAAAACGTAAAGAAGCAGGCCCCGGCCACCCAGGTGATATTAATGACCGCCTTCGGCAGCATTCCCGGCGCCGTGGAGGCCATAAAAAAAGGCGCCTACGATTACCTGACCAAACCCTTTGACAAAGAGAATTTACTGTTAACCGTAAAAAGAGCCGCTGAAAAATACCGTTTGCTGGAGGAAAACAACCGGCTGCGGTCACAACTGGGCAAGCATCAGGACCCGCACCGGTTTATCGGGAAAAGTGCCGCCATAAGAAACATTCTCCATCTGGTTGATCGCATCAAGGATATTGACGCTACGGTTTTAATATCCGGGCCCAGTGGAACCGGCAAGGAGGTGCTGGCCCGTACCATTCATTTTAGCGGTGCCCGGAGGGAAGGTCCGTTTGTGGCCCTGAACTGCGGCGCCATCCCTGAGCATCTGATCGAAAGCGCCCTCTTTGGTCATAAAAAGGGAGCTTTTACCGGCGCCCACCAGGATCAGACGGGGAAGTTTGAACAAGCCCGCGGCGGTACCCTGTTCCTGGATGAAATCGGTACCATGCGTCCCGACCTGCAGGTGCGCCTGCTGCGCGTCTTGCAGGAAAAGGAGTTTGAACCCATTGGCGGCCAAAACCATCTGAAACTGGACGCCCGGATCATCGCCGCCACCAACGAAGATCTTAAAAAACTGATCAGCACCGGGCGATTCCGGGAAGACCTTTATCATCGTATTAATGTTTTTGATATCCGACTGCCCGCCCTGCGAGAGCGCCCCGCGGATATTCCCTTGTTTGTCCGTTTCTTTACCGAAAAGTTTTGCGTTCAGTATAACAAGGGGATTCCGGAGTTTACGCCTGAAGCCATGCGTTTACTGGAAGAGTATGACTGGCCCGGCAATGTGCGCGAATTACAGCATGTCATCGAAAAAACACTCATCATGAATGACGGCACGATTATAGATGCCTGCCATATCAGCCTAAAGCCGGTAACGCCGTCGCATCCCTCCGGCACCCGTTCCCTGCCCGCCATGGAGCGGGCCATGATAGTCCGGGCCCTCGAAAAAAATAAGGGTTCCATACGTAAGTCGGCGATGGAATTGGGCCTGTCCTACAAAACATTGCAATACCGGATAAAGAAATACAACATCCAACCCTCTTCATATAAAAAAAGCTGAGCCATCGCCCGGGCCATGGCTCCCTTTACCTTTTCTTATCATGCCCGGGAAATAAATAAAGCAACCTCCGGTTTAGCATAGCTTATCTTTTCCCGAGAATAAGACTATCTTTAACATGGAGCATCTTACTTATGCCACAGGCGGCTATTGTGACCGGCATGGAACATTCCGGCACCACCTTTCTCTCGGATTTGCTAAAAAGCCATCCCCGTATAAACGGCGGCTTTGAGGGCGGTATGCTGCTGGGCAACAGCCCCGCCGATTTTCCTAACATCCAACCGTTTTATGACTGGATGCAGAAAGCCAACAATCCCACCCAATGGGCGGTGAGCGCGGAAAAGATGCGTTTTGTAACGGCCGCGCCCACCTGGCCGGAAATGTACAGGCGGGTGATGGAAAGTTCGCCGCTGTTTTCGGACACGGCAGACATACTGTTGGACAAAGCGCCGCCCTATATGCCCATACTGGATCAACTGATGCAAAAGGTACCTTTTCCGGCAATAGTTATCTACAAGCCTGTATTGTACCAGTATACTTCCTACAAAAAAAGGGATTTTACCCTGGAAAATTTTGTCTGGCGCTATACCCATTATTTTACCGGATTTTTCAAGGCCTGGAAGCGCTTTTCGTCCCGGATGCTTTTGGTTCCCCACGGAGAGCTGGCCAGGAAACCCGAAGAGGTGCTACGGACTGTTTTCCGCTTTTTACACATAGAACAACCCGCCGATGAGGGCGATCCAGCATCCGCCCGCTTAACGGCAGGGCCTGTGACGGCGGATTATGACCCGGATAAGGCGGAAAGCGATATCCGCCTGCTTTCCGCTTATGAAAAGGAAGTTCTTAACAAAATCAGCCAGGATGAGACACTGCATAAACTGGCCTTGCGCCTATAGAAAGTCACCGGTAAGTTGTTTTATGCATATTTTTCTTTTTTGAATAAGATATTTCAATTTGAGACGAATATAAACGCTACCTTCAATAAAAATAGCGCCATGCAAAAACTACCGGAAGAAGAACTATCCCTGTATGCCTCGGCCATCATCAAAGGCTCGCTCAACGGCGTTTTAATCGCCGATGAAAACTACCGTTTTATTTTTGCCAATGAAATGGCCGCGCAAATTACCGGTTACAGTACTGATGAGCTGACCCATATGGATTTTCGCATGCTGCTCAGCGAAGAATCCCGGGAAAAGGTGGCCCTGTACTACAAACTGCGTCAACAGGGGAAAAAAGTACCTCAAAACTACGAGGCCACCTTCATCCATAAAAATGGTACCTGCCGGAATATTTCCATCAGTTCGCTGGCCGTGAACATAGAGGGACTTCCCCCCAGAACCATTGCCCAGGTGCTGGATATTACCGAACAAAAGCAGGCCCAGGCCCATAATGAGCATCTGGTACGCCTATACAATGTTTTACGACGCGTCAACCAAAGTTTTCAAAAGGCGGAAACCGCCGGAGAACTGTATAATGATATATGCCATATATTTACCGAATATGGCCATTTTGCCCTGTGCTGGATCGGTGTGCCGGATGAAAAGCGGGAAGTTAAGATAGAGGCCCTTTCCGGACCGGAATCTTCCTATATGAATAAGCTTAGTATCAGGCTGGAAAACCCCAAAGAGCGCGTGGGGCCGACCGCCCAGGCTTTTTTAAGCGGCCGGTACCAGATCAACAACAAATTACAGGACAACCCCACATACCAGCCTTGGGTGAATAATGCCCGTTCCCATGGGTTACAGGCATCGGCGGCCTTTCCGATCATTGTCAACAACAGGGTTGAGGCCACCATAAACCTTTATTCCTATGAGACCGATTTCTTTGATGAGGATGAGATCGATCTGCTCACCGAAGCAGCGGCCGATATCGGATTTGCCCTGGAGAAAATGGCCGGTGAAATACGCGAAAAAGAGATACTGAAGCAGCTTAAGCTCAGTGAACAGCGTTATCACACCATTTCCGAAATGATCAGTGACTATACCTACGCCCATCAAATAACCGACACCGGACATTTGAGCCCCGTCTGGACCATGGGTGATATACAAAGTATTTGCGGATACAGTGAAAAACGCGTCGTCAACGACAACCTGTGGAGCAAACTGGTACACAGGGATGATCTGGATATCTTTAAAAAACATGCCTCTCTTTTAAGCAAAGGTCAGAAAAGCACGGTGGAATACCGCATCATCGCCAAGGATGGCCGGATTCACTGGATTCAGGATTATGCCTTTATTCTACAAAAAGACGACAATCAAAGACAGGTTGTCGGAGCCATAAAAGATATCACCCTGTTGAAGCAGCTTCATCAGGAACGGGCCGAATATTCGGAAAAGATGACCCGCATCTATGAAACCCTGGCCGATGCCATTGTTGTGATGGACAACCAGTTGATCATCACCGATGTTAATGAGGCGGCCATCACCATGTTCGGTTACAAGCGCAAAAGAAGTTTGATCGGCAAACCGGCCATGAGATTTCTAAACGCCGATGCTTTGTCCGATGTTGTCCTGCGTCTTAAAGGGCTGGAGGTTTCCGAAAAACTCTCCAACATTCCCATGAAGGGGGCCCGGGTTAAGGGGAAAAGCTTCCCCATTGAGGTTTCCTTTTCAAAGCTGTTGGATGAAAAAGAGAAATGGATCGGTCTGGTGGCGGTAGTAAAGGATGTCACCCTGCGCGACCGGAAAAACAGGGAAATCAAGTCCATAAAAGAGCAACTGGAAAATATTATTGCCAACAGTCCCGCCGCTCTGTATGCCCTGGAGGTACGCCGGAGTAAACAAATTCCAATTTTTGTCAGTGATAACCTGCCGGTGATGCTGGGTTACACGCTACAGGAGTTTTCCCATGACGAGAAGTGGTGGAAAAGCCGTATCCATCCCGATGACCTCAAGCGGGTTCTGGACAACCAAAAAAAACTGTACCGTGAAGGTCATCTGATCCACGAATACCGAATCCGTCATAAAAAGGGGCATTATATCTGGATACATGACGAACTCAATGTGGTGCGCAATGAACATGATATCCCGATAATGATTATGGGCTCGTGGGTAAACATCACCGAGAGAAAGATGGCCGAAGAGGAGCTTCGTTTTCTGGCACTGGCCTTGCGCAGTGTCAATGAATATGTCTCCATCACCGACCTTTCGGACAAACTGATCTTCGTTAACGAGGCCTTGTGCCAGGCCTATGGTTACACCAGTGAAGAACTTCTGGGACAGGATGTTCGCGTACTGCAATCTAAAAACGAATCTGAAAATCCGGTCAAAAAGATCAGCGCGGCTACCCAGGCCGGCGGCTGGCAGGGTGAACTGATCAATTTGCGGAAGGATGGATCCACTTTCCCCATCCACCTTTCTACCAGCGTGGTACGGGATGACAAAAAGGAGCCCATAGCCTATATTGGTGTCGCGCGCGATATTTCCGAACTAAAGGATTTACAGGAGCGCCTGCTGCAGGCCCACCGGATGGAAGCGATCGGCCGTCTGGCCGGAGGGGTTGCCCATGATTTCAACAACCTGCTTACGGTGATCCTGGGCTCCTGTCAGTTGGCCCAACTGCAATTTGAACCGGACCATGCCATCATGCCCCTGATGACCCAGATCGAACATGCTTCGGACCGCGCGGCACAATTGACCCGCCAGTTATTGGCCTTTAGCCGTAAGCAGGTCATGGAAACAAAACTGTTCAACATCAACGACTCCATTCGTCATATGGCCAAGATGCTGTACCGGCTGTTAGGCGAGCATATTGAGCTTAACCTTATTCTTGACGATGATCTGGGAGCCATTCTGGCCGATCCCAGTCAGTTTGAGATGGTTGTGATGAATCTGTGCGTGAACAGCAGGGACGCCATGCCCAACGGCGGAAAAATTGAAATCAAAACCAGCACCGTTCAATTTAGCGATGTTCCGCATGACTCCCCGGATCTGGAGCCCGATGTCCCTTATGCCTGCATGAGTATAAAGGATACCGGTTATGGTATGTCTTCGGATATTCTTCCTCATATTTTCGAACCCTTCTTCACCACGAAAGCCGAAGGGCACGGAACCGGACTGGGACTTTCCACCGTATATGGCATCGTTAAGCAAAGTCATGGTACCATCAGCGTAGACAGCAGTGATTCCGGAACCACCTTTTCTCTTTATTTCCCCATCTCCTCACCGGAAAAAGTGGAAGCCCCCGCACATCAGGTACTGGATCTGCCGGAGGGCCGGGGCCATATCCTGGTTGTGGAGGATCAGTTGGAGGTAAGAACTCTGGTACAGAATGTTCTTAAAATAAAAGGATATCATGTCAGGGCCATAGGTCCGGAAAGCTTTCAACAGACATTGGACACGAGCGGGGAGTTTGATCTGCTGATCACCGATGTGGTTATGCCCAGGATAACCGGGGTTGAAGTTGCCAGGGCCTTTTCCGAAAAATATCCCCGGGCCCGTGTTCTTTTTATGTCCGGATATACCAGTGATATAATAAAGGAAAGCGGTTGGACCATAAGTGATGAAAATATATTGAGAAAGCCTTTCAGCCCGCGTGAACTATTAAGCCGTGTCGCCGACTTAATACCCACCGGTAAAGAGGATTAAAATAAAGCGGAAATGGCATTCCTCATCTCGCTGAACGTGTATGGTTTTGCCACCACGCCACTAAAACCGAACTCCCGATAATTGGCCATTACAGGATCATGGGCATAGCCGCTGGATACCAGCGCTTTTATACCGGGATCCAACTTTTTCAAAGCCTCCAGAGCTTCCCGCCCCCCCATCGCGCCCGGAACGGTTAAATCCAATATGTATAAATCAAAAGGGGTACTGTTTTCAAGAGATTCGGCATATTTTTCAAGAACGTGCTGACCGTCCTTAACCAAAACAACATTATGCCCCAGCTGCGTCAGCATTCCCCTGGCCACTTCACCGACTTCTTTATCATCATCCATCAGCAGAATATTCAAACGGCCCACATCGTCACCGGATGTCCCGCCCGGTTTGTTATTGTTTGCGGATACCGCTTCCTCTTCGCTCGCGGGCAAATAAACGGAGAAAGTGGTTCCTTTTCCTTTTTCCGAATCCACCCTTATCACCCCTTTATGCTTTTCCACCACGGAGAAACAAACCGCCAATCCCAAACCGTTTCCGGAATCCTTGGTGGAAAAATAGGGTGTAAATATCTGATCGATATGTTTTTCATCTATTCCCGGACCTTCA
This sequence comes from Calditrichales bacterium, assembly GCA_015493745.1. Taxonomy (GTDB): domain Bacteria; phylum Calditrichota; class Calditrichia; order Calditrichales; family J004; genus J004. Next base: position 13,177 of record WGCN01000186.1, read on the forward strand.
TCGCGGATACACAGTTCGATATAGTTCTTTTCAGGATTGGGTAAAAAGTTCATGCTCCCGGCGGGGACATTGCGCAGGCAGATATAGATTTTACCCTTGTCTCCCTGGGCCTCTTTGGCATTCAGCGTTATATTTTGCACAACCTGGCTGATCTGCCCTTTGTCGATCCGGGCCAAAGCCAGCCCCTCCTCGATATCATATTCACACTTGATGGCCGAACCGGTCAGTGTAAAATCGGCGGATTCCCGCACAACTTTTTGCAGGGCGGCGCTTTCGATAATGGGGCTGCCCCCCTTGGAGAAGGTGAGCAATTGCTGTGTTAAACCCCTTGCCCTGACACAGGCCTTTTCGGCCGCGGACAACAGTTCCGATATTTTACTCTCTTTGCCTGCGTAAAGCCGGGAAAGTTCAAGGTTGCCCAGAATTGCGGTCAGCAGATTGTTGAAGTCATGGGCAATCCCACCGGCCAGAACGCCAATGGCTTCCATGGTTTGGGATTGCAACAAATGCTCGTGCAGAAGCTTGTTCTCGGCTTCCGCCTTTTCCCTTTCCACAATCTGCTGATTCAGGCGGTCATTCATTTCTTCCAGTTCCCGGTTACGGCGATGGATACTGACGGTGCGCCAGCGATAGATTCCCGCCAGCAACAACAACAACAGCAGGATAACCGAATAAGTAAATACCGGTGTTTTCCAGAAGGGTGGAATAATGATCACCCTGAGACTCTTTATTTCCGGATTCCAGATACCGTCACCATTGGTGGCTTTTACCTTAAAAGTATATTCACCTCCGGGAAGCGAGGTATAGGTGGCAAACCGTCTGCTGGCCGAAGTATATATCCAGTCGGTGTCAAAACCATCCAGTTTATAGGCATATTGTATGTTTTCGGGTTCGGTATAGTCCAAAGCGGCAAACTCGATGGAAAACACGTAATCGTCATAGTTGAGGGATATCTGGTCCACACTGTTCAGGATACCACTAAGAATCGGATTGTTTTTCGGGTTAACCCGCTTGTTGGCTATAAAAAGGTTGTTAAGAACCACCGGCGGTTTATAAACATTGAATTGCGCCTGATCCGGGGTAATGTACTCCAGCCCAAGCTTGCCGCCGAAATAGAGAGTTCCGTCCGAGGTCTGCCAGGAAGCATTGGGAACATATTCCGAATTGATCAATCCGTCGGCAAAGTTGAAATTGTTAAACTCATTTTTGGCGATATCCATGCGGGAGAGCCCTTTTTCGGTACCCAGCCACAGGATGTTCGAATCCTGGGCGGTGATAAAGCTGATTTTATTATCGGGCAGGCCATCCTTCATGGTATATAGACGATAGTGCCCCGTTTGGGCATTGTAATGAATCAGGCCATCTTCCGTGCCCAGCCACAACAGACTGTCAGACTCTTTGTATATGGAAAAAAAACGACGGTCGCGGATAAGCCGGTCACCAAAGTTGATATGTTTAAATCGTTCCGTTTTCAGGTTAAAATAGTCCAGCCCGGCCCCGGTACCGATCCACAAACCGTCATCCCCGGCACGCTCCACAAAATAGACCTCATCATAACTCAGACTGTTTGTATCCGTATCGGAATGGATAAATTGTTTTTCAAGCCTTCCCGTACGCGGATTCATTTTATTCAGACCGCCCTGATAATTTCCAAACCACAGATTGTCGCCGACTCGCAATATCGAGGTTACGGTGGAAAAGGTGACCGCCCCGCTTGTTTTATAGGGTAGTTCATAGTGGATAAAGGTGTTATCACGCAAGCGGTATTGATAGATCTGCTTTTGCGTGCCCAACCATATGATACCGGTGTCTTTCGGATCGGGATAGATGGATCGCACAAAGTTACCCTGCCGGTAATGGTTGTTGATATTTGTAAACGGAAAATGTTTCAGACGCCTGGTTTGTACGTCATATTTATAGAACCCATAGATATTGCTAAAAAGAACATACTCCCGCCCTTTATATGTTACGCCGGAAATAGCGTGAATGTCTTTCCTTTTTAATTGATACTTTTCCCGGTTTTGAGAAGAGAACGTCATAAACAGCTTCCGGTTGGAGATATAGGAATTCAGGCCCTTGTTCTTCGTCCCCAGCCAAATCACTCCCGAACGATCCTGAAAGATTGAGCGAATCTCGGCGTCATTGAGCCCCTCGGGGTCATCGGGATCATCGGCCACATGCTTTATGCTTTCCGATTGGGGGTCCAGGATATAGACACCACTGCCGGAACCAAACCAGATGGTACCATCCTCCATGGGACAGATGCTGTTTATGGTATATTCATTATAGCGGTAACCGGGAATAAAGCGATAAAGATAGCGCTTAAATTTTTTTGTACGCAGATCATACCTGCTGATGCCGGCAATGGTGCCGATCCATAAAACACTGTCGCGAAGCAGCAGGTTGCGCACCACGTTGTGGCTTAGGGTGGCATCATCTTCCGCGTCGCTGTATATCCTGTGGAAGGTTCCGTTACGCTTGTCAAAAAGATTAAGACCGTTGGAAGTACCCACCCACAGGTGATCCCTCCCGGCGCCGGTGATGGCCCACACCCGGTTGTTACTCAGACTCAGAGGATTGTGCGGATCAAATTTATAAACGGTAAAGCGCCCCGTTTCACGATCCAGCCTATTCAGACCGCCGCTAAAGGTGCCCAGCCACATTTTCCCATCCTCATCCTCATACAGGCTCTGAACACGGTTATCGCTGATGCTGGTGCTGTCACCCGCCTTGTGTATATAATGGCGTGCCTTTAAGGTATGGGGATCAAACTCCTCCAGACCGCCGCCCCAGGAGCCGATCCAGATATGGCCGTCGCGGCTTAAATAGATATTACCGGCGTTATTGGAGGATATTGAAGTCGAGTCTTCCTCATTATTCTTGAAAACCGTCATGGTGTAACCGTCATAACGGTTCAAACCGTTGGGCGTACCAAACCACAGATAGCCATCCCTGTCTTGCAGAATGGAATAAACCGTGGAGTTGGATAAACCATCTTCCACGGTCAGATGTTTAAACCTGTAGGATACATCCATGGCGCCACTATAAGCCAACACGGGCATAAGGGCTATAAAAAACAGGTACTTAAGGTTTCTTTTATAAAATGAGGTCAGCATAAACATCATTATCGAGGATAAACACTGAATATTTACCTGTGATTCCTATTTTATTTTCCGGACGCTCTTTCTCCCGGCATGATAAACATATTAAAAACCCGAAAATAAAAAAGGGAGAAACCATCATGGAGCGATGGCTTCTCCCCGTACTTAAAAAGCGTTAAAAAACCGGCGGCTTATTTTAGACCGCGGCGTTCCAGCAAGGGCTCTATCCGTGGCGCACGACCGCGGAAGTCGATATACATTTGCATGGCGTCTTCCGTCCCCCCGCGTGAGAGGATGTTTTTACGAAAAGATTCGGCGGTTTTTTTATCAAAAATACCGTTCTCCTTAAAGGCCTCAAAGGTGTCGGCATCCAGAATTTCGGACCACAGGTAACTGTAATAGCCGGCGGAGTAACCACCCACGATATGACGGAAATAGGTGGTGCGGTATCGCGGCTTGATTTCCGGTATCAGACCGATCTTATCCATAGCCGCTTTCTCAAAGGCATTCACATCATGTTTTTTCTCTTCGGTCAGCGTATGCCAGGCCATATCCAGATAGGAGGCGGCCATATATTCCACGGTGGCAAAACCCTGGTTGAACTTACCGGCATTCTTGATCTTCCCGATCAGTGATGCAGGCATCACCTCGCCGGTTTTATAATGGAAGGCATACAGTTTCAGCATTTCCGGCTCCAGCACCCAGTTCTCCATCACCTGCGAGGGAAACTCCACAAAGTCACGCGGCACGCTGGTGCCGGATATGGTGGGATAGGTACAGTCGGAGAGCAGACCGTGCAGGGCGTGGCCAAACTCATGAAAAAGCGTATTGGCCTCGTCCAGGCTGAGCAGGCTGGGCCTGTCGGCCGTGGGCTTTGTAAAATTACCCACGTTTACTATTATGGGAATAATACGATTGCCATCCATATTGCTTTGCGCGCGGTATTCATTCATCCAGGCGCCGCCGCGCTTGCTGTCCCGGTAAAACCAGTCGGAAAGGTATATCCCGATTTCATTCCCTTTTTCATCCTTAACAAGGTATGTTTTTACCTCCGGGTGATACTTAGGTAAATTGGTTTTTTCTTCAAATGTAAGTCCGTACAGCTTATTCGCTAAAATAAAAGAGCCTTTGATAACATTATCAATTTTAAGATAGGGGCGAACCTCATCCTCATCCAGCTTGTACTTCTGCTGGCGGATTTTCTCGGCGTAATACCACCAGTCCCAGGAGGCCAGTTTAAATTTTTGGCCGCTGTCATCGATCATCTTCTGCATCATGGCCCGTTCTTCCTTCGCTTTATTCAGGGCCGCCGGCCATACCTTATCCAACAGATCGTATACATTGGCCGGTGTTTTGGCCATGCGCTCTTCCAGAACAAAAGCGGCATGGGTTTTATAGCCCAGCAGATGGGCCTTGCGAATACGCAGGTTGGCGATCTTATCAAAAATCTCCTTGTTATCGTACTCGTTGTCATTATCGCCCCGCATAAAATACCCCCGGTACATTTTTTCCCGCAGGTCGCGGCGGTCGGAATACTGAATAAAGGGAATCAGGCTGGGTTTATGCAGGGTAAACAGCCACTTACCGTCATATCCCCTGGCCCTGGCCGCCTCGGCCGCGGCATTCTTTACGCCATCCGGCAATCCGTTCAAATCCTTTTCATCCAGCAGCAGTTCAAAGGCATTATCTTCATGCAAAACGTTTTCGCTGAATTTTACCTGTAAAACGGAAAGCTCTTCATTCATGGCCCGCAGCTTTTCCTTATCCCCGTCGCTCAGGTTGGCCCCGCCGCGAATAAAGTCTTTATAGTATTTCTCAAGCAGCTTATTCTGCTCGCCGGTCAGGTTCAGTTGATCGCGCTGATCATACAGGGTTTTAAAACGGTCAAACAACTGAGCATTGAGATTGATGTCATCGTTATGCTTGGAAAGCATGGGGCTCACTTCGCGCGAAATGGCCTGCAACTCCTTATTGGTATTGGCCGACACCAGATTAAAGAAGACATTGGCCACGCGGGTCAGCAGCTTTCCCGATTTTTCCATGGCGGCAACGGTATTATTAAAAGTCGGGGCCTCGGGGTTTTCGGCAATCTGCTTCACTTCGGCCAGATGCTGTTCCATCCCTTTTTTAAAGGCGGGCATATAATCATCGGTTGAAATACGATCAAAATCCGGTACACCGTAGGGCGTTTGCCATTCCTGTTCAAAAGGATTGCCGGTCTGAGCCGTATTTTGCGGTTCATTGCATGACATAAAAAAAACTCCTGCTAAAAAAAGCATTGTAAGAATGCGAAACATTTGGGATATACCTCCTGAATATGGTCTATTACAGGAAGTTACAATATTCACTTTAAAAATGCAGAAAAAAGCATCCTTCCGGCCGGAAGCTTTCAGTTTCCTCTACACAGGAAATAAAAAAGGCCGCCCGTTATGGACGACCTTTTTGCAGATAAAGGATTTTATTTTAGTAACAACATGCGCCGCGTTTGCACAAAAGCCCGGCCGCCGTTAACGGGGCGCGCTTTCATGCGGTAAAAATAGACGCCGCTGGCCAGACGGGAAGCATTGAATGTGACCTTATGCGTCCCGGCCGACCGGACACCCTGGACCACATCGGCAATTTTCCGCCCGGCCACATCATAGACGGACAGAGTGACGATACTGTTTACCCCCAGTCGGAATTGCAGAATGGTTTCCGGATTAAAGGGATTGGGATAGTTGGCGCTGAGCTCAAAGGAGCCCGGCGCCTTTTCCAGATCCTTAATACCCGTCGGGGAGAGATACTGAGCATACAAACCGGTACCGGTACCCACCAGCAGGTCATCCCAATACAATACATTAATGTTACTGCCCACGGGATAGTTATACATGGGTTCCCAATTTGAAAAAGTGGTATCCAGGGCAAACAGGGTGTTGTTCACCGCCACGTAGGGAACGTTGTTGGAATAAGCGTCAAAACCCCAGGACAGTGCCGTGGCCTGGCCCTGATCGGGAAAACCGGCCGTGGAAAAGGACATCCACTTCAGGCTGTCGGCCTGCAGACCGTATACACGCGGCTCCCCGGCGCTGTTCGTGCCGGCGGCAATCACATCGCCAAATTCGTTTATATCCACATCATTGGCGCCAAAGTTGGTGATAACACCCCCGCTCTCGCCAATCATATCATTTTCAAAGTGGGCGCTCTCGTCCGAAAAGCGAAAACCGATTTTTTTAACGCCGTAAGAAGAAGTCGTTCCGTCACTTACATATTCGCAAGCCACATAAACGGTAAAGGAGTCTTCATCCACCACATGAAAGGCCAGACGATTCACCTCGGTGTTATAGACGTCCGTTTCCACCCGGCTCCAGCTTTGGCCAAAATCAAAGCTGTAAAAAACCGCTCCCCGTACTCCCTCATTGCGGGAGTTAATCCCCAGCACAACAAAGCGCGAGGAGTCCGGATGCACGGCCACATCCTTTACCGTGCTGGAAAAATCCAGACCGTCGCCGGAATAATCCTCCGTGCGAAAAACCTGATTCCAATTAACTCCACCGTCAAAGGTACGATACAGCCGCACATTCCCCGCATAGGCCGTATCGGGACGTTGTTTATCCACGGCTACGCTGTAATAGGGCGAGCCGTCACCGTTGGGGAAAAAGATTTGCCAATCTTCGTAGTCGGTGGCATAGCCGCTCACCCGGCGCACGCCGGACTTGGAGGCCACCCAGGCATCGGTCTTGGCCGCGTTCATATCAAAGTCATTGATCTGCACCGCTTCCAGACCGTCGCCGATTTCAAAAATACTTGCGCCGTAGTCCATGGAGGCGCCGATGCCCATATCGGTGGTCATGGTCACCATCCCCGGCTGAAAGGGCGCCACGGCCACGGCGCCGTCATTGGGGTGGGTTTCAAACTCCTGCCAGCCGATAGTGGACCAACTGCCGGCCTTGCCCATATCTTTACTATAGGAGGTGCCGAAGTACACCGCGTAGGCACTGTCATAACTACAGGTGATGGAGCCGGGTGCAATGCCGGGGATTTCCGTATTCACCGTATCCCATGTCGCGCCGTCATCATCGGTCCAGGCGATAAACTTACTGATATTCGGTTCCTTGCCTGTCGTGCCCCCGGCAAAAAGGCGTCCATCCGGACCCATGCCAAAAGCGCGGTAAGAATGATCTCCCATGCCATCCGTCAACAGGGCGCTAAAGGTTGTCGCGCTGTCCAGGGAATCGTAGACGGCGCTGGATTTATAGATTTCGACTGGATGGCCCTCTTTGGCGATATATATGTGTTTATTCGCGGGATTGACAAACAGACGGATGCCATTGGGACCGCCGCTCATCTCGCTGACCACTTCCAGCGGGCTGTCGGCGGACTCGTTAAAGGCACCACTGACCGAGTCAATGGTGCCGAAATAGAGGCTCAGTCCGGGGCCGCCCACATAAAACAACCATCCGTCATGGGCTTTCAGGCCGCTAACGCCATTGGGCGCCACTTCGGACAGGCTGCCTTCATCGATATTGATGCTGTAAAGTCCGCTGTTATTGATAAAAAAGAGATAGCCAGAGTGCCAGTCCGCAGAAAGGTCACGGATATTACCCCCCATATTATCATCCTGTCCGGCATCCGGCAAAACCGTAAAGGGTGTGCCTTCCGGCCCGTCAGGGCTGGCAAAATCCACATCCGAGTAAAACAGGGAATTGGCGCTTTCCGTGGCCGTAAAAATACGGATGGACGTGCTGTCCAACGGCAATATTTCAATGGCGTTTACCCGGCCACCGTAAACCCCCTCTACCTCAGGGGCACTCATCTGCGCCTGAAGCTGGGAAAAAGCAAGTAGAAAAATAAAAATTAAAAACGTAACTCTGCAACGCATGGCACAGTCTCCTGAATAATATGAAACGAACAATCCTAACTGTCGGGTATAGCCCTTTTTATTTTACAATTATATTGAAACTGAAAATATTCTGAACATTTTACCTGCCGACTTTCACTTAGACAAGGATGTTGTGAACTTTCTCACTTTATAGACAAAAAAGGCATCCGATTCTCATTCCTGAGAAAACAAACCTACCCGCTTTTCGGCCTGTTTTAGATAAGTCCTTTATATAATGGAGTTAGGGTAAAAGTATTTTTTGGCACCATAGTTGAATATCTACATTTCAAAATGTAGAAAACATCTATCCTGAAATGTAGGGCAAAATGAAAGAGCAACCTTTAGATAAGCATGAACCGGTTTTTTCCATCGGTGTTGTCGCCGAAAAGCTGGGTGTTGCCGTACAGACCATACGCCTGTATGAACGTGAAGGGCTGATCATTCCCTATAAAACGGAAAGCGGTCAGCGCCGTTTTTCCCTGCATGATCTGGAAAGGCTGTCCTGCATCCGGCAGATGATCACCGAACAGGGCGTTAACCTGCAGGGTATCCGCCGCATCATGGCGCTGATCCCCTGCTGGGAATTCCGCGGCGGCCTGGACGATCAATGCCGGAAATGTCCGGCCTACTACGAAGCCTCCGGCCCCTGCTGGAGCCTGCGCGATGTGGGCGAAAAATGTCTGTTGGAGGATTGCCGGGATTGTACGGTTTACAAAATCAGTCTTCCCTGTTCAAAAATGAAAGAAGTGATTTACGGTCACAAACAGAAAACTCATTCTCAAAATGAAAGGATTTAAAGATGAAACAGTTACTGATCGTCGGCGGAGGAACCGCCGGAACGATGATGGCCAATAAACTGGCGCCGGTTTTGGATGACTCCGAATGGCATATCACCCTGATCGATGAACATGAAACCCACTACTATCAACCCGGTTTTCTGTTTATCCCCTGGGGCATCTATAATAAAAACGATGTCATCAAGCCCAAGCGGGATTTTTATCCTTCCGGTATCGATGTGATCATCTCGCCGATTGAAATTATCGAACCCGATGAAAACCGTGTTAAGCTGGTTGACGGCCGTGTTATTTCCTATGATCTGATGATCGTTGCCACCGGCAGCCAGATTAATCCCGGGGAAACCGAAGGCATGCTGGGTGACAAGTGGCATAAAAATATTTTCGATTTCTACACCATCGAAGGCACCACCGCCCTGCGTAACTTCATCAAGTACTGGGAAGGCGGCAAGCTGGTGGTCAATGTGGTGGAAATGCCCATTAAGTGCCCGGTAGCACCGCTGGAATTTGCCTTTTTGGCCGACTGGTATTTCACCGAACAGGGTATTCGCGATAAGGTGGAAATCGAATACGTCACACCCCTGCCCGGCGCCTTTACCAAACCCATCGCCGCCAAATTTCTGGGGGAATTCCTGACCAAGAAGAATATCAAACTGACCAGTGACTTCTCCGCCGGACGGGTTGACGCCGAAAACAACAAGCTCTACTCCTGGGACGATGAAGCCATCGATTACGACTTGCTGGTAACCATTCCCACCAACATGGGCGCCGAGGTGATCGGCCGTTCCGGCATGGGCGATGATCTCAACTTCATTCCCACCGATCATCATACCCTGCAATCCAAAAAATGGGAAAACGTGTTTGTAATCGGGGACGCCACCGACCTGCCCAGTTCCAAGGCCGGCTCAGTCGCCCACTTTGAAGCCGATGTGTTGTTCGAAAACATTCAGCGCTATATCGACGGACGTCCCCTGAAAGCCGCCTTTGACGGACACGCCAACTGCTACATCGAATCCGGTTTCGGCAAGGGTATTCTGATCGACTTTAACTACGATGTCGAGCCCCTGCCGGGCAAGTTTCCGCTGCCGGGCGTCGGACCGTTCTCTTTATTGCAGGAAACGCGCATGAACCATTGGGGAAAGATGACTTTTCGCTGGGTATACTGGAATCTGCTTCTTAAAGGGGCCGAACTGCCCATAGAAGCCCAAATGACCATGGCCGGAAAAAAGAGGGTGTGACAATGGAAACAACAGAATTACAACAAGAGATAAAATCCATACATGAAAAGCTGGATTTTTTAACCGAGCAGCTCAAACAGCAGCAACAGTATCAACGGGAGATGAAAGAGCTTAAGGATGACCTGGGGCTGATCAGCAAGGACATTTTTAATGCCGCCGTCGTCGAGCTTGAAGATGTGGCGCCCTATTTTGACACCGCAGACATTGTTCATCTTATGAAAAGGCTGCTGCGCAACGTACGCAATCTTAATAAAATGATGGGGTATATGGAGAGCGCGCAGGATCTGTTCGCCGATCTGCAGCCCCTGGGCAAGCAGGTCTTCGATGAGATCATGGAGACCATGAACGAACTGGACAAAAAAGGTTATTTTGAATTCTTTACCGAAGGGGCAAAGATTCTCGATACCATTGTGACCTCGTTCAGCGTGGAAGATGTCCGCCATCTGCGTGAAAATATCACCACCATCATTTTGACCATCAAGAACCTGACGCAGCCGGAAATGCTTTCATCGGTCGATAACGCGCTCTCCTTCTTCAGCAAGATGGATATCGATATCGATCATGATATCAGCATGATGGAACTGTTCCGCAAGATGCGTGAACCGGAAGTGAAAAAAGGCATGGCCTTTATGCTTGAATTCGTTAAAAGTATGGCCCAAAACGGCAAACAAATGAACGCAATCCAAAATAAGGAGGATTAAAAATGGCAGAAGCAACATTAGCAGGTGTTACGGTAGAACGTGACGATGAGGGGTTTTTCAAAAATCCGGACGACTGGAAAGAAGAAATGGCCCCGGAACTGGCCAAAGAGATCGGTATCGATCCCTTGACCGAGGCCCACTGGAAAGTGATCCGTTTCATGCGCGAGGACTATAAAGTCAAGGGACAGGTACCCTCCATCCGCCGCATGAAAAACGAAGGGGGCATCTCCACGAAAGACCTCTATAATTTGTTTCCCAAGGGCCCGGCAAAAAAAGCAGCTTATATTGCCGGCCTGGGCAAACCTCACGGCTGTATCTAAACCAAGGGGGGTAAAATGAGCAGCGACAAAATTGAAAAGGTATCGATTATTATTTCCCAGGGCTCTCTCGAGGGCGTTTATCCCGGCCTGATCATGGCCAACGGCGCCCGCATGGAAGGTATTGACGTTAATCTGTTCTTCACCTTCTTTGGCCTGGACGCCGTTATCACCAAACGGATGGACAAACTGAAAGTGGCCACCGTCGGTAATCCGGCCATGCACATTCCCACGCTCGTCGGAATGCTCCCGGGCATGTCGGCCATGGCCACCAAGATGATGATGAAGGAAATGGATAAAATTGATATCCCTCCGGTTAGTGAGTTTATCGAAATGATTCATGATACCGGCGCCGGCATCTATGCCTGCAAAGCCACCGTGGATATGTTCCATCTCAAAAAGGAAGATTTCTGCGAGTATATGGATGATATCATCACCGTGGGCGACTTTTATGAAATGTCCCACGGCGGACAAATTATCTTTACCTAGGAAGCTAAGGACGGGGCTCCGCACGGAGCCCCCTTTTTATTATGAAACGAAATAATGAACTGTACTATCCCATCGGTATTGTGGCCGAGATGTTCAATGTTTCCGTGGGCACAATCCGCGCCTATGAAAAGGAAGGCCTGATCCTGCCGCGAAAAACCGAGGGCAAACACCGCTATTTCAATCAAAATGACATTACCCGCATCGCCTGCATCCGCAGAATGATTACGGAAAAAGGGCTCAACATCGCCGGTATCAAAATGGTTTTTTCCATCATCCCCTGTTGGGAGGTAAAACAATGTTCACAGGAAGACCGGACACACTGCCCGGCCTATCACAATGCCGACGCCCCCTGCTGGGAAATAAAAAACGAAAACTCCGTTTGCGGACCGCTGGACTGCCGTGATTGCCCCGTATATATCGATATGCATAACTGTGATGACCTGAAAGCCACCCTGAAACGTTTTTATGCCGTAAGGGAAAACCTGCCCGGAGATTAACCCTCTTCTTTTCTCTTATTGCAATTGAATCTATCCCTTGCTATATTTGAACAAACATTCAAGTGAGAGTTTCTTGTGCCGAAAAGCAATGATGTTTGCAGCATCACCATTATAGACGGAGAAAAGGTCAACCGGGTAAAATCACTCTTACCCTCGGTCACCGAAACCGATAACATCGCCCGTTTTTTTAAGGGACTGGGAGATTCCACGCGGCAAAAAATACTGCAGGCCCTGCTGATTGAGGAATTATGTGTTTGCGACCTGTCGACCATCACCGATGTTTCCATATCGGCCATATCCCATCAGTTGCGCATGTTGCGTGATCTCTCCATCGTCAAAAGCCGCCGGGTGGGTAAAATGGTTTACTATTCCCTGGCCGATGAACACATTAGAGAGCTGATGCGCCAGACCGCTATTCATTTAAATGAATAAGTTTGGAAATGGACAAAATATTTACTACATTTGAACAGTTGCTCAATTGTAATACGAAAACAAAATGAAAATAAAAACATACGCTTTAACCTTTTTGCTTCTTGCACAAACCCTGTTGTATCAGGTTTCGCTGCCCCAACTGGTGTTGTGCATCGGTGACGACGGCCATGTGGCCATTGAAGAAGCCATGACCGATAGCGTCTGTTTTATTCACCCCCCGGCTGCCAGGTCACCGGAGTATGCCACGGCCTTATTGCAGGACATTCATCCGGATACAGGCCCCTGTGTGGATATATTTTTAGACTGGCATCTGAGTATGGCACAGTACAAGCAGGATACCAAGCTGGCGAAAAAGATGCCATCCATGGTTATAAGCCAAACCCTTCCCACGGAATATTCAACTAAATTAAATATCATCAACAACGATGAACAAAGCGCCATACACACATCAGGCACACTGATTGCGCGTTCCATCATTCTGCTTATTTAGCCCTTTCCTTCCCTTACCGGCAAGACCGGTATTTACCGTTCAAACGAAAACATAAATACATTCTCTCACTATAAAACGGAGGCAAGGATGAAATACACCTTATCCCTTCTTTTAATGGGTGCACTACTTGGATGCTCGCCTGTCGTTTATCAGGCGCAAAAACCGGTATCACCGCCTATTTTAAAAGATATACCGGAAGCGGAACCTACAACAAACGCCCGGGAAATCAGCAATCCGCAAGGCGTTCTTAACCTAAAAGACGCCCTGGCGCTGGCTTTGGTTCAAAACCCGAATCTTAATGTTTTTAATCTGCAAATTCGCATAAAGGAAGCACAAACCCTGCAAAGCGGTCTGTTTCCCAATCCCGAATTTGGCCTTGAAACGGAAAACATTGCCGGCAGCGGGGGCTTTAATGGGCTAAACGCCTCGGAAACCACGGTATCACTGGGGCAGCTTATCGAGCTGGCCGGTAAGCGGGAAAAGCGGGCCCGCGTGGCCGCCCTGCAAAGCGATCTGGCTTTTTGGGATTACACCCAGGCCCGGCTGAACATCTTTACCGATGTTATGGAAGCCTTTGCCGCCACCCTGGCCGCCCAGCAACGGGTGGCTATTCAGGAAGAATTTCTGCGCATAACACAAGGTTTTAAGGATAAGATTGACCGCCGGGTAAAAGCCGGTCGCCTGTCACCGGCGGAAGCCATACGGGCACAGATTCTGGTTAACAACACCGGCGTGCGCCTGGCCGGCCTGAAAAAGGAACTGCGTAACGCGCGTTATCGCCTGGCCGCCACCTGGAACAGCACGGAACCGGCCTTTAGCGCCGTGAGCGGTTCGCTGGACTATACCCTGAAACTGCCGGAGAAAGCCAGCTTACTGGAAAAGCTGAACAATAACCCCATGCTGGCCCGCTGGACCACCGAACTGGAAGCCAACAAGGCGGAAAAGGAACTGGCCGAAGCCGGAGCCATCCCGGACCCTTTTATCAGCGGGGGATTCCGTTATTTCAATGAAAGCGGTGACAACGCCTTTGTGGCCGGCATCTCCATCCCCATTCCCTTGTTTAACCGCAACCAGGGTGCCATCGAAGAGGCGCGGGTGCGCATGGAGCAAAGCCGCTGGAAAAAAAGGGTTGTCGAAAACAATTTAAGCTCGCGGTTAAACCAGTTGATCACTTCCCTCAACCGGCTGGCCGAGGAAAAGGACTCCCTGGAAAAAGGCATCCTGCCCAAGTCGGAACAGGCCTTAAAAGTGATTACCGATGGTTTTGAACTGGGAAAGTTCCAGTTCCTGGATGTCATGGATGCCCAGCGCACCCTGTTTGAAGCCCGCGAACGCTATCTGGATGTTCGTCTGGGCTTGTTTAATCTGGTGGTGCAAATCGAGAACCTGATTGGACAGAAACTGTAAACTGAAATCCGATAACAGAGGAAAGAGAAATGTTAAAACTAAATAAAATAATGATCGCACTCTTTATAATTACCGCCCCGTTCCTGTACGGTTGCGCTTCGGAAGAGCAACCGGCCAAAACGGAGCAGCATGCCGAAGAAGACCAGCACAATGACCATGACGACGCCGAAGCGGAATCCGCGGAGGAAGATCACAGGGATATCGTCAAGCTCAGCGCCGGGGAGCTAAAGGAGTTCAATATCCGCCTGCAAACCGCCGGACCCGGCAAGCTGGAAACCCATGTGCAACTCACCGGCGAAATCATCATCCCCCCCGATAACCTGGCCCACATCCACCCCCGTTTTTCGGGTGTGGTCAAAGAGGTGCGCAAGCATATCGGCGACCATGTGAAAAAGGGAGAGGTTCTGGCCGTCATCGAAAGCAATGAAAGCCTGACCGATTATAAAATCGTTTCACTGATCGACGGCACCATTGTTGAAAAACATCTGACCCGCGGCGAGGTTGTCGAGGATGGCAGCCACGGCTTTACCATCGCCAACCTGCATACCGTCTGGGTCTATCTCAAGGTTTACCAAAAAGATTTGCCCTATGTACGCAAGGGACGCAAGGTCATCATCTCCGCCGGGAAGGATATGCCGGTCGTACAATCGCGCATCGACTATATCTCCCCGGTCATGGATGAACAAACCCGTACGGCCACGGCGCGGGTGATCCTGAAGAACCCGGATGATCTGTGGAAACCGGGTCTTTTTGTCACCGGCGAGGTAGCCACCTCCACCAGCATGGTCGATCTGCTGGTGCCCAAAACAGCCATCGAAGAGATTGAAGGACAACCGGTTATTTTTGTGGAAACTCCGGAGGGTTTTGTGCCCCGCATCATCACCACGGGCAAGGAAAACACCCTTAACGTGGAAGTGCTTTCCGGCCTTAGGAAGGGCGAGCGCTATGTCAGCAGCGGCGGTTTTACCCTGAAGGCGCAATTACAAAAATCCGAATTCGGCGACGGACATGGTCATTAACAACCCCGTCATCGGTCATGGACAAAACATGTTGGCCCCGGGCCACAGATACACTAAAATATTTGCGGAGATAAATCTCTTATGAAAGCCTTAATAGAATTTTCACTCAAAAACCGGCTGTTGATGCTGGTGCTGGGCGTGCTGGTGATGTCCGCGGGATATATCAGCTACACCCAACTGCCCATCGACGCCTTCCCCGATGTTTCCCCCAGCCTGGTACAGGTGTTTACGGAAACCGAGGGGCTGGCCCCGGAAGAAATCGAAAAATATGTCACCTTCCCCGTGGAAGCCTCCATGAACGGTCTGCCCAATGTGGAAAAGATACGCTCCATTTCCAATTTCGGCCTGAGCGTGGTTAACATCTACTTTAAGGACGGCACCGATATCTACTTCGCGCGGCAGTTGGTCAACGAACGGCTGCAGGAAGCGCGCGAACAGATTCCCGAAGGATTCGGCAATCCGCAGATGGGACCCATTTCCACCGGTATGGGGCTGATTCTCTTCTACTATCTGGAAGACACCACCGGTAAATACTCCCTTACCGAGCTGCGTACTTTGCAGGACTGGCTGATCAAGTACCAGTTGCAGACCGTGCCCGGCGTTACCGAGGTGCTGGGCATCGGCGGCTGGGAAAAACAGTTCCAGGTGGTTGTGGACCCCAATGCCCTGTTGCGCTATGATATCTCCATCCAGGAGATCATCGACAAGATAAAATCCAACAATCTGAACGTCGGTGCCCAGTTTATCGAACGTAATTCCGAGGAATTTATCGTTCGTTCCGTGGGGCTGGTTTCGGATACGCACGACATTGAAAACATCATCATCAAAAGCATCGACGGCACCCCGCTGTTTTTAAAGCAACTGGCCTCCATAGAGGTGGGGGGCGCCATCCGCCGCGGCGTGCAAACCCGTGACGGCCTGGAAGAGGTCGTTTCCGGCATGGTGGTCAAGCTTTACGGCAGCAACTCCTCCACCGTCATCGGCAAGGTGGAAGCCAAGATGGCCGAGATTCAAAAGTCCCTGCCCGAAGGCATAAAGATTGTCCCCTATTACCAGCAAAAAACGCTGGTGGAATCGGCCGTCAGTACCGTAACGGACGCCCTGCTGCAGGGTATCTTTCTGGTGGCGCTGATATTGCTGATATTCATGGGCTCCTTCCGTCCCAGCCTGGTGGTGGCCCTGTCCATCCCCTTCTCCATTCTGTTCGCCATGGTCGGTATGCGCTATTTCGGCATATCGGTCAACCTGATGTCCTTTGGCGGTCTGGCCATTGCCATCGGCATGATGGTGGACGGCACCATTGTGATGGTGGAGAATGTGGATCGCCTGTTGCGCACTTCGGGGCGGGATGAGCCGCGCATACATATCGTGGCCCGCGCCTGTCTGGAGGTGGCCCGGCCCATCCTGTTTGCCATCACCATTATCATCGTCGTCTTCCTGCCCCTGTTCACCCTGCAGGGCGTGGAAGGCAAAACCTTTCGCCCCCTGGCGGAAACGGTCTCCCTGGCCATGCTCGGGTCGCTGATCTTCGCTCTCATTCTGGCGCCGCTGTTTTCGGACATGCTGATGCGCCGCCCCAGGGAAGGCACGGGCAAGGACAAGGGTAAAGAGGCCCGGGAAAATATTCTTATCCGCGGCATCAGCCGTCTTTACCGGCCGGTTCTGGAATATTTTATCCGTAAAAGAAGCATGGCGGTTATTTTGGCCGCGATACTGTTGATTATCGGCGCACTGGTTTATCCGCGCCTCGGTTCGGAATTCACGCCCACCTTGCAGGAGGGAACCATCGTCCTGCGGTTGACCATGGCTCCGTCCATCTCGTTGAACGAGAGCACACGCATTACCCAGATCGTGGAACGGCGTGTGATGGAGGTACCCGAAGTGGTGCATGTGGTCACCCGCATCGGCCGTGGTGAGGTGGGCGCCCATACCGACCCCATCAACAGCGCCGAAATGTACGTGCTGTTAAAAGACAAAAGCGAATGGCGCTCGGCCACAACCCAGCCCGAGCTGGAAAGCGTGATCCGTGAGCATGTGGGTGAAATCCCCGGTGTGCTCTCCAACTTTACCCAGCCGATACAGATGACGGTGGATGAGTTGCTGGAAGGGGTGCGCGCCGAGTTGGCCATCAAACTGTTCGGCGATGACCTGGATGTGCTGAAAAGCAAGGCCGATGAAATCGTCGCCGCCCTGAGCACCGTCCGCGGCGCCGCCGACGTACAGGCCGATCAGATCAGCGGTACGCCGCAGTTACTGATCAAGGTGGATCGTCAGGCCATCGCCCGCTACGGTATCAATGTATCGGACGTACAGGAAGTGATCCGCGCCGCCATCGGCGGGGAGACCGCCGGCCAGCTTTTTGAGGGGGTGCGCCGCTTTGACATCCTGGTGCGTTACGACGAAGCCTTTCGCAGTAATTTTGACGCCATCAGCCAAATACTGATCGAGGCTCCCAACGGCGTTAAGCTGCCCCTGAGCCAGTTGGCTGAGATTCGCGAACTGGTGGGCCCCAGACAGATCACCCGCGAAAACAGCCAGCGTTTTATCGTTATCCAGAGCAATGTGGTGGGTCGCGATATCGGTTCCTTTGTGGCTGACGGCCAGAAGGCCATCGAGGAGCAGGTCGACCTGCCCCCGGGCTATATGGTAACCTGGGGCGGGCAGTTCCGCCTGCAACAGGAGGCCAACAAGCGTCTGGCCGTGGTGGTGCCCATCACCCTGCTGCTGATCTTTTTACTGCTTTTCTCCAGTTTCAATTCGGTTAAAAACACCCTGTTGATTCTGCTGAACATTCCCCTGGCACTGGTGGGCGGCATCGTCGGCCTGTGGCTGACGGGCCAGAACCTTTCCGTGCCCTCATCGGTCGGCTTTATCGCCCTGTTCGGTATCGCCCTGGAAAACGGCATGGTGCTGGTCACCTATCTTAATCAGTTGCTTAAGGACGGCGTTCCCATGGACAAGGCCTCATCGCGCGGCGCCCTGTTGCGCCTGCGCCCGGTATTGATGACCGCCCTGACCACGGGTCTGGGACTGATCCCCCTGTTGCTGGCCACCGGTACCGGCAGCGATGTACAACGTCCGCTGGCCACGGTGGTGGTGGGCGGCCTGATCACCTCCACGTTGCTGACCCTGTTGGTCATCCCGGCCATTTACAAGTGGTTTGCCATAGATTATAACGAGGAAGCGGTCGCTAAATAATTTTAAGGGGCGGCTTTTGCCGCCCTTTTTACCCAAGGAGTAAAACGATGAAACACATTATAGCATATATAAAACCCCACAAGCTGGATAAGGTCACCCTGGTGCTGCACCGCATCGAGGGGCTGACCGGCATGACCGTCACCCATGTTAAGGGTTGCGGCCGCGGCAACCTGCCGCTGGAGGCGGAATCACATCTGCGTGATCTGGTGCCGCACGTGAAAATCGAAATCTTTTGCCATGACGATTTAAGCGAAACCATCGTCCGGGCCATACAGGAAAATGCCCATACCGGTTTAAAGGGCGACGGTAAAATCTATATCTGTCCCGCTCTGGACGCGATACGCATCAGCAACGGTGAACGCGGAGAGAACGCGGTATAACCCTAAACAGGAGCAGCCTTATGTCACATCACAGCCCACGGGAATTTGACGGGAAATGGTTCACACATCCCCCGATGCGCAACGCCCTCATCGCCGGAGTGATCGCCGTTGGCACCTTTGTTTTCTCCTTTAGCGGCCTGTTGCCGGCCTGGCCGGCCCGGGCGCTCTACATCCTCTCCATCATCATCGGCGGCTATCACTGGACGCGGGAAGGGGTGGAAGAGCTGATCCGGGAAAGGGTTTTTACGGTGGATGCGCTGATGATTGCCGCCACCGTCGGTTCGGCCATTCTGGATATGTGGGAAGAGGCTGCCTTTCTGGTCTTTTTGTATGGGGCCGCCGAGGGGCTTGAGGAGTATACTTATGCCAAAACCCGCTCCTCCATCCGTAAGCTACTGGATCTGGCCCCGGCCGAGGCCCGCCTGCTGCGGGACGGCCGGGAAGAGACCGTGCGCGCCGAGACCCTGAAACCCGGCGACATCTTCCGCGTGCTGCCCGGCGAATCGATCCCCACCGACGGCATCATCATCAACGGCGCCTCCAGCGTCAACGAAGCGACCATCACCGGTGAATCGATCCCCGTGGATAAGAGCAAGGGGGCCAGGGTCTTTGCCGCCACCCTGAACGAAACGGGCATGCTGGAAATCGAGGCCAGCGCCGCCTTTGCCGACAATACCCTGTCCAAAATGATTCACATGGTGGAAGAGGCCCAGGAACACAAGGGCAAGACCCAGGCTTTTATCGACCACTTCGGCCGGGTATATACGCCGTGGGTGTTTATCGGCTCCCTGGCCCTGCTGCTGGTACCCTTTCTCTTTGACCAGCCTTTTGAAGTCTGGGCTCACCGGGCCGTGGTATTGCTGGTGGCCGCCGCTCCCTGTGCCCTGATCATGTCCACCCCCGTAGCCATTGCCGCCGGTATCGGCCGGGCCGGACGTAACGGCGTGCTGATCAAGGGCGGCGCCTATCTGGAACAACTGGGCAAGATAAAGGCCGTGGCTTTTGACAAAACCGGTACCCTGACCCGCGGCACGCCGGTGGTCACCGACGTCTACCCCGTCACCGGCAGCGCCGGGGAGCTGTTGAGCCTGGCCCACAGCGTGGAGCGCTTTTCCGAACACCCGCTGGCCCGGGCTATCGTAAATTATGCGAAAAGTAAGAACATTGTCCCCGCTGAGGCGTATGACTTTCGAATCATACCGGGATACGGGGCCGGCGCCGTTATTGACGGCCGGGCCGTTTGGGTGGGGCGCCTGCGCGAGTCCTCGCCGGTGGAGCCCGATGAACAGACACAGGCGGACATTACCCGCCTGCGCCATGAAGGCAAAACCATCGTTTTCATTACCGAGGCCGAGGAACTGCGCGGCATTATCGCCATCCGCGATGAGTTGCGCCCCAACGCCGGGGAGATCGTCAGCCGGATAAAGGAGATGGGGCTGGAGGTGTGCATGCTGACCGGCGACAATGAGACCACGGCCCGCGCCTTTGCCCGCGAACTGGGCATCACCGATGTGCGCGCCGGACTGAAACCGGAAGATAAAATCGCCGCCATCATCGATCTGGAGAAGAGCTACGGTGCCATCGCCATGGTGGGCGACGGCGTGAATGACGCCCCGGCCCTGGCACGGGCCAGCCTGGGTGTGGCCATGGGCACGGCCGGCACCGACGCCGCCATCGAGGCGGCCGATATCGCCCTGATGGCCGATGATCTGTCCCGGTTGATCTTCGCCATCGCCCTGGGAAAAAAAACGGAAAGCATTAGTAAGCAAAATATCGTATTTTCCATAAGCGTACTGGCGCTGTTGATCCCGGCGGCATTAACGGGTATGGCCACCATCACCGCCGCCGTGTTTATCCATGAGGCCTCGGAGCTTCTGGCGGTGGCCAATGGCGTGCGCGTTGCCAAAGTGAATCTATCAAAATAAAGGAAATACCATGAACCCGACTCGACTGGGCCTTTTTCTGGCCGTAGCCATAATGGTCACTTATGCTGTTTATACCTTAGTCCAGGCGCCTAAAAAGCGCGGACACATCCATGAACTGGACGACCAGCCGCAGGGTGTGCTCTTTCAACTGGAGGAAAAGGTAAAAGCCAACCCCGATGATGTTCATGCCCTGATTGAACTGGGGCACTACTATCTTCAGCATCAGATGTTTGACAAGGCGGTTGAGGTGTTCGCCCATGCCAGCCATGTGGATGAAAACCACGCCGAGGCCTATGTGGACTGGGCCATTGCCCTGGATAAAACCGGTAAGCCGCGCGAGGCGGAAAAGATGTTTCTGAAAGCCACCGAAAAGTTCCCCGGATACAGCGACGGCTGGCTGCAACTGGGGCTGCTCTACAACTCCACCCTGCCCGACCGGGAAAAGACCATATACTATTTTGAACAATTCCTGGAGCGCGATACTACCAGCGCCATGGCCGCGCGGGTACGGGAGGAACTGGAGAAAATCCGTAACAAGCCGCTAAACTAACGGGGAGTATCTCATGTTCAGGGGCGCTTATTACATCATCCTGCTATCTCTCCTGGTCGCGGTATTTGCCGCCAACGAAGAAGGGGAAACGCCCGGCAACGGCCGCGAGCTGTACCGTTTAAACTGTTCGGCCTGCCACGGCCCGGATAAAAAGGGTATCGCACCGCTGTTTCCCTCCCTGGAAAATATCGGCGAGCGCATGAACCGCCGTCAGGTGGCCTATCAAATCCGCACCGGGAAAAACGCCATGCCGCCGATGAGCCACCTTACGGATGCCGAGGTGCAGGCTATTGTGGCCTGGGTGCTGGATAATAAAAACGTAAGCGTTACCGTTGATAAAAAGGAACGCGGCGCCATGCTGGTGAGCGGCAATTGTATGCGCTGCCACCGGGTAAAGTCCGGAGACCCCGCCCCGCCCGAGGCGCGCATGATGGAACCGCCGCCGTTAAGCAGAACCGTGCGCTGGCATGACCTGGCCGGTTTCAAATCGGTTCTGGATTCCGGTCCCTGTTATATGCCCTCCTTTGAGGATATGACCGACAGTGACAAGGAGGAAATCTACCGTTACCTGAGTACCGTCCCGGTGGATTCTGCTTTTAACGCCGCTGCGGGCCACAGGGGCTGCCGCATGCAGCGCGGGGAGAAGAAAGGCGGCCGTCGCCGCGGGATGTGCGGGGGAGGCATGTGCGGAGGAGGCCGCTAAGCCCGCGGAGCCTTTAAGGATAACTTTAAAAATAACCGCCCGCCGTAAATCTTGATTACGGCGGGCTTTTTTTATTCACCCACCCGCGGCCGGAAGAGCCCGCCCCGCCCACAAGGGGCACAAACGTATGCAAATAAACTTTGAAGCTTTTTAGCCGGGACTTATATTGTAAAAAAGGACGGGAATATCCCATAACATGGGTATTCCCGGGCCAAGCGAAACTAACAAAACCACATATCCGCGCTAAACCCGCCTGCCTCGGGCACGGGGCCATGCGTTTAGCGGGATGTTGGGCATCATGCTAAAGAAAACCTGTTGAAAAATAAAAATATCAGATTAAGTTGTCTTATTGGGCTACTTTTTATATCTTTGTTCCATGACTAAAAAACGAGAACTGTATTTTTTTAAGGACTACTTTGAAAAATTTTATGACAGTCAGACTAAAAAAGTCCAGAAGAAAATACTATGGACATTAAGGATAATAGAAGAAATAGACAGAATACCTGAAGTGTACATGAAACATTTGAAAAATACTTCAGGACTTTATGAAATTAGAATTCAGGTTGGTAATAACATTTACAGGATTTTCTGTTTTTTTGACATTGACAATCTCGTAATAATCGGACATGGTTTTCAGAAAAAAAGCCAGAAAACACCGAGACAAGAAATAGAACGGGCAGAACAAATAAAAAAGGAATATTATGAAAGCAAAGAATAAAAATTTAAAAAGCCTTGACCAATTTATTGACGAAAAAATTGGCAAAAAAGGGACAGACAAAAGAGAACGGTTTGAAGCAGAATATGATGCCTTTAAACTTGGCGTTCTGATTCAACAGGCACGTGAAGAAAAAGGGCTCACCCAAGAACAATTAGCTGAATTGGCCGGAACAAATAAATCTTACATTTCAAAATTAGAACGAAATCTAAAAGACATTCGATTTTCAACACTACAGAGAATAATCAATAATGGATTGGGTGGACATCTTGAAATATCAATTAAACTTAAGTAAAAAGAAAAAGCACGAAAGCACAACAATGTATCTGGTTTATGGCGAATGACGTGCTAAATATGAGCGACTTAACAATAAGTAAAAATTGATGTAACTTGAAAGATTTGTGTTTCAAATACCGCCACAAAACCATATACTGAACCGTTGGGCACCATTAACATAAATTGCGCATAAAATGACTAAAAGAGATTTTTTCAGAGTAATAATTAAACTTTTTGGTTTGTATTGGATTATTTCTACAATATTCTCCGTAATACCTGGGAATATTGCATTCGCCTTATCTGATTTTGGAGTTGAAGGAATTTTGTGGGTCACAGGAACAACGATTATAACATTTCTTATTTATTACGCATTGATTATGAGAGTTGATTATGTAATTGACCTTCTAAAATTGGACAAAGGTTTTGATGAAGAAACAATATCTTTTGAAAAATTTAATGATTCAAATATCTTCAAATTGGCATTGATACTTATAGGAGGGTATCTTGTAATAGAAAATATACCTGGATTTCTAAGTCACGTCCTATTTGCATTGAAAGAAGACGTTACCGGAACTCAATTACGAGTTGACGGAAACTTTAACTGGCTAATTAGTGCATTGAATATTTTAGTTGGTTTCCTACTTATGACAAATTATAAATGGATTAATAAGCAATTAACTAAGGACTAAAAAAACGGTGCACAACAATGTATGAGGGTAACGCGGGACAAAATACACAATATGAACAATAGCTATAAACGCAACCCGGTGTTAGCTGAAAGTAAAGCATTTCAAATACCCCACAATACGCTTGTCAGTAAAGAGACAAACTTATATTGAAACAAAAAGAACATGAATAAAATAATAATTGCCATTTTAATTATAGCTCTGGCAGCTTGTTCACGTCAAAACAGGAAGGATAAAATTATGGGAAAAGAAAGCCAGGTGAATTCCATGAAGTCCGAAAAGAATAGCCCCGCTCCAAAAGTTACGGGAATCGGCGGAATTTTCTTTTATTCGGAAAATCCCGCGGAATCCAATGAATGGTACCGTGCCAATTTAGGTATTGAAATCAATGACTGGGGCTCTTCAAGCTTTGAGTCAAGGAATATGGACAATCCGGACGAGGTAAATTCCTTGCAGTGGAAACTTTTTAAGAACGGGGATGAATATTTTTCGCCTTCCCAAAAGGAGTTTATGATTAACTACCGCGTCCAGAATATTGAAGGACTTGTAAGCAAACTCAGGGAAAACGGAGTAACCATACTGGACAGTATTGAAACGTACGATTACGGGAAATTTGTCCATATTATGGACAACGAAGGAAATAAAATTGAACTATGGGAGCCGAAATAAAATCAAAGCC
>WGCN01000187.1 GCA_015493745.1 Calditrichales bacterium
CACTGATGGCGTTAACGGAGGCGATGGCGCCGAAATCAAAGGGGTCATCCACGATGGGCATAAAAAAATCGGTGGTACTGATAATCACCCTTTCAGCATCCAGGGCATAAACGGCCGCGTCGTCACGGGTATCGTTACCCACCAACAGGCGCGGATCGGGAACAGGTACTTCATTGGTGGCCAGGATTTTCGTCAGCGTTTCCGGGGATATCTTGCATCCGCAGCCGGAGCCGTGCGAGTATTGGGTCAGCTTAATCGTTTCAATGGGCATGGAGTAGTTCCTCCTGGTTGAGTTTTTCGGCAATAAAACGCGCCGCCGCGGACGGGTCGAAATGGGCGCTGTGATAGGTAAATAAAATTTCTTTGAGATGATGGCGGCGCGAGCGTTCATAGCTGGTATCATAATATTCCAACACCTGGCCCACGGCCCGCGGAATATCCCCCTGTTCCAATGACTCCAGAACGGAGGCGAGACGTTTTCCGCCAAGATAGCCGGCAATGCGCCGCGTTGATTCGATCAGCTCTTCCACGGGAAAATGGCCGTACATCTCCAGCAGATGCGCCAGGCGCGCCTCACGGGCAATATCGATATGGATGACGGGGCTTATTTTCATTTTGGCCCACAGGGGATCGGGCAGACTGACCTTGCCGATATTGGCACTTTCCGCTTCCACAAAAACCGGCATGCTTAGATTGTAATTCCGGAGGATATCGAAAATATCATTTTGAAACTGCTGGCTGGTGGGTTGCTCCAGTTGACCCAGATGGCCAAAGGCGGAACCCTTATGCCTGGCCAGCCCCTCAAGATCGATTACCTGCAAGCCCAGTTCCTTCATGGCCAGTAATATCTCTGTTTTGCCGGACCCGGTGGGGCCCTGAATCAAAATCAGCTTTTTAATTTGCGCAAAGCGCTCCATGATGGCCTGGCGATAGGCCTTGTATCCGCCGTTGAGTACCGTGCAATTCAGGCCGGTAAGTTCAAACAGCCAGGCCATTTTTTCACTGCGCATGCCGCCGCGCCAGCAATAAACACGGCGGTGCTTTTCCGGGGACAAACTTTTTGCCGACTGGGCCAGGATAGCCATTTTGGGCCCCACCAACTCAAGCCCCAACTCGATGGCCTGTTCCCGGCCGGTTTGCACATACTTCTTGCCTACCTCGTGCCTCTCCCCGTCATTCAGTAAAGGGATGTTAACCGCTCCGGGAATATGGCCCCTGGCAAACTCCGCCGGTGAACGCACATCGATGACCGGGGATGGGCCCCCTTGCAAAAAAGACCGTACGTCAGCGCGTTGCAAACCGGTTCTCCCGTTTTTTAGTGACAGAAACAATCATTTTCGGTTTCCGCATGGTAAATGTTTTAAAAGGTTAAAGTGAATTTTACCGGTTTTTATCCGATAAGACAGCAGGTGAAGTTAAATAATTTATGAACGCGTTTAAAGATTTATTACATTTAATGCTTTCTATTTTTAGATTCCGCGTCTTTACTTCAGTGAGGCTCTCATTTTCCCGGTGACTCATTATTATCATCCGAAAAGAATCGGCGGGCATTGCTGTTAGAAAAGGCGGTTAAAAGACCCTGGATATATAAAGTCCGCAAGGTTGCCGGGCAATAAGCCGGGTCATAAAAAAGATGGAAAGAATCTCTGTAATAAAAACGATGAAAATATAAACGCATAAGAACAGGAGTATATATGCTTAAGGAGAATAATTATAAAATTGCCGATATCGGTCTGGCTGATTTCGGACGGAGGGAAATAGCCCTGGCCGAGCGGGAGATGCCCGCCCTGATGACCCTGCGTAAGAAATACAGTAAGGAAAAGCCCCTGAAAGGCGCCAAAATTCTGGGTTGTATTCATATGACCATCCAGACGGCCGTATTGATGGAAACGCTGGTGGAGCTGGGCGCGGAACTGCGCTGGTCTTCCTGCAATATCTTTTCCACGCAGGATCATGCCGCCGCCGCCGTTGTGGCAGCAGGCATCCCCACCTTTGCCTGGAAAGGGGAGACGGAGGAGGAGTTCTTTTGGTGCATCGAACAAACCATTCTGGAAGACGGCAAGCCCTGGGACGCCAATATGGTGCTGGATGACGGAGGCGATCTTACCGCCATGCTGCATGAAAAATATCCCGAGGTGCTGAAAAACATTCACGGTATCAGCGAGGAAACCACCACCGGCGTGCATCGTCTGTATGAAATGCTGGAAAAGGGCGAGCTCAAGGTGCCGGCCATCAACGTTAATGATTCGGTAACCAAATCCAAAAATGATAACAAATACGGCTGTCGTCACAGCCTGAACGATGCCATTAAGCGTGGTACCGACATGCTGATGTCCGGTAAAAAGGCGCTGGTGATCGGTTATGGCGATGTGGGCAAGGGTTCCGCCCAGAGTCTGCGTCAGGAAGGTATGATCGTAAAGATATCGGAAATAGACCCCATCTGCGCCATGCAGGCCTGCATGGATGGTTTTGAGGTGGTCTCTCCCTTTAAGGACGGCATCAACACCGGCGATATCTCCTGCATCAATAAAGAGTTGCTATCCACCACCGATCTGCTGGTCACCACCACGGGCAATCTGAATGTATGTGACAGCAATATGCTGAAAACCATCAAGGCGGGCGCCGTGGTCTGCAACATCGGCCATTTCGACAATGAGATCGATACCAAGTTCATGCGCGATAACTGGGAATGGCAGGAGGTTAAGCCGCAGGTACATCAGATATACCGCAGCGACTCGCGCGATGATTACATCATACTGCTTTCCGAGGGGCGCCTGGTCAACCTGGGCAATGCCACCGGTCATCCTTCCCGGGTAATGGACGGCTCTTTTGCCAACCAGGTTCTGGCGCAGATACATCTGTACAAGGCGCGATTTGCCGATAATCCCTCGCCGGAGAAAATTACCGTGACCGTGCTGCCCAAAAAACTGGACGAGGAAGTGGCCGCGGGCATGGTGGCCGGCTTTGGCGGCGTCATTACCAAAATGACCCCCACCCAGGCCGAGTATATCAAGACCCCCATCGAGGGGCCGTTTAAGCCGGACAGCTATAAGTATTAATTAACCGCTACTTTGGAATCGGTTTCATGATCGTGATTGTGAAATCGATTCTTTATTTTTCCGAAAGCAATAACGGATTATGGCTAAAAAGTTAAAGGAAGCTTTCGTCTCATTTATCGGAGCCGATCGCTATCACAGATATATTACGTTTAGCGAACAACTTATAAAAAGCGTTTGCCCTTTTCATGGTACCGGTAAGGAACTAATGAAAAAAGAACTGATTAAGACCGGTGATGTCATTCTGGATATCGGGGCCAATATCGGGCGTTTTGCCAGCTTTGTCTGCCCCCTGGTGGGGCGCAAGGGCAAGGTGGTTTGTTTTGAACCCGTTCATCATGCCCGGCGGGTTTTAAAAAAAATGAAACGAGTGCGACGCTTTAAACAGGTTAAAATAGCCCCCGTAGCCCTGTCCGACCGTGTGGATACCCTGGAAATAGCCATACCCGTTAAAAGAGGCTGGAAGCTGCAAACTTCGACCGCTCATATCTGCCAGCACCCGGAGGAAAATTGCCGGATGGAAAAAGTGCCGGTACTGCCTTTGGATAAATTCTGCAAGGAAAACCGCCTTGATAAAATCGACTTTATCAAATGCGACACGGAAGGCTATGAGTATTTTGTATTCCGCGGCGCCCAAGCCGTATTAGCCCGCCATAAGCCGACCATCTATTGTGAAATTGAAGAACCCTATGTTCGCCGTCAGGGGATAGACCCGCAAGAGATTTTTACCTTTTTAGGAGATATGGGCTACAGGGCCTTTCTTTCCGTGGGCGGGGAAAAACTCCTGCCGGTGAGAGGTTATCATAGCCGGGGAGATTATTTCTTTTTCCATCAAAATAAGCTGATCCCGGGACTTAAAAGTTACTTCATCTGTGAATAGAGACCTTTTTATAACGCATTATAAAAATATCTTTTTCAGTCGCGATAAATTGTGTACATTAAAGGCTGTCATAAATTAGATCAGGATTATCATGGATATTACAAAAATCAGAAATGTTGCCATCATCGCCCACGTCGATCATGGTAAGACCACCCTTGTGGATGAACTCTTGAAAAACACCCATTTTTTCCGGGAAAATGAGAAGGTGCAGGAACGCTTCATGGACTCCAACGATTTGGAACGGGAGCGGGGCATTACCATTCTTTCCAAGAATATTTCCATCCGCTATAACGATCATAAAATCAATATCATCGATACGCCGGGTCACGCCGACTTTGGCGGCGAGGTGGAACGCGTGCTGAAAATGTCCAATGGCGTACTGCTGTTGGTGGACGCCTTTGAAGGCACCATGCCGCAAACCCGTTTTGTATTGCAAAAGGCGCTGGCTCTGCAACTGAAGCCGGTGGTGGTCATCAATAAAATGGATCGCCCCCAGGCCCGGCCCGATGAAGTGCTGGATGAAATATACGACCTGTTTATCGATCTGGGCGCCAATGACGACCAGCTTGAGTTTCCCGTGGTCTACGCTTCGGCCAAGAACGGCTGGTCGTCGCTTTCAAAATCCGAACAGGGTAAGGATATGCTGCCCCTGTTGGACGTCATGATCAGGGATATTCCCTCTCCCGAATTTATCGAAGGCACCACGCAAATGCAGATCACTTCGCTGGACTATTCGCCTTATGTGGGGCGTATCGGCATCGGCCGGGTGTACCGGGGCAGCCTCTCCAGTTCCGAGCACTATAAACTGGTCAAGCGGGACGGTTCCGTGGCCACGGCCAGCATCAAACAAATTTTCACCTTTGAGGGTTTGGAGCGGGTGGAACAAAATGAGGTGGGCACCGGTGAAATTTGCGCCGTGGTGGGCATTGAGGATATCAATATAGGCGATACCATCGCCGATTTTGAAAATCCGGAGCCCATGCCGCTGATCACCATCGACGAACCGACCATCAGCATGACCTTTACCATAAACACCTCGCCTTTTTTCGGCAAGGAAGGCAAGTATGTCACCAGCCGTCATCTGCGCGATCGTCTCTATCAGGAGCTGGAATCGGACGTGGCCCTGCGCATTGAGCCGACCGCCTCTCCGGACAGTTACAAGGTCAGCGGACGGGGTATTCTGCATCTGTCCATCCTGATTGAAAACATGCGTCGCGAAGGCTATGAGTTTGCCGTGGGCCAGCCCAAGGTGATCTACAAGGAGATTGACGGGCATAAGGCGGAGCCGGTGGAAGAGCTGGTGATCGATGTACCGGAAGCTTTGTCGGGCAAGGCCATCGAACTGGTATCCCAGCGGCGCGGTTCCCTGGAAAGCATAGAGGACAAAGGCAGCTTTAAGCATCTTACTTTCCATATTCCCTCGCGCGGCCTGATGGGATTGAGGAATAAAATCCTTACCGCCACCTCCGGCGAGGCGGTGATGACCCATCGTTTTTATCAATATGAATTTTTTAAGGGCTCCATACCGCACCGCCAGAACGGGGTAATGATCTCCCTGGGGCAGGGGCCGGTGGTGCCCTATGCCGTGGATGCCCTGCAGGATCGCGGCTATTTTATCGTTGATCCCGGTGAAAATGTTTACATCGGCCAGGTGGTCGGTTCCTATAACAAGGATTCCGATATAACCGTGAACCTGCAAAAATCCAAAAAGCTGACCAATATGCGGGCCTCGGGCAGCGATCGTTCCATGAAGATCACCCCGGCGGTTAAGATGAGCCTGGAAGAGTGTCTGGAATTTATCGATGATGACGAGCTGGTGGAGATAACGCCCAAATCCATTCGTATCCGTAAAATACTGCTGGATGAGAATGAGCGGCGCCGGGCGCAATCGGCCAAGCTGAAAAAAGTATAACGTTATCGGATAGTTTTGAAAGGATAAAAAGGCGCGATAAAACGCGCCTTCCTTTATCCGCCGCGGAGAAGGGATTTGCGACGGCGCTTTTTCGGGAATTGTCAGAAAAATGATGCCCGGAGCAGAGACGGAACCCATCCTCAAAAAGGGTCGCCTCATCCTGGCCGGGCGAGATTATTCATCCTTAACGCAACGAATGCCAATACCCAGGGTTTTTTGATAATAGACCCGGCTGATGGTCGCATAACTGTAGAAAAGACTCCTTGCCCAGCCATACGTGGAAGTGCCGCCTACATATTCGGTCGACGTCCAGAAATAAGCCTGGTAGGCCAGCCCCCTGAAACCGCCATAGTCGCGGTAACCGTTGGGCCGGGCCGAAAAGCCGAACTCATTTGTGGCCCCCGCATTCGGCGCCACCCAATGGAGGGTACCTGCTTCCTTTAGTTTATCGCCTTCGTCCGTGCCGCGCCATTGGTAGACATTTAACTGATTCTGCGGAATACCGATATAGGCTTCCAGCTCCTTCCAGTCCTCATCGGTAGCCACGCGCCATCCCTCGGGCGCCACCCCGCGGCTGTCATTTACGGCATACCAATTATATAACCGGCCATACGGAATGATGTTGAGTCCCGCGTGATCATATTCGGCATAGGCGCCTTCGGTCAGGTCTTTCCATAAATTATCATCGGCCACATGACGGATGGAATCGCCATTTCTGTAGCGGGTGACGCGCAGGTTTTCAGCCATCCACCATTGATTGCCAATTTTTACGGTTTTGTATTCATTGCCATCGATGTCGGTTACGGTTCCCACGGTTGTCGTGTCCGTATCCTTGGCAGGCGTGGGACTGGTGGGGGGGCCGTCACCGCAGGAGATAATGTGTAAACCGGGAATAACGGCAAGGACAAGAAACAATCTTTTGAACATAAAACTCTTCCTATGATAAAATTTTGAATGTTATATGGATATCCAATACTTCACCTTTAAATTTTTTTGATTTCAGACCCTTTCGGCAAACAGGAAGCCCCCGGGAACACAATGTGTATACCGGCAGACCCGTCGTTTTGCCCGGACGGACGTGATTTAAGGATATTGTCCCGGGCAAAATCAAAGGGGACGGAAGGTATTATTCCCTGCATCCCGTTCCGACTTGCGCTGGTTTTATCGTAAAAGCATCATCTTTTTTACCGATATGATACGTTCATCGACGGACATTGTGTAAATA
>WGCN01000188.1 GCA_015493745.1 Calditrichales bacterium
GGAGCCAGCGCCGCGACAATAAAAAGCGCCATTTTGAACAGCGCCGTGGCCACTCCTTCCCTTTCCGGTAAAACGGTAACCGGCGGAAGGTTGAATGTAAGCGGTTTTTAGGGATGGCATAGTTATAGATTGCCAGGGGCAGGGGAACTTTGCCTAAGGCCCGTTGACCGGGAGTCAACGGGCCTTTTTTTTGTTATAACCCCGTAAAAAGCACTTAAGCCTGGCGCCTGGTAGCCGCTGTTTTACATAAGGCTGTTCTATTATTATTTGAACACAGGTAACGGCTGTTTAAAAAAAGGATTTATTAACGGAGCGCTAAATTTTCCGTTTCAATCTGTCTTGTTATTGCTATATTTAAAATATGTGGCAGTGAAGGAAAACCGTTCCCGGGGGCTGTAAAACAAAAAACCCGCCGAGGCGGGTTTAAAAATGACGAAAAAAATTACATGCCAAAGCGGGCATAGTTTTTCTTGATAAACTCTTCCTGATCGGCGGGGACTTCATCTTCCGGGAAAATGGCCTCAACCGGACACTCCGGCTCACAGGCGCCGCAGTCGATGCACTCCTCGGGGTGGATGTAAAGCATGCCGTTGGCGCTGCGCAGGGCTGCCTTACCTTCCTCCGTTTCAAACGTGTGACCCTCGGTCGGGTAAAAACAATCCACCGGGCATACTTCCACGCAGGCGGTATCACAAACGCCAACACAGGGTTCGGTTACGATATAGGCCATAATAATCTTCTCCTTTTCAAAAAGTAGTGTTCGGTATTGCGGGGGACTTTTCCCCCTGGCCGCAAGACCGTCTAATTTAGGCAATAATTGTTATTTTTCAAGTAGCTTAAAATAATGAAACTTTGTACTTTATTTCATGTACGAGATTTCCATGCGCCTTATTATACTTATCCTGGCTCCGCTGCTGCTTGTTGCCACCTTACGGGCACAAAAAAGCGATTCCCTGAATGTGTCCGACTCCCTTTTCTACACGCGGGCGGCCTATCAATATAATGAAATTGAACGCCGGCCTTTTTTTGACAGCGCAGATCTTTTGCGTACCCATACCGACTACAACCGGCTGCATTTTGCCGAGCCCGGCCGTCCCGTTTTTATGGCCGTTTCTAACTTCTGGCCCCGGCAGAGTGGCGTCTATCTTAACCGCCTGCCCCTGAACGAAAGCGTCACCGGTCTGTTTAACATGGGCGACGTCACTCCGGATGTTTTATCTCGCGTCGGGTCGGGCGCGCAAACGGACAGCACGTCGCCGGATCATGAGATCGAACTGTTTTTCCGCAATAAAAGAAGCGACGAACCCTACACGCGCATGAATTATTATGAAGGCGACTTTGGGCTGGGCAACTTCAATGCCTACTTCTCCCGGCGTTACGGCAAACGACTTAATGTGCAACTGGCGGGGCAAAACATGGGCTACGACGGTTGGGCCAGCCGCCTGTTCAGCGAACGCTTCAGCTATCACGCCCGTTTTGACTATGAGGTGGACAGCCTGAAAACCATCAGTTTTTTCTATAACCTCTCCAAAAATAAATCCCAGATGCGTAACACGGGCCGATACGACGATTATTCCTTTAAAACTTCTTTCACCCGTTATCATGTGCGTTATGATAACACGGGGCCCGGTGGCTTTCAGTTGGATTTTGCCTGGAGCCCCGAAGGCCGCCGCCTGAGTTCCAATGTTGATACCTTTGCCGTAAGTGTGTACAGCCAGCGTTTTATGGCCCGTTTTTCGAAACCGCTTTTTTGGGCCGGTCATCAATTCCGCTTTACCACTCTGTTCAATAACGCGCGCTACAGGGGCACCCGGCTAAAAAACGGTTTTTACAACCAGATTGAGGTGGCGCTGGAGAATACCCGGCCGTTGGGTACCCGGCTTAACTGGAGTAATTATATTAAGCTTAAGGGCCGGGAAAGGCGGCAAATCCGGCCCGCTTTTTTTAGCGTCCTGAACTGGCGGAGCGGGAGTCAACAGGCCTTTTTGCGCCTGAGTCAGAAATACCGTTTCCCCCTGCCGGGCGAACAATACTTTAAAACGGCGACATTCGCCTCCCCGCGCCTGGAAGACGAGCGCATACGCGAGGCGCGCGCCTCCTACATCATCTTCCCCGCGGCCAACTGGATGGTAGAGGGACAGGCCGCCCTCTATGAACTGAACAATGAAATACGTTATGACAGCCTTGCTTTTTACAACGGCCCTTCGCGTAGCTGGTCGGAGCTGAGCGTGAGCAGCCGGGGCCGGCTGGGCTGGTTTTATCTGGAAGCGGCCTACCGCCGGCAATGGGCCGATCTCAATATACAGCCCCGGGATCGTTGGAATGCTCAAATCAGTTACCATGACGGCTGGTTTGCCGACCGGATGATCTTTGACTTAACCCTTGGGTATTACGGCTACAAGGGGTTGTCGGGCATCTATTTTCAGCCCCTGTTTCAGCGATTTTACAGCGACGGGATTACCGATGAAACCACCGTGCATCTCTTCTACTTTAAAGGGGTGCTTCGCGTATCGGATGTGCAATTTTATATGGAAACGGACAATATTGCTTCCTTTGATTACAGCGTAGTCCGCGGATATACCGAGCAGTTGCGCCGGGTGCGTTTTGGCGTAAACTGGGAGCTGTTTAACTGAACCGCCCGGGTGAAGGCGCCCGATTTGCCCTTCGCTTTTTTGCGGATTCTTTGTATATTTCGTCATGTATTGCCCCGGAGTAACACCAGGGTCTGTTTTAAAACCAGGAGAAGAATAATATGAGTGCACAACGGGTGGCGGCCTTACGCGAAGAGATGAAAAAACAGGGGCTGAGTGCCTGGCTGGTGCCCAGCACCGATGCCCACCAGAGTGAATATGTACCGGAATTGTGGCAACGCCGCGCCTGGATCAGCGGATTTAACGGCTCTGCCGGCGATGTGCTTATTACGCTGAACGACGCCGGGTTGTGGACCGACGGCCGCTATTTTGTTCAGGCCGGCCAGCAGTTGGCGGGCAGCGGTATCCGCCTGATGAAAATGGGGCAGCCCGGGACTCCGGATATGGTTACCTTTTTATCGGAACAACTCCGGGAGGGCGATGTGGTGGGCATAGACCCCAAAACCATGCCCCACAAACAGGCTGTGGCCTTTAAGCAGGAGGCTGAACAGCTTGGGCTTAAAGTCCGTTTTTTGGAGAAGAACCTGGTCGACGCCGTATGGACGGAGCAGCCCGGCCTACCGGATGACGCCATCCGTGTTCATCCCCTGAAATTTGCCGGGGAGAGCGTGGCTGACAAACTGCAACGTCTGCGCCAGGCCATGGACGCAAAAAACTGCCGGGCCCACGTCATCACCATGCTGGACGCCATCGCCTGGCTCTATAATCTGCGCGGCTCCGATGTGGAGTATAATCCTGTTTTTATCGCCTATGCCCTGGTTACCGCCGATGAAGCATTCTTGTTTGTAAAAAAGAGTAAAGTGAATGATGAGGTGCGCACCCACCTGGAAGGTCTGGTGACCATCAGGGAGTATGAAGATTTCGGTGCGGCACTGGAAACCCTGGCCGCCACAGGGCAACGCATTTGGATAGATGAGGCCACAACCAATCACTGGATTGCCCATAAATTTAAAAACAGTCCCGTTGTCAACGCCCCCAGTCCCGTAATCATGTTCAAGGCGCTTAAAAACAAGGCGGAACTGGACGGTTACAGGGCCTGCCATATCCGGGACGGCGTGGCCATGGTGAAATACCTGCACTGGCTGGAAGGCGCGGTAAAAGAGGGCGGCGTTACGGAAATTTCTTCTCAGGAAAAACTGGAAGCCTTCCGCCGCGAACAGGAGATGTATGTGGGACCAAGTTTCGGCAGTATCTCCAGCTATAAAATCCACGGGGCCATTATCCACTATTCGGCCACGCCGGAAAGTGATATCCCTTTGGAAGCGGAAAGCATCTACCTGATCGACTCCGGCGGCCAGTACCTGGACGGCACCACGGATATCACCCGCACCGTGGCCCTGGGCCCGCCCACGGCCGAGCAAAAGCAGCGTTTTACCGCCGTGCTGATGGGGCATATCGATCTGATGCTGACCTCTTTTGTGGAAGGCACCACCGGGCCGGCGTTGGATGTTATTGCCCGTCGTCCCCTGTGGAACCTGGGGCTGAATTTTAACCACGGCACGGGGCACGGTGTTGGCGCCCATCTTGGCGTGCACGAAGGACCCCAGGCCATCAATCCCACCCGCGGCTTTGGCGTTGCCCTGCAAGAGGGGATGATCCTTTCCAATGAACCCGGATATTATAAAGACGGGGAATACGGCATTCGCCTTGAAAATCTGATCAATGTTGTGGCCGACGGCGATCATGGACAAGAGGGCTTTAAGTTTTTAAGATTTGAATATGCCACTTTGTGTCCCATAGACCTGCGTTGTGTTGAAAAAAGCATGTTGAGTGACAGGCAATTGAACTGGCTGAATGATTATCATAAAAACGTGTGGGAAAAGCTGTCGCCTCTGGTGGATGGCGGGGTGAAGGAGTGGCTAAGGGAGGCCACGCGCGCCTTGTAGGCTTTGCTGAAAAACGGATAAAAAAAAGGCTGCTGGCAAATCAAACCGGAGGTGCCAGCAGCCTGTCTGGTTTTTCAACCAGGGGGGTATTTATGAGCTTAGTTTACGTCGGCTGAAACGCCCAGAACATCCTTCATCGCTTGTTCGATGGATTGCTTGGGCAGCGCGCCCACGGCCATTTGCGGCTTGTCACTCATCGGTACAAACAACATGGACGGAATGCTTTGGATACCGAAGGCCATGGCCAGATCGCGCTCCTGCTCGGTGTTTACCTTATAGATATCCACCTTACCGGCATACTCCTCGGACAGTTCTTCCAGAACCGGAGCCACCATCTTGCAGGGACCGCACCAATCGGCATAAAAGTCGATGATGCAGGGCTTGTCGCCTTCAAATTTCCATTCCTGATTTTGCTCGTAGTTGAAAACTTTTTTCAAAAAAGTTTCCTTGGTTAAATGTTCAGTCATTTTATCCTCCAGGATTTTAAATTCAGTTTCGGTTGCTTTTAATCTTAGGATGTATGGTCGTCTTTTTCGTTACAATTCTTTTTTTAATTTACCGTTTGGCTGATTCCTTATCAGTTGTGTCCTATTTTTCTTCCCGGATACGGTTTGCCCCGAGTATACGGTTTTGGCAAAAGTAGGAGTGCTATGAAGCAGAGTATGTATTCCCCGGATACCAATCTATTGGAGATGTTGCCTAATCCGGCCTTTATCCTGGATAGCGGGTTCCGCATAATTCACATGAATGAAATATTCTCGGAATTGATGAATTTATCCGTTGCCGATATGTATAATCAGGATGTCGGGATGATCCTGGCCGATCCCTTTATCGCAGAAATTTTCCGGGAGCAGTTAAAATGCCAGTGTCCCCTTCGTGATGTGGAATTGGAATTCAGGGGGAATGGCAAATATCCGGTGCTTATCATATCCGCCTTTACCTTTAGTTCTGCTGAGGTTGAAACCGGTTATTGCTGCCTGGGGGTGGATGCCACGCCCATGCGTAACTTGTTACTGGAACTTGAAGAGGCCCGGCAAAAGGCGGAAGAAGCGTCAAAGGCCAAGTCCGGCTTTCTGGCCAATATCAGTCATGAGATTCGCACGCCGTTGAACGGCATCATCGGATTACTTAACATCTTAAAAAACAGTGGCCTGGATCAATGTCAAAGCGAAATTACCGGGCAGCTTATAGACAGTGCCCATATGTACCAGATGGTGTTGACGGGGCTGTTTGATATGGCCCAGTTGGAAAGCGGCCGCTTGAAACTGAAGGAGGAGGCTTTTCAACCCGGGGAGCTGTTGAAGGCCATCTCATCGCACTTTGAGGAACGGGCCCGGGAAAAGGGTCTGGAATTCTCCACCCATATGGACAGGGAAATCCCGGCATCTCTTGTGGGGGATATCAACCGTCTGTTTCGCGTGCTGGCCACATTGATGGACAATGCCGTAAAATTCACGGAAAAGGGGGCGGTTTCCTGCCACATAAATTTTGACGGAATGGCGAGTGACAAGTATTTGGTAAAATTCATGGTCAGGGACAGCGGAGTAGGGGTTTCAGCCGAAAACAAAAAAGCCATATTCGATCCCTTTCATCAGGTTGACAGTTCCTCCACGCGCAAACATGGCGGGACCGGGGTTGGTCTGAGTATCGCCCAGAAAATCATTTCCCTTATGGGCAGTGAACTGCAGATGTTCAGCCTTGAAAATCATGGTTCCAGCTTTTGGTTTGTCTTAGCCATGAAGGCCGACAGCGGAGACAGGCAGACAGGTCTGGACGGAAGCCGGGGGCTGGAAGGACGAAGGATATTGCTGGTTGATGACAATGCCATCAATCGCAAAGTGGCCAGGAAAATGCTGGAAAAGTATGACATCACCGTGGAGACCGCCATACATGGTGTCGACGCCATAAAGAAGGTGGGCACCGCCAGCTATGACGCCGTTTTGATGGACCTGCAGATGCCGGTGATGGATGGCTTTATGGCCGCGCGCAAAATATTAATGGACTACCCTGATATACCCATAATTGCCCTGACCGCCAATGTTCTGGAAAGCGACCGGCAACAGGCGCAAAACAGCGGTATGGTCGATTTTCTGGAAAAACCCATACGGGAAGAAAGCCTGTTAAAATCCCTGCAACGTCATGCCCTCCCGGCGGAGGAACAGCGGGAAGAGATTTCTTTCGAATTATAGGGGCAGGTAAACTCCGTAAGCAGGGAATCCCGTGTTTACGCGTATATCTTTATAAAAATTTATCCCGGCTGCCGTTTCAATGATCGGCAAAACAGAGGAAGCCGATGGGATAAGGTTTATCAAAGTCCTGTATGTCTTTGTGTTCCGGTGTGAGAAAAAAGGTAATAGACCTATCATAGATAAATTGCATCGTGACCGTTTATAATTTTAACTTAGTCCATGGCCAAACTACCCTTTTCCTTTTACCGGCGGGATGATGTGGAAACCATCGCCCGGGAATTACTGAATGCCGTTTTATATACCCGCATCGACGGGCAGCTTTGCGCGGGGCGCATTGTGGAGACGGAGGCCTATGCCGGAACCGCCGACAGAGCCTGCCATGCCTATGGCGGCAGACGCACCAAGCGTACCGGGGTCATGTATCTGCCCGGCGGGCATGCCTATGTCTATCTTATCTATGGCATTCACCACCTCTTTAATGTGGTTACCCACCGGAAGGATCAGCCCCATGCCGTGTTGATACGCGCCCTGGAGCCGCTGGAAGGAGTGGAGGTCATGAGCCGCAGACGCAAGCGGCCGGACAACCCCTATAAACTGACCGGCGGGCCGGGACTATTGACCCGGGCCCTGGGCATCACCACCCGCGACAGCGGCGTGGATCTGACGGGCGATCGCATCTGGCTGGAGGAGTCCGAAGCACCCGTTCCGGAAAAGGCCATCCTCCGCGGCCCGCGCATCGGGGTGGACTATGCCGGCGCCGACGCCCTTCTGCATCGCCGCTATTGGATAAAAGACAATCCCTGGGTCAGCGGAAAAAAATAGCTCTTAGTTTAGTATCCCCACTGCATAGCCCCAGGGCGGCAGCCGCCAGCTATGTGTTTCCGGATCGATGACCGTCTCTGCGTTGAAAATATCGTGCCAGGTTCCGCTTATGCCGGTCATCCCTTCAAAGGTAAAACTTTCCCGCTTCCCGGAGAGGTTGACGATTACCAACACTTGCTCATCCTTCCACTGACGTAAAAAGGCGTAAACGGCGGGTTGGCCGGGCAACGGCAGCCGTTTCATATCGCCCTTGTGCAGGGCAGGGTGGCGGCGATAACTATTAAACAGGGCGGCGTAAAAGTCGGTCAGGGACGATTCGCGCCATTCGATGGTATCCTTGTCAAAAAAACGCAGAGCCTTGCCGTTCCCCGCTTCCTGTCCGGAATAGAGCAGCGGCTTGCCGGGCAGGGTGCACATCAGCACGGCCATGGCCCGTTCCGCCGGGCCCAGCCGTTCGGCGATGGTACCGTTCCAGCTGTTCTCATCATGGTTGGTGATAAAGCGCATGCGCAGGGCTGTTGGCGGATAAATGCGCGACTCTTCCAGCAGCAGCTCATCGATCGCGGCCGCCTTTTTCTTGCCTTGGGCGATGGCGTTAAAGGTCTTGAACATTTTCCAACTGTAGGTCATGTCAAAGGCGCGCTGATGGAGTATGGTGGTTTCCCCTTCGGCCAGCATGAACACCGGTTTTACCTTTTCCAGGTAAGGGCGCAGGCCGTCCCAGAAATCCAGGGGCACCATCTCCGCCACATCGCAGCGGAAGCCGTCCATATTATATTCTTCAAGCCAAAAGCGCATGGCGGCGGCCATGGAGTCGCGTAGGGCCCTGTTGCCATAGTCCAGCGAGATAACGTCGGTCCAGTCCTCCACGGGCGGCTTAAAGGCTCCGCTTGTGTCCTTTTCGTAAAACCCGGGATGTTTTTGGGCCCAGGGATGATCCCAGGCGGTATGGTTGGCTACCCAGTCCAGGATAACATGCATCCCCAGGTTGTGGGCTTCATTGATCAGGGCCTTTAAGTCCCCGGAGTCGCCAAACTCGGAATTGACGGCGCGGTAATCTTTTATGGAGTAGTAGCTGCCCAGAGAGCCCTTGCGGTTTTTTATACCGATGGGCTGCACCGGCATGAGCCAC
>WGCN01000189.1 GCA_015493745.1 Calditrichales bacterium
CCTTATACAAGCCACGCGCCGGGCCGGACAGTCCCGTGCCCAACAGGGCATCCACATAAAAACTGCTATCCGCAGGCAGGGCGTGCACATTGTCGACTTCCCGAAAGGGGATATGGCTGCTCAGCACAATATTCATATTAACGGCGGCGTCACCCTTTACATCATCTTTGGCGCCCAACAGAAAAACACGCACATCATAACCGGCCGCATCCAGAACACGGGCGATGACAAAGCCGTCACCACCGTTATTCCCCTTGCCGCATAACACCGCCGCCCCGGGGAACTGTTTTCGCGGAACCCGCTCCATGATGGCTTCGGCCGTATGCCGGCCGGCATTTTCCATCAAAACCACCCCCGGAACGCCATATTCTTCGATAGCCTTTTTATCCAGGGCCTGCATTTCTTTGGTTAAAACAACGGCATCCATAACTTCACCCGCTGGAAAATGAAAGTATCTTGATTTATACTATGCTTTTAATTGGCAAACTTTAATACAATTTTACTAATTTAGAGCATTCAAGGCATAAGATGCCATCGATATCCCGAATAAGGAAAAAAATTTGAAAAAAGACGATATTGAACTGGTAAAGCAGGCCAAGGAAGGTGACAGCAAAGCCTATGACAAATTGATCCTTTTATATAAAGACGTGGTCTACAGCATTGTTTATCGCATGGTGCGCAACAAACAGGAGGCGGAAGACCTGACCCAGGAAACTTTTATCAAAGCTTACAAGTCTTTGACCTCCTTTAATGAAGCCTATGCCTTTTCCACCTGGCTGTTCAAAATCGCCACCAACAGTTGCATCGATCATTTTCGCAAGCGTAAGCTGAAAACCTACTCCATGGATCAGACCATCCGTTATAAGGATGATGAAATCCGCCATGAATACGCCGACCCCAAACCCGGAGTGGAGCATGACCTGGTGGCCAATGAGCGGGCCATTATCATACGCACGGCCATAGAGCAACTGCCGGAAAAGTATCGCATAGTCATCGAAATGCGCCATCAACAGGAACAAAGCTATGAAGAGATCGCCGAGAAGCTGGATTTACCCCTGGGTACGGTCAAGGCGCGCATCTTCAGGGCCCGGGAAATGCTGAATAAAAATTTAAAGGGAAAGCTGTTTTAATAAGAAGCCATGATCAGGGGCGGAGAGGTTATCCTTTTCTTTACCGAACGGATGGTTTCGATATTTCGTTCCCGGGAACGCACCACTTTGCTCAGTTGGAGATACATGTCGCGGTTTATCTCCTCAACTTGCAGATATTGCCTGGCCTGATGTTGTTCCAGGCGATCCAGCCGCGCGTCAAGCCTGTGGTGGATGTACAGAACCTCCAGGGCAAAAATAAAAAGTACAACCAACATGATACGGATAAAATTTTTCATAATATTTTCCTTAGCTGTTTCATTGTTCGGTAAAATCACCATCAACTTAATTTTTATAACAAAATGAATATTCTTTTCGCAACGACCAACACGGGCAAGATGAGAGAGGTAAGCGCCCTTTTGAAACTGCCCGGATTAAAACTTTTTTATCTTAAGGATATGGACAAAGCTATCGAACCACCACAGGAAACCGGCCTTACTTTTGAAGCAAACGCCCTGATTAAGGCGCGCTATTACCATGAACATTATCGCATGCCGGTTATCGCCGATGACGCCGGCCTGGTGGTTCCGGACTTAAATAACGAACCGGGAGTTTTTTCCGCCCGGTATGCCGGCCCCGGAGCCACGGATGAGCAGAATAACCGTAAACTGCTGGAACGCTTAAAAAAACAGGGCCTGGTGAAACCGCCGGCCTATTTTCAGGCGGTTGTGGTTTATATCGATAACGGTGCGCCGCATATTTTTGAGGGCCGCTGCCATGGGGTTATCACCGGGCAGCCCCGGGGCACAAACGGTTTTGGTTACGATCCGATTTTTGAATTTGTGGAAAAAGCTTGTACTTTTGCCGAAATGGATTTAAATTTAAAGAACTCTATCAGCCATCGCAGCAAGGC
>WGCN01000190.1 GCA_015493745.1 Calditrichales bacterium
GATAGCGCACGGCCATGATCTGAGCCACCGCCCCGCCCAGGTCGTGCCCCACCAGCCAAACGGGTTGCTTTAAATGGTGCTCTACCCACCAGGCCAGCTTATCCGCCGCGCCGCTGAGGGAAAAATCATCGGTCAATGGAAAGCGGGTAGCGCCGTAGCCGGGCAGATCCGGCGCGTAGATATCCAGGGGCTCCCGGCTCATCTCTATCATCGTGTCGCGCCACAGCTCGGAACTGGCCGGTATGCCATGCAAGAGAACAACCTTTTGTTCAAAGCCCTTATCCGTATACAGGAATGACAGGCCGCCCCCGCCGATAGGAAAAACAGTGCGTTTTATGGTTGTCGTATATTTATTTAACCGGGGTGACATGCTTAAAGCCTCCTGTCCGTATGCTGATAAAATAATTAAATCCCGGCCATTTGCAAGTCTTATAA
The DNA here is from genome assembly GCA_015493745.1 of Calditrichales bacterium. Lineage (GTDB taxonomy): Bacteria > Calditrichota > Calditrichia > Calditrichales > J004 > J004. Next base: position 436 of record WGCN01000190.1, read on the forward strand.
AAAACATCCCCATAAAAACACCCGCGTCTGTCGCATTTAAACAACAGGCAGAAAGGCCTTTTTGTTACCCGGTAACGACATTTTTCCGCCCGCGGCGGCGTAAGAACACGTTGGCACGCCCCTTGTAGTAGGAAAGACAAATGGAAACCACAAAACCCTTTTAAGGAGGAATATATTATGCGAAAACCCTTAATGATAATAACAACCGTTCTGTTGGCGGCCGCCTTTTTGGGAGGCTGTCAAAACCCAACCGACTCCGCGGCCAATGACGACCCGACCAACAAAAGCGGACAACCCATCCCCAGCATTGATTATAGCGGCGATCAGGAATTCGGCGGTCTTATGGCTACCATCTCCTTTGAATTCCAAACCGTGCCCAACTTCCCGGCGGTTCAGTTTGCCATGGGTTATGCTTTTTTCGGAGAAGGCCAAAATGCCGGGGATGTCTATATAAATCAACAACCCCTGTCGGCGGAAAGCAGTTCGGGAAGCACCTGGTACACCTCTTTCTCGCAAACCAGCCCTTCCAACCTGTCCGGAGTCTATTTTAACGGCTCACAACATAAATGGGATATCGGCGGATCGGATAAGGTGCCCGCCTTTAGCCTTAGCGTAACCAGCCCCCGGTCTTTCAACATCACCTCGCCCACCGGCGGAACCGTGGATATCAGCGACGGGCTGGCCATTTACTGGAGCGGCAGCACGGGCGGCGACTCGATACTCGTTAATCTGGTTGACCTGGACAACAGCAAAACCTTTACCAAAAGCGGTATCCGTTTTAATGATGGTAAGGTAAAAATCAACAAAACGGATATTTCCGGTTTTAAAGGCGAGGCGCTATTGCAGGTAGTGCGCTATAACCACGCTCTGCATACCACCGATGATAAATACTACGTGGCCGTGGCCGAAATCGTTAAACAGATGACTATCTCCATCCCCTAACACTTTTCATATCTATCCGGCCTGTACCTTTCACGGGCCGGAATTTTTGCTTGTCGCGCGGAAGCAACACAATCCGGCCCTTTTTTGTCTCAATCGGACGACAGAAAAGTAGCGTTATATCCCCAAGTTCAATAAAAACAACAAATTTTTATATGGCATATCTTTTGCGATTTTAGAAAGGACAGGGTTGTCCCCGCAAAAGACAAAAAAGTTCTATCCATCGTAACAGGAAGTTAGAGGAGAAATTTTATGCTGAACACTTTTTTTAAGAACATGCTATGCTGCGCTTTGTTGATCGCCCAGGTAAACCATCTTTGGGCTCAGGAAGACCCGACATTTATTGACCCGGCTTATAACGGGGGCGTAACCACCTATTACACACCCACATCCAATCGAAATACCTTTTATGATTTAGTTGTTACCGATGACGGTGGTATCATCATGGCCGGCGTCGGGGAACCGGAAACCTGGAATTTTGATTTTGCCGCCATCAGGCTGCGGGCAAACGGACAGATCGACAGCACCTTCGGCGACAATGGCGTCAGCCTGATTGATTTTAAGGAAGGCAACTACGATGACCGCTGCTATGCGGCCGCCCTGCAGTCCGACGAAAGAATAGTTCTTGCCGGAGTCAGCAATGATAACGGCCGGATGGTTCGCTTAAACAGGGACGGATCGATCGACAGCGCCTTCGTCTTTCAGAATACCGGTAGCCCGGCCATAAATGATATCTTAATCACCGGCGATGATAAGATCATAGCGGCGGGCGTCAGCGGATTTTCCGACATTTTTGTGAGCCTTTACCATGCCGATGGCCGCCTGGATGAAACCTTTGCCCAACAGGGAAGCGGTTCATACAATGTAGGAGCGGGCATAGATGAAGAAGAGGTACAAATCATTCTTCAGGATGACGGCAAAATCATTGTTACGGGTCGTGTGGACAACCGCAATTTTGCCGTCCGCGTTAACACCGGCGGCGCGATAGACTCTTCATATGCCGCCAATGGCATTGCCTGGGTTGATATGGTCTATTCATCAACGGATGGCGAGCAGGCCGCCGCCGCCCTGCAAAGCGACGGCAAACTGATCATGGCCGGATCACGGGAAACCGGCAGCTTTTATCTGCACAAAATGTCCGCGGCCCGGCTAAACACCGATGGCAGCATAGATTCGACATTCGGACAAAACGGATACGCGACTGTAACAGAGACGCCGCTAAACGCTTCCTTTAAAGAAGCCGAAGCGCGTTTTGTATTAATCGATGACAACGATTTTATTTATCTTGGCGGACGCAAGGCCAAATCCACCGGCTGGTGGAACTTTGCCATCACCCGTTTAACGCCCGACGGCCAGCTTGACAGCACTTTTGCCGACAACGGATACGCCTATACCGGTGGAAGCGGCATCGGCGGCGTGGCCGGATCGGGGGAAACCATCACCGCCATGGCCTGGGATAACGACAAAATCGTCGCCGGCGGGGAATTTTACGTCAACCGTTTTCTTACCGGAAAAACCGCGACCGGCATGGAGAAGCCCGAGGCGCAAACCGTCCGGTCATTCCGACTGGGCGCGAACTACCCCAACCCCTTTAACCCGGCCACAACCATACCCTACACCCTCGGCTCCGCCGCCGACGTTACCCTACGGGTTTTTGACGTGAGCGGACGGCGCGTGGCGGAATATCACTATAAAAACCGGGCGCCGGGCAATCACCGCATACGGTTTAACGGATTCAATCTTTCAAGCGGCCTCTATTTTTACCGCCTTATCGTTGAGGGCAACATAAGCGCCAACCGGCGGATGATTCTTTTGAAATAACATGTAAAGCCAAAAACAGGGAAAAGGAGCACCTATGCGGAAAAGCTTATTTTTATTGTCAATCGTTTTAATTTTGCCGTCCCTTATCATGGCCGGAGACAATCTGCGCGACGGCCTCGTCATGGGCATCGATTTTCAGACAACCAACTATATCAACCCCTATGTCTCTTACGAGGGACAGCCTTACGAACCCCGTAACCTGGTAACATATAACGACAAGAGCAGTTTTATATATTTTCCCTTTGGCTGGGCAAGTTACAGCGATCAGGGGTTTGGAGAATTCAGTACTTATGCCGGGCATTTGCTGATCACCGGTCTGCTCAACCTGATTTCCCCTAATAAAGAGTATAAATATACCACGGATAAAGCCTATACCGGAGACTCCTGGGCCGACGGTTATGTACCGGTATTCGATGAATTCGGCAATCAGACCAGTGATAAGTGGCCGCTAACCCCGGGTGAAGGATTGGAGGGCAGCTATGCCGAAATGGACTTTTTACGCCTGGTTTTTTCCGGAAGAGTTTTCAGGTCTTTCCCCCTCACCCTGGGCGGACAGGGCGGTATTGGCAATTTCGGCGTCAATTTTGCCAAGGTTCGGGAAGGTTCTGAACCCTCGCTTATCAACAATGACGGGCCCGGAGTGGTCAATTTTAACAAACTGGTGGATTTATATTACGGTCTCAATGTAGGTTGGGCGCAGGAACTGTTTGGCGGCCAGCTTTTCATTCTGAACGCCCAGTATGACTGGCACTTTTTCCTTAAGGATGACAACAACGATGAATACCAGCGGGAGGGCAACCGCATCCGGGTGGAACTTAACTGGTTTCCCTTTAGCACGGACAGCGCCCTGGAAAATATTATTTTCAATGCTTACTATATACAGAACAAGGTGCCTTACTTTAAGCAATTCAATAAATACATACCGGTCACCTTTGAAAATAAAACCATCGCTTTCAGTATACGCTATCTTCTATAAGGTTAAAGGCGGCCGCCGGAAAGAGAGTATGGTTGTGAATAATTCCGTTGATTCCCGGCTCTGAAATCAATAAGTTCGGATACCGAACTAATTGAGAAGCATGGTCATGATAAAAAGCACACTTAGCGCGCGCCCGGCGATTTTGTTCGGGCTGTTTTTTCTTTCCCTTCTTTGGAACGGCTGCCGGCCCGAGTTTCGCAGCCGCGGTATTTCCTATGATTACAGTACCATGGATAAGGAAACGGCAAGGGTACACCGTCAGGTGGAAACCTTTCTCTACCTGATCGACACGGAAAAGTATCCCATCAACCTTCACCCGGCCACCCGCATCGACAGTATCCGCGTCGACCGCAAAAACAGGGCGCTCACCATTTGGCTGAACAAGGAGTTTTCCTTTAGCCCCTTTCGCGAGGACAATGTGGCGGCCCTCTACACGGAACTGGGCAAAACACTCTCCGATCCTTATAAGAAATACAGCCTGCAGATGCGCAGCATGGACATCCCCGTTGAACAGTTGGTTCCCAATTTTTACCGCCAGACCTTTCCCGCGGACAGCGCGCGCCTGGCCGTTAAGGAAAAACGTCCCGCGCCCATAGTCCGCCCGGCGGAGCGCACAGGCCCGGGAAAGGGATTGTACGGCAACAATATCGCCCTGTGGCACAGCCATGGCTGGTACTACGATCAGGGCCGCGACCGCTGGATGTGGCAACGGGCCCGTCTGTTCGGCACGGTGGAAGACCTGATGCCCGGCGCCTTCACCATTCCCTATCTTATCCCCATGCTGGAAAAGGCGGGCGCCAATGTCTTTGTACCCCGTGAGCGTGATATCAACGCCAGTAGCGTTATCGTGGATAATGACACCGTGGAGCAGGACAGGCCATTCAGTTA
>WGCN01000191.1 GCA_015493745.1 Calditrichales bacterium
TACCCGGCGTGCCGATGCCCACCGTTTGCGGAAGGGGAAAACGATTTTCCCGGGCCACCGTGTGCATCAGGCGGCGGATGTTTTGCAGGATGGCCCCATAACCCGCCTCAACCGGCGTGGCCGTGCGCTTCCGGGCCAATATCTCCTTATCGCCGGCCCGGAGCACCACGCACTCCGTTTTTGTGCCCCCCAGATCAATACCCCACAACAAACCCATACGCAACCTCCATCATGATATTTCATCATAATACAAAGGCATTGCAGAATCAAATGAGACTTTCCTTTTCCCGGCCCGGGAATTTTATCAGGGCAACAGATGAATCCGGACATAAAAAAAGCCACAAACCAAAGGCCGCGGCTTCATTTCACATCATTCCCGTATCAGGATAAAACCATTTCCATCCAGGCACCGTAGCCCCCGGCCAGATTGATGACATTCTTAAATCCATGCTTTTGCAAAATACTGCAGGCCGTGCTGGAACGGTCTCCGCCGGCACAGTGCATGATAATGTTTTTATCCTTGTCCAGTTCGTTTAAACGATTCGGCAAATCGCCCAATTGAATATGCAGGGCGTCTTTAATATGCCCGGCGTTATATTCGTTAATACCACGCACGTCCACAACCACGGCGTTGTTCCTTTTCAGCACCCCTTCCAGTTCATGGGGTTCGATATGATTGAGCCGCTGCATGGGGTGTTCCTCTATCCAGCCGTCGATATCGGTAAAATAGCCCACCAGATTATCCAGCCCGATACGCATCAGTTTACGGGTGATCTCATCGATTTCATGCGCGCCGCAGATAACGGCCACCGGCTCGTCGTAGTCCAGCAACCAGCCGGCCCAATTGGAAAAAGCGTTATTATTTTGAATATTGATCGTTCCCGGAATGTGTCCGTAGGCAAACAGCATCTTGCTGCGCGTATCGATGACGGTCATATTTTCATCCAGCGCTTTTTGCAGGCGCTCTTTAGTCCACTCTTCGATGCGCGGCACCTGGGTCAGGATGATACGCTCCACCTTGTTCAGTTTTTTCATCATGGCAAAGTATTTCGGCGGCTCGGGCTGGCCTTCCAGCAAAGCCTTTACAAAAGGTTCTTCCTCGTCATATTGCAGGGCCCAGTTGGCGATCTTTTCATAACCGACGGTGGAACCCGGCACGGCGCCCAGGGCCTTGCCGCAGGCGGAACCGGCGCCATGTCCCGGCCAGACCTGTATATAATCCGGCAGGGCTTTAAAACGCTTCAGCGATTCGAACATCTGTTTGGCGCCCACAATACGCGAGCCCTTAATACCGGCGGCCGCTTCCAGCAGATCGGGACGGCCCACATCACCCACAAAAACAAAGTCTCCGGTAAAAATCATGCTGGGTTTGGCCGAAGCCGGGGTATCGGTCAGCAGAAAGGAGATATGCTCCGGGGTATGTCCCGGTGAATGCATCACCTCAAACTTCACATTGCCCACCATAAACGTATCGCCGTCCTTCAGCCCTTCATGTTCAAACTGATATTGCCAGTCCGGACCGCCTTCATCGGAAAGCAGCATGGTGGCGCCGGTGACACGGGCCAGTTCGCGGCTGCCGCTGAGGAAATCCGCGTGGATATGTGTTTCGGTTACATGGGTAATCTTAAAATTCTTCCGCCTGGCTATCTCCAGATAGGTGTCGATATCCCGCTTGGGATCGATGACAATGGCCTCCTTGGTCGCCTGGCAACCGATCAGATAACTGGCCTGGGCCAGTCCCTCTTCATAAATGCGCTCAAAATACATATTGAACTCCTTCTTTACTTTTACGTCTTATTTTCCATTTTGTATTTTTTATTTTTTATTTTGTATTTGATATTACCCCCTCCTCCTCAGGCCATAACTTCCCGGATCAGGATGAAGGTGCCCATCACCAAAACAAACCAGCCGAAAACCGGTTTCAGGCGGGCGCCGCTGATTTTATGCGAGAGTTGCAATCCCATAAAAATACCGGCGATGGTTAGCAGGGCAAAAAAAGTCAGGAACAGCCAGTCAATGGGCATTTGTCCGATATCTCCCAAAAAACCGATCAGCGATTTCACGGCGATGATCATCAGCGATGTGCCTACCGCCTCCTTCATGGGCAGATGGGCCAGAACCACCAGGGCCGGGATAATCAGAAATCCGCCACCGGCGCCCACCAGACCGGTCAGCACACCGACTACAATCCCCTCAACGGCGATCAGCGGAATATTCATTTTATGGTCGGTGCTGATCTCCTTTATTTTTCGCCCGCGGATCATGGAGATGCTGGCCGTGATCATCAACAGGGCAAACAACAGCATCACCGCCATATCCCTGGTCAATACCATAAAGCCCAGATCACCGATGGGATCGGGAATGGCGGGGATGATAAAACGCCGGGTGGCAAACACAGCCATAAACGCGGGGATGGCAAAAACAATTCCGGTTTTAAGAGCCACCTGTCCCCGCCGGTAGTATTGAAACGAACCGGCCAGGGCGCCGATGCCCACAATAAACAAGGAATAGGCCGTGGCCACAATGGGCTCCACATCCAACAGAAAGACCAGTACGGGTACGGTTAAAATAGACCCCCCGCCACCGATTAGCCCCAAAACCAAACCGATAACCAGGGCGCCGATATATCCCAGAACCTCCAAAGCCACTCCTTGTTATAGTATGTTTACATAAGTCAAAACCGAACAACATTATAGATACGAAAAGTGGGGAAAGGATACAAAAGACAGCCGGAAATATTATACGGGTACAAACAAAAAAACCCCGGCCGAGTCTGACCGGGGTTTAATTTTCAGTTAAGCTAAATGCTTATTTTTTATCATCGTCCACCACTTCATAGTCGGCATCTTCCACGGAATCACCGTCTTTGGCTTCTTCCGCGCTTTCGGCGCCCGCCTGGGCTCCGGCGGCACCGGCACCCGGTTGTTCGGGACCCTGTCCGCTGCCATACATTTTCTGAGCGGCTTCATTCCAGGCGCTATTGGCCGCATCCATCGCCGATTTGATCTCATCGATGTTGGAACCTTTCAGCGATTCCTTCAGGCGGCCGATGGCCGTTTCGATTTTTGTCTTATCCTCATCGGCAATCTTATCGGCCATCTCCTTAAGCTGCTTCTCGGTTTGGTAAACCAGAGAGTCGGCCTGGTTGCGCGTATCGATCTCCTCGCGCTTGCGCTTATCCTCGGCGGCGTGGGCCTGGGCATCCTTACGCATTTTTTCCACTTCCGCTTCACTCAGTCCGCTGGAAGCCTCGATACGTATGGATTGTTCCTTGCCGCTGGCCTTATCCTTGGCCGAAACGTTCAGAATACCGTTGGCGTCCACGTCAAAGGTTACCTCAACCTGAGGCACGCCACGCGGTGCCGGCGGTATGCCGTCCAGAATAAAACGGCCCAGGGAACGGTTATCGGCGGCCATCTGACGCTCACCCTGCAGCACATGAATCTCAACCGAGGTCTGGTTATCGGCCGCGGTGGAGAATATTTGCGACTTCTTGGTCGGGATCGTGGTATTGGCTTCAATCAGCTTGGTGGACACATTGCCCAGGGTTTCGATACCCAGAGAAAGGGGAATAACATCCAACAGCAGGATGTCGTTCACTTCACCGGTCAGTACGGCTCCCTGAATACCGGCGCCGATAGCCACAACTTCATCGGGGTTCACGCCGCGATGGGGCTCCTTGCCAAAGAACTCCTTAACCACTTCCTGTACCTTGGGGATACGGGTGGAACCACCCACCAGAATCACCTCATCGATTTGCGAGGTTGATAAACCGGCATCCTTCAGGGCCAGACGGCAGGGCTCCAGCGTGCGCTGAATCAGGTCTTCGCAAATTTGCTCGAACTTGGCGCGCGTCACCGTGATATTCAGGTGCTTGGGGCCGCTTTCCGTGGCCGTGACAAAGGGCAGGTTCACCTCGGTGGAGGTGGAGGAAGACAATTCGATTTTTGCTTTTTCCGCCGCTTCCTTCAGCCGTTGCAGGGCCATGGGGTCTTTACGCAGATCCACGCCCTCTTCTTTTTTAAATTCATCGGCCAGATAGTCGATCAGGCGCTGATCAAAGTCGTCACCACCGAGATGGGTATCCCCGTTGGTGGATTTAACCTCAACCACGTTGTCACCGATTTCCAGAATGGAGATATCGAAAGTACCGCCACCCAGGTCAAATACGGCGACCTTTTCTTCTTTCTTTTTATCCAGACCGTAAGCCAGAGCGGCGGCTGTCGGCTCGTTGATAATCCGCTTCACTTCCAAACCGGCAATCTTACCGGCATCCTTGGTGGCCTGACGCTGGGCGTCATTAAAGTAAGCGGGAACGGTGATAACCGCCTCGGTTACTTTTTCACCGAGATAATCTTCCGCCGTCTGTTTCATTTTTTGCAGGATCATGGCCGAGATTTCAGGGGGAGAATATTGCTTGTCACCCACATCCACCATAACCACATCATTCTTGCCTTTTACCACGTTGTAGGGCACTTCATGGATTTCATTATCCACTTCGTGATAAAAACGTCCCATAAAACGTTTGATCGAAAAAATCGTGTTTTCAGGATTGGTAACCGCCTGGCGCTTGGCCGGGGCGCCCACCAATCGTTCGCCTTTTTTCGTAAATGCCACAACCGACGGGGTTGTACGCGTTCCTTCGGAGTTGGGTATGACTACCGGCTCTCCGCCTTCCATTACGGATACAACCGAGTTGGTTGTTCCCAGGTCAATTCCTATTATTTTTCCCATTTTATTAGTTCCTCCTTATCTGAGAATTTGAATTCATTTTGCCCCTTACCATGCAACAATAATGCCAAGATCAAATAAACGGGTCACCCCAATAATAACAAGGGGTTACGCTAAATTCTCAGACATAAAGAAACGATGCCATATTGACAGCCATAAGGCTATATGGCATAGATAGCGGACTAAATAAGCTTAAGGCCTTTAAAGGCGGCAAACTATTTTCCCTCAAACAGGGTTGCCGTTTTTTCAAAAACCGCGATGATGGTCTGCTGCACTTCCCGCAGGGTTCCTTCCGCCGTACTGCCTTTAGCCAAGAGGGCCGGCTTTACAAACAAAAGAGTGGTACGGCCATCCTTTTCAATCAATGTGACGCTTAAGGGGCACAGGGCGGTCATCTCCGGGTCTTCGCCGCTTACCTTGTTGGCATACCAGCCGTTACAAAAAACCATGCTGCGCAGAGCGGTCAGTTTACTTTTATTGAAGTCTGCGCCCCAGCGTTCGGCAAAACGGGAAATATTCTTCAGGATATTGGCTTCGAACACCACAAAAAAGCGTTCATTTTCCAGGGCGGCATACAGTGAATCATAAACCGCTTCCACCGGCGCGTCGATGGTTAATTTATAAATGGGCTTCTCCGAGGCCGGTACCGGCAGGGTACAAAACAACACCAACAACAAGGGCATATACCGAAGGGATTTAGCCATTTTTTTCTCCTATATTTTTATGAGTAACTATTTTTATACCTTGTTTTACAGACTTATGGGCAGGCTCCGGCTAAACGGGAATAATTTTAAGGAATTTATGTCACAAAAGCCTTGCAGCTTCATCCAAAATGGAAACATAAACTACGGAGACCGTCATGCGTATCGCTATCGGGCTGACTGCCGACAACACCTTTAATACCAACCATTTTGGTGAGAGCCGCTACTTTGCCGTTTACGAACTTGAAAACGGCAGGCTTACTCCCGTGGAAAAAAGAGAAAACCCCGTACCCGGTCACGATATTCCCGGCAAGGGCCGCCGCATACAGGAAACCATTGCCGATTGCGGGGCCATTATCATTCGCTCCATCGGCAAGGGCGCTTTAAAACGTATGCCGGAGCGCGGTATCCATATCTATCTGAGCCGGGCAAAGTCATTGGCCGAAATCGAGCAAGCCTTGCAGGAACGGGGCCTGGCCGCTTTTTTAAAACTGAACCCGGCAACGGGAAAGTTTGAAACCCTTCAGGCACAATGAGGGACGCGGACGGGCAGACAAAATGGCCCAATGAAAAGCGCAATATAATCGCCGGTATCTGGCATGGAACTTTTTTTAAGTTCGGCTCTGCCTTTTCTCAGGAAAACTCCATCCTGCCCTCTTTTATTTACTCGCTGACGGGGTCGCAAATTTTGGTGGGACTGCTTTCCACCATTCAGCGAATAGGCGTGGTGGCGCCGCAACTGTTGCTGGCCCATTTTCTAAGCCGGCGGCCCTGCAAAAAGAAATATCTGGTCGGGGCCATCTATCTGCGCAGCCTGGTCTGGTTCATCATGGGCTTTGTGGTCTGGTTTCTGGCCGACTCCAACCCCGGGCTGACCGTTATCCTGGCCTTTGGCCTGCTGATGCTCTTTTTTATGGCCGGTTCCATGGGCCAACTGGTATACTCCTATCTGCTGAGTACCACCGTTTCACCGGAGAGGCGGGGACGTTTTTTCGGCCTTAACAATCTGACCGGCGGTCTGGCGGGCATCCTGGCCGGATGGCTGGCCCGGGAGCTGCTCAGCCACACCTCCGAAA
>WGCN01000192.1 GCA_015493745.1 Calditrichales bacterium
GTCTTTTCCGTGGATATGGCTCCGGCCATGGACGGTGATCTGCAGGCCGTGCCCTTTAATCCTGCTACCGATACCCTGTACTGGATCGGCGAAATGCCTTCCTTTGTCAATACGCAGGGATGGGAAGATGTTGATGAAATGCGCGTTCTCAGGCTTACCGACGATGACGGGGATAACATCTTTACCGGTACCCTGTCGCTGGTAACACCGACCTTTAATACCTTTGAGTATCGCTACGCCTGGCGCAGCCAGGATGGCATGTGGACCTACGAGCCGGCCGGTTACGGCGATTTTGCCTATCGTATCCGCTACATCGGTCAGGATAAGGCCCGCAGCTTCCCCACGCTGCCCTGGAATATGCCGACTGATACCTGGACCAACCAGGAAGATAAGTCCGACCAGCAGGAATTCGATCCGTTAAAGTCGCTGACCTCCATCGGTCATACCCCGGATGTTCCGACGGTTTACGAGCTGGATCAGAACTATCCGAACCCCTTCAACCCCTCAACGACCATCAAGTTTACCGTTCCGGTTGCCGGTAAGGTAACGCTGACGGTTTACAATGTTGTGGGCCAGAAGATTGCCACGCTGATTAACGGCAATGTGACCGCCGGTTCCCATACGCGCGTATGGAACGGTAAGGACAGCGCCGGAAATCAGGTTGCTTCCGGTGTTTATTTTTACAAGCTGACCGCGGAGAAATTCTCGGCAACCGAGAAAATGATCCTGATGAAGTAAGCTAAGCTTTCAGGCCGGCCGCTCCGGCGGCCGGCCTTTTTTTATTACCAATGGTATTTTTCCCTTTGCTTTGGCGAAAGCAAAAAGAAAAATATCCTGCCTTTCAATCATTTATAATATAACGGGGAAAGCATGAGTGTACTCGATTATTCTATTGTTGTCGTCTATCTGCTTGGCATGGTCGGCGTAGGTCTTTATTTTCAGCGTAAGGCCTCCAAGGACATCGGCTCCTATTTTTTGGGTGAACGTAATATGCCGTGGTGGGCCCTGGGGGCCTCGGGAATGTCATCAAACCTTGATGTCAGCGGTACCATGATCAACACGGCCTTTATTTTCGCGCTTGGCGCCTCGGGGTTTTTTATTGAAATCCGCGGTGGCGTAACGCTGATTATGGCCTTTCTGATGATCTTTCAGGGAAAATGGAACCGCCGGGCCCTGGTGATGACCCTGGCGGAATGGATGCATTTTCGTTTCGGCACCGGGCGCCAGGGGGATGTGGCCCGTCTGATTGCCGCTTTCTCCATTATAATAGTCACTATTGCCATGATCACCTATTTTGCCATCGGCTCCGGAAAGTTTGTGGGCGAGTTTTTGGGTATACCTGACTACCTGGGGCTGCCTTCTCAATTTTGGGCGGCAACCCTGATGATCGTTTTGGCCATGATCTATACCGTGGCCAGTGGTTTGTATGGTGTGGTTTGGACAGACGTATTTCAGGGTCTGCTTATTTTTGGTACCATTGTTTTTATCTGTGGCCTGGCCTTTTTCAGTTTTGATTTGCCGGAAGCCTTTCAGGTATCCGTGCCCATGCGGGACGGCACCTTCATGGCCCTGGATACCACCCGCGAGGCCTGGACCAGTGTCTGGCCCAGTTGGGAACTGAACCTGCCCGCGGGTTCGGCCTATTCGATATATAATCTTTTTGGCATAGCCATTCTTTTTTATCTGGTCAAGGTGACTATCGAGGGCGCCGGTGGTACCTCTCAGTACATGATTCAGCGTTTCTTTGCTTCCCGTAGTGACCGTGAGTCGGGGTTACTCTCCCTGTTCTGGACGGTCTTGCTGGCTTTTCGCTGGCCTTTTATCGCCGCCATTGCCATTCTGGGTATTGTCTTCGGTACGCAGAGCGGGGTCATAGAAGACCCGGAGGCGGTTTTGCCCATTGTAATAAACGAGATGGTGCCCATCGGTATTAAGGGCATACTGGTAGCCGGGTTGATGGCCGCGGCCATGTCCACCTTCGATTCCACCGTGAATGCCGGAGCGGCCTATTGGGTCAAGGATATATACCAGACTTATATCAATCCCAAGGCCAGTGAAAAAACCTTGATGGCCCACAGCCGCTGGGCCTCGGTAATATTGGTTGTTCTGGGACTGGGGTTTATGTTGCTGATCAACAATATCAATGAGATCTGGGGCTGGATTACCTCCAGCCTGGGCGCGGGATTACTGGTGCCGACCATGGCCCGTTGGTATTGGTGGCGCATGAATGGATACGGTTTTGCCGCCGGTACCGTGGCCGGTATGGTGGCCGCCGTGTTACAACGTCTTTTTTTACCGGAGATTCCCGAGTATTTTGCTTTTATGATCGCCACCTCCGCTTCGCTTGTCGGGATGATTATCGGTACCTATCTTGCGCCACCGACCGAAGAGAAGGTGTTGCTGGAGTTCTATAAGCGTACACGTCCCTTTGGCTTCTGGGGACCGGTTCGTAAAAAGATCAAGGGCGAGGTGATGGAAAAAATCAATAAGGAAAACCGCCGGGATATCATTGCCACCTTTTTTGCCGTACCCTGGCAGGTGGTATTGTTTTTGACAGGAATGGCCGTAATCATGAAACGCTGGGATGAATTTGCCTGGTTGGGCGTGATACTGCTGGCCTTGTCAACGGGTTTGTATTTTTTCTGGTTCCGTCACCTTTCCACCGAAGTTAAAGTGACGGATTAGATTGTTGATAACCATGAAGTTTTCCACAAAATACAGGATCACAGGTATGGCGAAATTTCGCCATACCCATATATTCCTAATTTGATTGTAATAAGCTAAGTTATTGAAAATAAACAGGATACCATGGGTAATCGCTTAGGATAGCCATGAAAAGGTGTACAAGCGTAATATATGAAAAAAGTTATCCACAATTTATTAACAATCAAAAAGGGTATGTTTTTCATACTGCTTTTTGGCCTAATAAGCACTCTTTTTTTTGCCTGTCGGCAGGAAAAAAAATTTAATGATCTACTGCTGGAAATGGCGGACCTGCCGGAAGCGGAACGCCAGTACACCGTGGATCTCTGGTTGGGGCAACGGGTGACTTTTCCAGTGATAGAGGACTCGGTGGTCTATTTTATTTACCGCAACCGGGTTGATATCCCTGTTTATTTAAGTGGTGACTTTAACGGGTGGTCACCGGACAGCCATCCCTTTTTAAAGGTTATAGGTACCGATCTGTACTATAACCGACAGGTCTTCCCGGAAGATGCCCGCGTGGAGTATAAGTTGATTGTTGGAAAAAACTGGCAGATTGATTCGCTCAATGTAAATGTGTCCCGGGGGGGATATGGCCACAATTCTCTGCTTTTTATGCCCGCTTACAGGTTTCCGTTGGAAACCTTGCGTCAGCGTAACAAAGTTTATACGGTTCCCGATACGGTAACATACCGGGGGGGCGGCCTGGAATACCGGGCCTATATATACCGCCATTCTTCCGCGGCGGCCGGGGCGCCGCTTTTGGTGTTTAATGACGGCGGGGATTATATCCGCTACGGGCAAGCCGCCGTGGTGCTGGATAATCTTACCGCAGAGGAACGTATTCCTCCGGTAAACGCCATATTCATCGATGCGGTGGATCGCATGCGGGAATACCGGTTTAATGCCGCCTATCTGGAGCGTTTGATGAATGAAATTCTGCCGGCCTGCGAAAAGCAGTATCGGTGGCGACCGGAAAAAGTCTATATGGGCGGTGTCTCCCTTGGCGGCCTGACGGCACTCTATGCCCTGAAAGATTATGCCGCCACCCTGGATGGCGTTTTTTCTCAATCGGGTTCTTTTTGGGTGGACAGTTTGCGGATAATTGAAGAGTTAAATGGCGTGAATATTAAAGGTGAAACAGTTTTCATCAGCTACGGACATTGGGAAAATCAGGATGAAAACCAACAAAAAGTTATTGATTTTTTAAGGGAACGAAAAGTCCGGGTTAAAATACGGACATTTTACGATGGTCACAATTGGGGTAACTGGAGCGGAGCATTGAGTGATGCCCTGTACTTCCTGTTGTCGCCGAAGGAGGAACATAATGGTATATGAAGAAATAGCACAGCGCATGAAAAAACTGGGGTTCACTCTTTATGAATCCAAGGCCTATGTCTCCTTGTTGCAGCACAACCCGGCCACGCGTTACGAACTCAGTAAACAATCCGGTGTACCGCGTTCGGCTATTTATGATGTTATCCGTAAGCTGGAAAATATGGGTGCCGTCAACGGCACCTATACCGAGCCGCAAAAATACATGCCCCTGCCTCCCGATCAGTTGTTCGATCTGTTGGAGCGTCAGTTTAAACAACGGGTTTCCGAAGTGCGCCAGGCCATGAAACATTTTGAGATTTCGGTGGAACCGGGCCATTTATGGAATATTGTCGGTTATGAAAATATGATTCATAAGGCCCGTGAGATGATTGAGCGCGCCGAAAAGTCGATCTATATCTCGGTTTGGCAGCAGGAAGCGGACATGCTAAAAAAAGAGTTGAGCGCGGCCATAAAACGGGGCGTGAAAATAATAGCCTTTTCCTTTACCACCATCGATCTGCCCACGGAATGTATTTATACCTATGGTATCAATCAGGATGATATGGAAGCCTTTTGGGATCATAAAATTATCCTGGTGGTGGATCAGAATGAATTGTTGATGGGTGAGGCTGACCGGAAGCTGCCTAAAAAAACAGCCTGGACGCATAACAAGGCCATTGTGGATATTGCCACCAATCATATCATTCTCGATATCACCCTGTTTGGCATGCGCAATAATATCGATGTCTCGGAAACGGTGGTTTCCATGCAAAAGGCCACTTCCGATCATCTTCAGGAATTGCTGGCAACGAGTACGGTGGAAACCATTCAGGTGAAAAACGGAAAATAACAGCCCGTTCCGTAACCGACTCCGCATCCGCTTAAGCTCTATTTTGCCGGAAAGGGCCTGACTACGCTTTTATAAACCCCATAGCGGAATATTGAACCGCCGATATCCGTACTCATTTTGACATCATAATTTTTTATATTACATTTTTCATTATCTTCACTAAGTTTTTCTTTATCTTTTCCGCTGGAGTAGTCTGTATGCCGCTCCACGGGAAGGACCGGAGTGGTAAGTTGTCATCTAAAACACAAATGCATATGAAGCAAACGGGACTAAAATATAAATTCCTGATATCCGGTATCGCTCTGGTTGTGATCGTTGTCTTAACCGGTCTGCTGCTTTATAATCAGTTGGCGGATCAATATCCGCAACAGCGGCAGCTGTTGTTGGTTCTATTGGCCATGTTCTTTATGGCCAGCGGGATAACGGCCGTGATCGTGTTTGCCCATATTATGATTAAGCCGGTGGTTGAATTGACGGAAAAAGTGGACAAGATTCGTCAGGGGCAACTGGATCTGGATATCCATGTAGCGTCTGAGGGGCAGTTTATTGACGAAATGGATCTGTTATACCGTGGTTTTGCCCATATGGTGGCTTCACTGAAGGAAAACTTTCATCAACTGAGCAGGGCCAAGGATCAGGCTGAAAAATTTTCCCGCGAACTGGAAAAGAGCAAAAGCAGACTGGAAGCCATCTTTAACGGTATCTCCGACGGGGTGATGATCATAGACCGTGACTATAAAGTAGTGGCCCATAACAGAAAAATGAAAAGTATTCTGGGTTTTTCAGGTGACAGGCTGATTGGAGAAAAATGCTACCAGATGTGTACGGGTACGGAGGATAAATGTGGTTTTTGCAATGCCCGGCGTGTCTTCGAAACGGGTCAGCCCATATTCACCTATTGTACCAAGGATGACCGTGAAAGCTGTGAGGAAAAAGTGTTCGAAGTGCATAACTTCCCCCTGCGTAACAAGGATGGAGAAGTGACCCAGATCGTGGAGTATGTAAAAGATGTGACCGATGCCACGCGTATGCGCAGCAATCTGGAGCATGCCCGCCGCCTGGCGGATATCGGTACCATGGCCGGTAAGGTGGCTCATGAAGTGCGTAATCCTCTTAATGCCATTCAGGGGGCCGCCCACTACCTGAAAGGGGAACTGGATAATGAGGAGGCCCGTAATTACATCAATCTTATACAGGAGCAGGTGGAGCGGGTTAACGGGGTGACCACACAGCTCCTGTCACTTTCCAAACCGATGCTGCCGGTGTTGCAACCGGGAAACATTATGGCCGCCGTGGAACGGGCCCTGCAGGTTACCCGTCCTCAATTGATGGCCCTTAAGGCTAATGTGGTTTATAAACCGCCCAAAACGATTCCCAACCTGCTTATTAATGAAGGTCAGTTGGAGCAGGCCATAATAAATATCATCCTGAATGCCGTGGAAGCCATGGATGAAACCGACCGTCCCGAACTTAGAATTACCTATCAGATAAAGGAAGATGTCACAACACCACATGTGGAAATTATTGTGGAAGATAATGGCGTCGGTCTGAAAGAAAACAGCTATGACGATATCCTGAAGCCCTTTTTTACCACCAAGGCCAAGGGTACGGGTTTGGGGCTGGCCATAGTGAAACGAATCGTAGACAATCATCATGGCAGTTTTACCCTGAAATCGCGTCCGGGGGAAAAAGGCGCCCGGGCGGTTATACGTCTGCCCATCGGCGGAGGGGCGGCATGAACATAAAACCGAAAATATTGGTCATCGATGACGAACCGTCTATTTTAACCGTTATGAAAGCCAATCTTAAACGGGAAGGATATGAAGTACACCTGGCCGAGAACGGAATGATCGGTTTTGAAAAAATCAAAAGCTATGAATTCGATACCATAATTGCCGACTACCAGATGCCTAAAATGACCGGTATGCAGGTTTTGGAAGAGATGCAGATGATGCAGATTGATGTGCCGGTTATCATTGTTACGGCACACGGTTCGATTGAACAGGCGGTGGATGCCATGCAAAAGGGGGCACTCAACTATCTCACCAAGCCGATAAATTATGATGAACTGGTGACGGTTGTGCGCAATACGGTCAAGCAACAGGCCCTTAAAAAAGAGGTGAAACGTTTGAGGCGGGAGGTGGATTCCCGCTATAACTTTAGCAGTATTATTGGCCAAAATGAAAAAATGCGGGCTATTTTTGACTTGATAACCGATGTGGCCGATACGGATGCCACCGTACTGATCCATGGTGAAACCGGTACGGGAAAGGAACTGATCGCCAAAGCCATCCATTATAACAGCTACCGTAAAAAGGAATCTTTTGTCCGCGTAAATTGTGCCGCCCTGGCCGAAACGCTGTTGGAAAGTGAACTGTTCGGACATGAAAAGGGCGCCTTCACCGGTGCATTGACCATGCGTATCGGCCGTTTTGAGCAGGCGGACAAGGGCACCATATTCCTGGATGAAGTGGGGGATATCTCTTCATCGACACAATCCAAGCTGTTGCGTGTTTTGCAGGAGCGTGAGTTCGAGCGCGTAGGCAGCAATGAAACTCTGGCTGTAAATGTGCGCGTGATCGCCGCCACCAATCGTAAGCTGGAACAGGATGTGGCCCGTAAGGAATTCCGGCAGGATTTATATTACCGGCTGAATGTGATTCCCATAGAACTTCCCCCCTTGCGTGACCGCGTAGATGATATTCCCCTTTTGGCGGTGCATTTCTTAAACCGCTATGCCAAAAAGTTTCATAAAAATATCGAGGAGATCGATGCCCGGGCGGTGCAGCTTTTGATGGTACAAAGCTGGCCCGGCAATATTCGCCAGCTGGAAAATGTGATCGAAAGGGCGGTGATAAAGGAAAAAGGAAACTGTTTGACCCGGGAAACAATTTCCGGCTGCATCCGCTTACCTCAGGCTCACAGTTACCAGTATTTTATTAATGAGGAGCTTTCTTTCAACGATTTGAAGTCCGAGCTGGTGGCTAAATTTGAACGCGAATATATTTCCAGGATTCTGAAACGCTATGATGGAAATATTTCCCGGGCGGCCAGGCATGCCGGTATACATTACAAGAACTTTTGTGAAAAAATGAAAAAGTATGAAATGACAAAATGGGATTTTGTCAATACAAAGTAGGGTGATAATACCACGATTGTGGTGTTTTTACCATATTATTTTCTTCCCCTCTGATTGTCTGCCTGTAAACAGGGGTCTTTCTCTTCCCCCTCCGTCCCTTGTATTCATTACCCCGGAACAGCTTTAGTTCCGTGAAATATTGATAGTTATATTTTGCACATTCTCTGGCATGGATATTGTTATATATAACCCCGCCTGACTAACTCCCTCATGTACAATTGGGTACAATTTTTTAAACCAACCATTTGGAGGATTTTAAATGAGCGATGTACAAGCCAATATGGAACTGGATTGTCGTGGGTTAAACTGCCCGTTGCCTATTCTCAAAACCAAAAAAGCCATCGAAACGCTGAATACGGGTGATGTCTTAAAAATGATTGCCACCGATCCCGGCTCCATCAATGATATGACTGCCTGGACCAAGCGTACGGGTAATGAGCTGATATCGCATGAAGAGTCCGGTGATGAGTACATATTCTTTATACGTAAAAAGTAGAGGGGAGTTTTTATATGTCGGATACAAAAAAAATGGCTTTGATAGCCTCGCGGGGTACTCTGGATTGGGCTTATCCGCCCTTTATTCTGGCTTCCACCGCCGTGGCCATGGATATGGAAGTGCAGATATTTTTCACCTTTTACGGTCTGACTTTGTTAAAGAAAAAGCTGGATGCCAAGGTGGCCCCGCATTCCAATCCTTCCATGCCCATGAAAATGCCTTTCGGGCCGAAATCCTTTAAAAATATCGAGTGGCCTATTCCCAACCTGATTTCATCCAACCTGCCCGGTTTTAATGATGTGGCCACCACATTGATGAAGAAAACCTTTAAGAGCAAGGGTGTGGCCACGGTAGAGCAACTGCGTGATATTTGCGTGGAAAGCGGAGTGAAGCTGGTGGGTTGCCAGATGACCATGGATGTTTTTGGTTTTACCAAGGATGAATTTATCGATGGCGTGGAGCTGGGTGGCGCGGCCACATTTCTGGAGTTTGCCGCCGAAGCGGATATTCAACTGTTTGTATAAAAGAGGGCCGAATGCACGTAAGATTGCTGGATATGGGAATGGTAAGTGTTTTGCGCTCACAAAGCATTTATCACGGTATAACGGAGAGCATGACCGCCGATAGTGAACCGGCGATTTCCATTATGCGCCCGGAAGCACCCTATGTTTCCACCGGATACTTTCAGGAAGTGAACAAAGAAGTGGATACGGAATACTGCCGTGAGAATCGGATTCCGGTTATCCGGCGGCATGTGGGTGGCGGTGCGGTTCTTTTGGACCAAAACCAGCTATTCTTTCATCTGATGCTGCCCTCGGCCCGCGCCAGGGAGTTCGGCCTGCCGCGCGCCCTGGAGGCCCGTTTTGAAACTCTGGCCAAGCCGGTTATCCTGGCCTATCATAAACTGAGCGTTAACGCTTCCTTCCGGCCCATCAACGATATACATGTCAACGGCAAAAAAATTGGCGGCACCGGCGTCGGTGAAATCGAAGAGGGTATTGTTTTCGCCGGCAGCATGATGTTCGATTTTGACACCGAACTCATGGCCCGGGTACTGCGCCTGCCCGATGAAAAAATGCGGGACAAGGTCAGGGCCGGTCTTAATGACTACATGACCACCATGAAAAAAGAGCTGGATGTACTGCCAAAGCTGGAGGATGTGGCCGAGGCCCTGCTCAGCTCCTTCGAGGAAATATTCAACATCACTCTGGTGCCTTCCATGCCCACTTTGGAAGAGATGGATAAGATTTATGAATGGGATGAAAGGCTACGCAGCGACTCCTGGATGAACGATATTCAACTGGCCGAAAAAGACCTGAAGCATGTTAAGATTTCTTCTAACGTAAAAATTCTGCAGGCCGCCCATAAGGCCCGTGGCGGGTTGATCCGCGGTACCCTGCGCGTGGTCGATGGCGTGGTGGATGATGTTTGCATCTCGGGTGACTTTCCCATGAGTCCGCAAAACTGCCTGAAGGAGTTTGCGCATACCTTTCAGGGGGCGCGTCTGGACAGGTCTGAACTGGAAAAGCGCCTGCATAAAGCCCTGGCCGAGCTGGAAGTAGATATGGCCGGTGTGGATGAGAATGACTTTAAACAATTATTTGAACAAGTGACCCCGTAAGTAAGGAGATGGAAAATGGATGAAGATGGAAGTGTATTTATTTTTATGACATCGGGACCCGATACGCCGCAAAGGTGCGCCACGCCCTTTTATATGGCCAATATCGCCGCTGTTATGGATAATGAAGTTAAAATTGTATTTCAAATCGATGGTGTTTTGCTGGCCAAAAAGGGCGTTTCCGAAAATTTAAAAGCCCTGGAAGGCGGTAAGTTGATTATCGACTTTTTACGTGATGCCAAGGAAGCCGGTGTGGAGCTGTATTGCTGCTCCGCCGCCCTTGACCTGCATAACATGACCAAGGATGATCTGATCGATGAAATAGACGACGTCGTTGGCGCGGCCTGGATGATGGATGAGGCGCTCAGCGCGGATGTAGTACTTAATTACTAAAGAGGTGTGTTATGGCGGAAATTAAGAATTGTCTCCTTCCCGATGATCTTTATTACAGTGTGGAAAACAATGTGTGGGTGCGTGACCTGGGTGACGGCACCATTTCCCTGGGAATGACGGATATAGCGCAAACCCTGGCCGGGTCGGTGATCCACTGTAAACCCAAGGCGGCCGGTAAAAAGGTTAAGGCCAATAAAAGTATCGCCACGGTAGAGTCCGGCAAATGGGTCGGACCGGTAAAATGTCCCTTTTCCGGGGAGATCGTGGAAGTGAACGAACAGCTCTCCCAGGACGCCACTATTCTGAATAAAAGCCCTTACAAGGAAGGGTGGATTGTGAAGGTACGCCCCGACAATCTGGAAGGCGATTTGGCCAACCTGGCCAAAGGGGCGGATGCCATCCCCGGTTTTGAAGCTTACATGGCCGAAAAAGAGCTGGGTGAATGTATCCATTGCGAAGGATTTGATGGCTGATAAGCTGTTGATCCGTGTGTTTACACACCCCGCCTGCTCCGGTTGCGGCCCGGCCCTGCGCATGGTTTGGGAGATGGTGGAGCAGGAAAAAGACGCTTTTAACCTGCGAACGGTGAAGCTGGAAAACAAGGAAGGTTTGCAGGAGGCTTACAGGGAAGGCATTAAAACCATACCGACCATCATCTTGTCCGGAGAAGGCAAAGAGCTGGAAAGAATCGTCGGTTCGCCGTCCAGGGAGGAGTTGGCGGCCTTTAAATCACATTTAAAACGTTAATATAAGAAGAGGCAATTATGATGGGCTCTATTTATGCAGATGCAAAATACCAGGATGTACCCGTTGAGGAAAAGGAGCGGTTGTTTCAGGAAGTGAAAGCCGATATGCGCTGGCATACCACATTGTACGGTTGCTATGAATGCGGTATATGCGTGGCCTCCTGCCCTTCCGCCCGTTTTTATGATTTCAGTCCGCGGGTATATGCCCAGGTGATGGCCCGTGAAGATGTACACACCTTTTATGAGTTGCTTAATGACAGCATGTGGGATTGCTCGCAATGCTTTTCCTGTACCCGTTGTCCGCGGCAAAATAATCCCGGGGGGATTATTACCATAATGCGTGAAGTCGCGGTTAAAAACGGACTTCAATCCGCCAAAACCGCCCTGCAGGCCTACAGCCGTATTATTTACAAGGTAATGAGTACCGGAACGCAGGTGGCGCCCGATATGCTGCAACCGGACTTCTTCCCCGACTGGGGCCCGGATGTGGTTAAGGTGTCCGAAAACCTGGATAGCTGGCGCCGGGCCATTCCGCCGGAAACCCTGCATACCACCGAGCTGGCCTGGGATGTGAGCGAGCAAACCCAGTTGGAGCTTTATCTGATCTGGAAGCTTTCAGGAAACCTGGATATAATCGAAACCCTGGATGAGGGAATTTTCATGATCCTGAGCGAGGTGATGGAAGAGCTTTTGGAAGAGCATGGTTACGATCTGGATGAGGTGGAAGTCATCATTTAAAAATATTAATGAGTTGAAGAGCTGAAAATACCGCATCTTTTCAGAGGACTTCACAAAGGAGGATGTATGTTGGCTCAGCAAACCCTGCAACTCATAAAAACACGTCGTACGTGTCGTTCTTTTGACAAATTCACGGACATTAGCGAAAAGAAACTCAATAATATTCTGGAAGCGGCCATTTGGGCGCCCCTGAGTATTTACCAGCTGCAGGAGCGCAAGTTTATAGTGCTTAAGGGGCAAGCGCGCGAAAAAGCCGCCACCGTTATTGTCGATGATCCCACCATCCTGAAATACATGCGCTATATGTATGATCATCAGCCCTGGGGACGGGATGAAGCGTGGGAAAACAAAGCGATTGAGTTCGCCGCGGATCTGGGCGCCGCGCCGGTGATGGTGCTGGCCCTGACTCAAAAGAATGCCAACCGCCATAAAATGGAACATAACCTGGCCACCATGTGGTGCGCGGCACAAAATATGATGCTGCAGTCCCATGCCGAAGGTCTGGATTCCGGCGTGGTGACTTTTGCATCGGAAAAAGTGAAAAAACAATTGGTGGAACTGACGGGGCTAAATGCCGAAAAGTGGGAACCGGTATACATACTCAATGTGGGTGAATCCCGGGAAGACCCGCCTCCGATGGAACGCCACCGTGAAAACGTGATAATTGTTAAGGAAAAATAAAAACCCTGAAGGGGGAGCCTATGTCATCTAAGCTTAATGTGATAAATCCCGGCCCGACAAAAGCGAAAGACCGCTTTTTTGACCGCAAGGGAGAAATACCCACGGAATACTTCAAGGATCAGTTGTTCGATCTGGAAGCCAAGGGGGAAATTATCGTCCATCGCATAGAGGAAGGTAACTATGTTGAGGTGGATACCAAATATGGTCGTAAAAAGAAAATCCCCATTCAAAACACCTGGCATCATAAATCCTGTGGACAGTGCGGGCATATCCCCGGCTATTCCACATCGATTTTCTGGCTGCACCGTCAGTTGGGTTACAACTATTACGATCCCAAGGATCAGACCTCCTGCACCGCCTGGAACTATTATGCCTCGTCGGCTTCCAACTCCGCGGCGCAGGCGGCCATAGCCATACGTAACTTTGCCCAGGCCTATCAGGATGGGTACTTTCCCCTAATTCACTGCGGTACCAGCTACGGCCACTATAAGGAAACCCGCAACGAAATCCTGCATCATCAGGGATTGCGCGATCAGGTGCGACGCATCCTGGACAAGCTGGGCAAACCCCTGGTTTTCCCGGAAGAGATCGTCCACTATTCCGAGTGGGTGCACGCCATGCGCGATGAAATCAAGGCTCGCCAGAAGCTGGATTTGAGCAATGTGGTGGTGACGGTACACCCCGCCTGCCACTATCATAAGCTGGTGGTGGAAGATGCAATTTATGACCGCGATCTGTATGACGGTCAGCGCACGGCAACCGTATCGGGTATTGTAAAAGCCCTGGGCGCCGACCTGCAGGACTATTCCACCTGGCATGACTGCTGCGGTTTCGGTTTCCGGCACATTCTGGTAAGCCGGGACTTTTCCCGCTCCTTTGCCACCCTGCGCAAAATAGAGCGCATGAAGGAAGAGGCCAACCCCGATGTGGTGATTACCCACGATACCGGCTGTGTAACCACGCTGGATAAGAGCCAGTTCGCGGCCAAGGCCCATAACCGTAATGTGGGCATTCCGGTATTGTCCGATTCGCAATTTGCCGCCCTGGCCATGGGCGCCCATCCCTACAAGGTATGCCAGCTGCATTGGCACGGCGTGGACAACAAACCGCTGATGGAAAAGATGGGCATTGATCATGAAAAAGCCTGGGCCGAGTTTGAAGAGCAGGTAGAACGAATTAAATCTGGTGAAATTGAATTTTTATCTTGGGAGGATGCTGAATGAAACCCGTTTTAGTAGTTGGAGGCGGACCGGCCGGTCTGGAAGCCGCGCGCGGTTTGGCGGATTTGGGATATCAAACCATTTTGGTTGAAAAAAATGATTTCCTGGGCGGCAAACCCATAGAAGAACATTATTCCGTGTTTACACCCGATCAGCGCGATGCGCAGGAAGCCATGCAGGAGATGATCGACGCCGTTACCGGCCGATCGGAAATCGATATTAAAATGGGTACCACCGTCATCGCCGCCGATGGCGACGCGCCCAATATTATGGTTACGCTCAAGGGTAAGGCCGATGAGGAGATGGTTGAAGTGTCCTCGGTTATCCTGGCCACCGGTTTCAAGCACTTTGATCCGGGCCGGGAAACGCAGATGTACGGCTATTACGAATATGATGATGTTATTACCCTGGTGGACGCCGAAAAGATGCTCAAGGAGAAAAACTTTGTGCGTCCCTCCAACGGGGAAAAGCCGAAACAGGTTTGCTTTATCCAGTGTGTGGGCAGCCGCGACCGTCAAATCGGCAACCAGTGGTGTTCCAAGGTATGCTGCGGTATCGCCTCGCAGGAAGCGCTGGAGATCCGCCAGTTACTGCCGGATTGCCGGGTGTTTGTCTTTTATATTGACCTGCGGGCCTATGGCTTCTGGGAAGATGACGTCTACTGGAAAGCCCAGGAGCAGTATCATGTCAACTTTATCCGCGGTATCGTTACCGAGGTGACCAAGCGCGGTGACCAGGTGGTGGTTAAAGGCGAGGATACCACGCTGGGACGTCCCATGGAAATCCCCATGGATGTCGTTGTCTTGTCCGTGGGCATGGAGCCCAGCGAAGGCACCACGGCCATGTCCAAAATTTTCGACCTGCCGCTGGAGCATCACGGTTATATCGGCACAACGGGAGGCTGCCTGAATACGGTATCCACCTCGCGTGAAGGCATTTTTGTTGCCGGCGCCGCCGCCGGGCCCGCTGATCTGGAAGATTCGGTCTCCATGGGTGGCGCCGCCGCCATGAAGGCCGCGGGATTTGTACGCAAAGCCGAAGCACAACCGGCCTAACAGGAAAGAACAGCAACCATGCTTTACGATGAAATCGTAATCGATGAAACCGTTGACAAGGAAACCGCGCACGAGTTTTTAATGGAAGCCACCAAGCTGGCTTCCTCCGCGGATCTTGATGATATGGGCGAACGTCTGGAGCACAAGCAGCTTCTCTTTCAAAAGATACTGCGCCCCGATCATCTGGATGATTTGTCCGAGGAGGATTTAAAAAAACTGATGCGCCATATTTTCTTCCTGAAACGCAAGGCGGGACTGCTGCTTAAAGGTAACAGCATCGAGCTGTTGCGCAAGGAAATCGCCCTGTTGCTATACGGTGATAAACCGGTGGATCAGCGTTTCAATCGTTTTGTTTCTACCGTCAGCGGTTTAAATGAGCCCCTGGCCGTGGCCCTGGCCAGCGAATTGCTGCACTATAACGAGCCGGAAAAATACTGGCTGTGGACCACCTGGATACTGGACCCCGTGAAAGGTAACGGAGCCCTTAAACTGCTGGTGCGCGACGGTGTTGAAATAACGGGCGATACGCCGGGTGAAAAATATCTGGCCATCGGTAAGGCGACGGCCGCCGTTCACCGGGCCGGTCTGGAGGAGGGGTATTCCCGCATCGCCTCCGGGCTTAGGGGGACGAACATATTCATGGCCTGTGTTTACGCCGTTTATATGTATACCGTGTTCAGAGTGAAATTGTCCAAGGAATTTAACCGCATCCTGCCGGAGTTGCCGGAGTTGGCGCGCAGAGTGCTGGGTGTTCAAAAAATGGAGATCAGTTCTTATGATTTTTAAAACCATGGTCCGAAAGGAGAAAGAGCAAAAAAGTTCTTATGTGGAAAAAGACAGCGCCATTGTAGACGGGATTGATATTTCCGGCCATTGGAATAAAATGTATCAGCCCCGGGAAATCATGAATTATGATGTGACCCCCCTGGAAGATTTGCGGGCCCTGCCCGGCGCCGAGTCCATCGGCAACTGCTACCAGTGCGCACAGTGTATTGGCGTTTGCCCGATAGACAATGTGGGGGACTATGGTCCGCGTAAAATCTATCGCAAGCTGCAGATGGGTATGAACCTGCTGGAAAGCGTGGACCTGTGGCAGTGCACCACCTGTATGAACTGCCTGCGTGTTTGTCCCAAGGAGGTGAACATGATCGACATCATGCCCGCCGCCCGGGAAAAGGCCATTCTGGACGGCAAGGAAGTACCGGCCGAGTTGCAGGAGATGTTCCAGAATTGCGCCGAGTATGGCAACCCCATGGGCGAGTCGCCGCGTAAGCGCGCCCGCTGGGCCAAAAAGGCCGATGTGGAGGTAAAAGACCTTTCCAAGAATCCCGAGCCGGTAGATGTGCTGTGGTTTGTGGGTGACTACTACGCCTATCATGGTCGCGGTAACGATGCTGCCCAGGCCATGGCCCGTGTGCTGACAAAGCTGGGCGTCAACTTTGGTACCCTGGGCGCGGAAGAGCGTTGCGACGGCGACAGCCAGCGCCTGGCCGGTGAAAAGGGCCTGTATGAAATGCTGGCCGAGCATAACATTGAAAAGTTCAACAGTCTGGATTTTAAAAAGATGGTGGTCTCCGGTCCCCATGCCTACAATGCCATCAAGAATGAGTATCCCAAAATGGGCGGCACTTACGATGTAGATCATTACACGCAGTTCCTTTCGGCCATGATGGACAAGCTTAAACCCTTGATGACCAAAGAGTTTGGTAAAAAGGTGACCTTTCACGATCCCTGCTATTTGGGACGCCATAACGGTGAATATGAAGCGCCGCGTACTTTGCTCAATGCCATACCCGGCATTCAGTTTAGCGAGATGTTCCGCAACAAGGAGCAGGGTTATTGCTGCGGCGGCGGCGGCGGCGGAATGTGGCTGGATGGTTTCATGGCCGATAATATCAACGAGCGCCTTTCCGAAAATCGCGTCAAGGAAGCCATTGCCGTGGGCGCCGAAGTGCTGGCCGTCTGCTGCCCCTATGAGGTTTCCCGTTTTGAGGATGCCGTAAAATCCACGGGCAACGAAGGCAAGCTGGAAGTACTCGATATCATCGAAATTATCGACCGCTGCATTGAAGAGTAACAATACGCTTTATATAAAAAAATTAAAACAATAAACCATAGAGGTAGATTCATGAAGATAGTTGTTCCCCTCAAACAGGTTCCCGATCTGGTGGAAGACCTGGAACTGAACGACGATGGCACGGGGCTCGATTACGAGTACCTGAAGATGAAGCTGAATGAATGGGATGACCATGCCCTGGAAGAGGCCATTTTAACCAAGGAAGCCGGTGACGCCGAGGTGATCGCCGTGGCTCTGGATGGCGAGGATGTGGATAAAATGCTGTTTACCGCCCTGGCCAAGGGGGCCGATAAGGCGGTTAAGATTACCGGCGCCAATCCCTACGCCGGCAACCATGAGATGGCCAGGGTTCTGGCCAATGCCATTTCCGGCATGTCTCCGGACCTGGTGCTGGTGGGCGTGCAGTCCGCCGGTGACAGCGACGGTTGGCTGGCGCCTCTGTTGGCGGCTCATCTGGGCATGCCCTCGGTGAGCGTGGTAACCGGTTTGCAGGTAAGCGGCAATACGGCCACGGTTCATAAAGAGTACTCCGGCGGTATTATGGCCGAGTTTGATGTGGACCTGCCGGGTGTGATCGGCATTCAGGCCGCGCGCCAAACCCCGCGTTACGCGCCGGTTTCCAAGGTGCGCCAGATTCAGCAGTCCGCCACCATCGAAGAGGTGGCCGCGGGCGATCTGGGCGATGTGGTAACATCCACCGTGGAAGAGATGAAACACCCGGAAAAAGGCGGTGGTGCCAAGATGCTTAGCGATGTGGAAGAAATTGTGGAAGTATTAAAAGAGAAAGGGGTGGCCTGATGGGAGATATACTTGTAGTTGCCGAACATTTGAACGGCCAGTTGGATGAAGCCACCTTTGAACTGATCGGCATGGCCAACGGTTTGGGGAACACGGTTGTGGCCCTGATCGGGGGCACGGATGAGATGGTGTCGCAACTGGGTGCCGCCTCAAAAGTGGTAAAGGTAGATGCCGCGGCCGATTTTAATCCGGAAACTTATGGCGCGGCCCTGGGCGCCGTGGCCGACGCGGTTAACCCGCAAGTGGTACTGACCACCGGCTCTTCCATGGGGATGGAACTGGCCAACAGCCTTTCCGCGCAAAAAAGCTGGCCCCTGGCGGTGGCGGCCACCGGCGTTAGCGCCAACGGCAGCGTAAAAGCGGAAGCGGCCCTGTTTGGCGGTAAAATTATAGCCACTACCGATTTGGGAAGCGGTCCCTGCATTGTGGCCGTTGTGGGCGGCTCGGCTCCGGCGGATGCCGGACGCAAGGAGGGCAGCCCCGCCGTGGAAACGGTGGATGCTCCGGCCGGCGCGGGCAAGGTGCACTTTAAAAAACTGATCATGCCGGAAAGCGCCGACGTGGATATTACCACCAAGGATGTGCTGGTGGCCATCGGTCGCGGTATAGGCAGTAAGGACGATATCGAAGTGGCCGAGGAACTGGCCGAGGCCCTGGACGCCGCCGTGGCCGCCTCCCGTCCCATTATCGACGCCGGCTGGCTGCCCAAATCGCGTCAGGTGGGTAAGTCCGGCCTAAAGGTAAAACCGAAAGTATATATCGCTCTGGGTATTTCCGGCGCGCCGGAACACCTGGAGGGTATGAAGAACAGTTCGACGATCATCGCTATCAACAGCGACAAAAATGCGCCTATCTTTGATGTGGCCCATTATGGAATGGTTGCCGACCTGTTCGACGTAGTTGAGGAGTTGACGGAAGCTCTCGACTAAAAACGACGGAAAGTATCCCGCCATGCTCTCGGGCGGGGTGCTTTTTTTATGTAATAAAGAGCCGCTGCCTTTCGGCGTTTCTTTCCTGCATAAAAATAAATTCGCAATAGATATTAGGAGAAACTTATGCTGTCGTCTACGGAGCAAATGGCCTTTATTGTGCTCGTTGTGATATGTGGTATTATTGCCGCCGGTGGATTTATACGCATTTTTAAAATTGTTTCCAGCGGCCGGGAAGCCTATCGTTTTGATAATATTGTCGGGCGTTTTTTAAAAGCGCTGGTGGACGTCGGTCTGCAAAAGCCCATCTTTAAGGCCCGTCCCCTGGCCAGTACCTTTCATGCCATGATCTTTTTCGGATTTAGCTTTTACCTGCTTGTAAATGTAAATGACATTCTGGAGGCCTACGTTGATGGCTGGACAACGATTGGAGGCGGGCCTATCGCCAGCGCCTTCAATCTTTTTTCTGATATTTTCAGCATCTTTGTGCTGGTGGGTATGATCTTTTTTCTTATCCGCCGTTTTATCGGCAAGCCCAAGGTGTTTGAGTTCAATAAAAATGTTTTACTGAATCCCGCCGTACAGGCCGGTGGCGTTAAGCGCGACAGTCTGATCGTCGGTATTTTTATCCTGATCCATGTGGGCTCCCGCTGGCTGGGTACCGCTTTTCATCTGGCGGAAAAAGGCCACGGCGACCCTTTTTTACCGACCGCCAGCCTGGTGTCCGTTCTTTTTGCCGGCATGAGTCCGGAATCCCTGGAACTGGGCATCCATATCACCTGGTGGCTGGCCATGGGGTTGATCGTTGTCTTTTTACCCTACTTCCCTTACAGCAAGCATATTCACCTGATGATTGCCCCGGTGAACCTGGCCTTTGAGCGCCGCACGCCCCTGGGCATGATGGATCGTGAAACCAACCCCCTGGAACCGGGAGCGGCCAAACTCACCGATCTGCCCTGGCCGCAGATTCTGGACAGCTATGCCTGTATTATGTGTACGCGCTGCCATGAGGTGTGCCCGGCCCATAACAGCGGCACGCCGCTCAGTCCCTCGGCTTTGGTGATCAACAAGCGTTATTATATCAATCAGCATGGGGCCGAGATTGAAAAGGGCCATGAAAAACCGCTGCTGGACGTGGCCATATCCAGGGATGCCGTTTGGAGCTGTACCACCTGTATGGCTTGCGTGGAGGTGTGCCCCGTGGGTAACGAGCCGATGGCCGACATACTTCAACTACGCCGGCGCATGGTTTTTGAAGCCGATATGCCGGATGAACTGGGCGAGGTGCTGCGCAATCTTGATGAACAGGGCAACTCCTTTGGCGAATCGGCCCGTAAGCGTACCCGCTGGACCAAGGGGTTGGATATAGAGCTGAAAGACCCGACCAAGGAACCGGTGAAGTATCTTTGGTTTGTGGGCGACTTTGCTTCCTACAATCAAAACTGCCAGGAAACCACCCAAAAGGTGGCCAGGGTGCTGCATGCCGCCGGAGTGGATTTCGGCATTGTCATGAAAGGTGAAAAATCGGCGGGGAATGACGTGCGCCGTGCCGGGGAGGAAGGCTTGTTTGAAGCCCTGGCCGAGGATAATATCAAACTGCTGGAAGGATGCCAGTTCGAAGAGATTATCACCACCGACCCGCACACCTATAATGCCCTTAAAAATGAATATCCGACCCTGGGCGGTCATTACAAGGTACAACACTATTCCACTTTTTTGCTGGATCTGGTTAAAAAGGGTCAGATTCAACTGAAGAAAAAGGTCAATGCCCGCGTGACCTATCACGATCCCTGTTATCTGGGACGTTACAACGGCGTATTTGACGCTCCGCGCGAGTTGATGAAACTGTGCGGCGTGGAATTGGTGGAAATGCAGCGCAATATGTCCAATTCCTTTTGCTGCGGCGCCGGTGGCGGTCGCATCTGGATGAAAGATCATGACGACATGA
>WGCN01000193.1 GCA_015493745.1 Calditrichales bacterium
CAGAATATTGAAGGACTTGTAAGCAAACTCAGGGAAAACGGAGTAACCATACTGGACAGTATTGAAACGTACGATTACGGGAAATTTGTCCATATTATGGACA
Organism: Calditrichales bacterium; assembly: GCA_015493745.1. GTDB lineage: Bacteria > Calditrichota > Calditrichia > Calditrichales > J004 > J004. The sequence goes on from WGCN01000193.1 coordinate 104, forward strand.
ACGAAGGAAATAAAATTGAACTATGGGAGCCGAAATAAAATCAAAGCCGACCGTACAACAAAAACCATAGTGCCAATAATGACGGTGATACTATAAATAAGCATAGCGCAAACCCGATTTCGGGAGGACGCGTCAAAACCAAACGTATCCTCTTCAAACCGTTTCCGCACATTTTTTAAATAGTACCGCAATGATACTTATCGTAGATAAACAGTAAAAAAACTTTGAGAAAATAAACGAATCTTCATTCGTTGGATTAATATTTGGGAGCAGCAACATATTCAGGAATGGATTAGAAAGACACCGGAAATCCCCGGTAAAAATTCCGGGTTGTCAGTATAGGGTTTTACCGTTTCAACAATTCCAGGGTCAGCTTGGACCTCCTTTTGTCAGTTAATGGTAATTGGTAGTTATTGAGCTCATGAGAGACCCATCTTCCGCATATGCCGATTTGCAATCCATACGCTATAGGCCATATACTAACCGTTGGCAATCAAAAGAGAGCAACACAGACATGAGTTCCGGTTATAAAATAAATAAGGAAATTAAAGTAAAGGCGCATAAGTCTGAAGTATGGAAAGCGCTTACGACCCCGGAGCTCATTACACACTATTTAATGGGAGCACATGTTCTGTCGGATTGGAAAGTCGGGAGTAAAATTGTTTATCAAGGGAATTTCAATGGCATTGATTTCAGGGATGAAGGGATAATTGACATTCTCGACGTTGAAAGAAGATACCAATACTCATACTGGAGTAAAAACCACGGCACTGAAAATAAGCCCGAAAACTATGTGTCCATATCGTATATGATTATGGATGACAATGATGGCGTAATTATAAAATTAACCCAATCGAATTATAAGTCGGAAAAAATTGCCAAAAGCATGGAGTACATATGGGATTTGATATTGGGTAACTTGAAGAGGTTTTTAGAAAATAAACAAGCGTAAAGAAAACCCGACGCTGGCTATTGTGAATACGGTTTTTGGTGCTTAACCCCTATTTCAGTATTTTGAACATAGTCCGCAAGGTTTTCAATTTTTATCGTCTATTAAAATAAAGAAAAAATTAATAATTGGGCTAAGCGTAAGACCCTCCTTCGAAATCCCGTTCTAACCCTTGCCCAGGCCGTCCGCGGTAACTAAAAAAAGATGTCTGCAAAATGAAAAAGCAACTGGAAACAGTGATTATTTTAAGCCTGATATTAATCTTTGGGATCGGAATAGGAATAATTATCAGACAAAACAAACCGGTCTGGGCCCTGATAACAAAGCTTACCCGGGAAACTTATATAAAATTTGACGATACAAGAAATGTAAATTGGGACAATGACTTTAAGATAGTGGAAATTAAATCCGGAATAGATGATAATATTCAGAAAGCCTATTTTTATAAATCAAAATCCAAGAAACCCCAGCCACTGATTATTAGCTTACATACCTGGAGCGGTGACTATTCTCAAAATGATGACCTGGCAGGTATCTGTAAAGAAAAAGATATTAATTACATCCATCCCGATTTTCGTGGAGCCAACTGGACAAAGAATGCGTGTTGCAGTGATTTGGCCTTAAACGATATTGACGAGGCTATCTCTTATGCCATAAACAATTCCAATGTGGATACATCTAAAATATTTGTGATTGGGGTTAGTGGCGGCGGCTATGCTACCCTCAGTACATTTATGAAATCAAAACATAATATCAGTAAGTTTTCCGCCTGGGCCTCAATTACGGATTTAGTTGCCTGGTATAATGAGAGCAGGATAAGAAACAACCGTTACGACGAGAACATCCTGGATTGTACATCGTCAGGAAAAAAACTGAATATAGATAATGCCAAGAGCAAATCACCGGTCTATTGGCAAACACCGGCGGATAAATTAAAAAAATCCCAATTGTTTATTTACGCGGGCGTTTATGATGGTATACAGGGCAGCGTACCTATAACGCATTCCATCAATTTCTACAATAAGCTATTGACGGATTTATCTGTTTCAGACACATCAAAATATATCTCAAACACCGAAAAGCTGCGGCTTCTTGAATTTCGGGCACCTTTAGGCAACTTCGGAAACATTGCCGACAGAAAGGTATTTTTAAAAAAGACGGCTGACAATGTAAGCATTACCATTTTTGAAGGAAATCATGAAATGTTAACGGAATTTGCCTTAAATGAACTGCTTGAGGAACGTCGTCAAGACGCTGACAATGTAGATAAACAGGCGGGGCCGTAGTATCGTCCGTTTAAGCTTTCCCGCCAATTGCCGGCTTTTTCCCGGGAAATCCCGGCCTTGCCTGGGTGGCTTTGCGGTAAAACGGGCTTTATGTCATTTGGCGCGGCTATTAAGAATGGATAATTTATTCCACACGTGAAGAGATTGACGGGCTGAAGTTTGAACCGGAAAAAATAGTGATCTCATATCCCGGAACAAAGTTAGCGATCCCGACCAACGGTTCACCGGTTTATCGGGAAATTCGCCAGGACAATATAGGGAGAGTAGAAACACTCCAACTGCAACAGCGTATTTATTGGCCTGCCGGACGCGGATTGGCATTTTGAAATTACGGAATCAAATGAAGATGCCCGTCACAAGCCGGATGAAGACGATTTAATCGTACTCTACCCGGAGTCCTTACGGAGGAGTTAAATTGATAAGGAAAAGGGCCCGGGCCTGTAACACGTCAGGTCAAAAAATCCATATTGGCGGATTAACGGAATCGAAATAAGAGACCCCGATAATTTCGGAATTATCCTGACCATGGAAAAAAAAACATCCAAAGGGCTAATATGCATAATCAAAACCAAGTCAAATAACCGGGACAAGATAGGCGATGAATACCGCAAAACAACTGCAAAGCATTCTGGAACGCTCCGTCGACGGCCGTAATATTTTCGGAGCCGCGTTTGCCTTAAAAAAAGAGGACTTCTCCTGGGCGGCCTCCGCCGGGGATATTGCCGGCGAACAGCCATTTTTTATCGCCAGCACCACAAAGCTTTTTACAACGGCCGTCATCTTAAAGCTTCGCTCCACGGGCCGGCTCTCTCTTGATGACACCATCGGCAAATATCTGGAACAGGCGATTGTGAATAAACTGCATTGCCATAAAGGGAAGGATTATTCCGCCCAAATCACCATCCGGCATCTCCTTTCCCACACATCCGGTCTACCCGACTATTTTCTTAACAAGGGCGCCGACGGACGGAGCCTGAAGGATGAACTTCTGGCCGGGAAGGATCAGTACTGGACCTTTGAACAGGCCATCGCAAAAAGCAAGGCCATGAAACCGCTGTTCGTGCCGGGGAGCAAAGGCAAGGCCCATTACTGTGACACCAACTTTCAACTATTGGGGAAAATAGTCGAAAACCTGAGCCAAAAATCCTTCACCGAAGTCTGCCGGGAATACATTTTCACCCCGCTACAACTGGAGAACACCTATATGTACCGCGATCCCGCGGACAATACCCCCATCCCCTTTTATTATAAAAATAGCCCGCTAAACATCCCGCAGGCCATGGCCTCTTTCGGGCCGGACGGGGGCATCGTTTCCACCACCTCCGATATGCTGATCTTTATCGAAGCCTTTTTTAGCGGCCAACTGTTTCCGGCGGTGTATCAGGAAGAACTTACACAATGGAACAATATCTTTTTTCCCCTGCAAGCGGGTGTGGGAATTCACAGATTAAAACTCCCCTGGTTTTTCAACCCCACCGGGGCCATTCCAGAGCTGCTCGGGCATTCCGGTCTTTCCGGCGCTTTGGCTTTCGGCCATCCCGGCAAAAAGTTATATATCACAGGCACGGTCAATCAGGTGGCCTATCCCGATAAGTCCTTTAAAACGATGATAAAGCTGGTACAACGGGCTTTAAAAGCCGGAGAGGGTCACCGTTAATCCTTAAGAAACAGCGGCAGGGCTTCCCTTAAAGGGTTTATCCCCGTAAAGAGGATACCGGACATGCCCGCCGCGCAGGCTCCGGCAATATTGGGTGGACGGTCGTCGATAAACAGGCAATGCTCCGGGGACTGCCCCACCGCCCGCGCCGCCTGTTCATAGCACCGGCGATGGGGTTTCATATGGCCGATCTCATAACTGAGCACCGGATCGGGAAAGGAGGTCAGCCAGGGATAGGCCGCGCTCAGCCACTCCCAGTGGATGGGATCGATATCGCTGAGCAGGGTTACGGGGTAGTCCCGCCGTATCCTTTCCACCAAATCGCGCATGCCGGGCATCGGCTCAAAGATATCACACCAGATATCCCTGAAATCGTCATAGGTCAGATCGGCCTTAAAGTGGCTTTTAAGGCGTAGCCAGAACTCCCGCCCGTCGATGCGTCCCTCGGCAAAATCCCGGAAAAAGGGATGGGCGGTCAGTTTTTCCAGGGAAAAATCATCCCCCGAAAGGGCCACGGCCGGCTTAAAGCGCCTGAGCATGCGGGTAAAATCCACCTTGACCAACACCCGGCCCAGGTCAAATATTACCGCCCGTGTCTCGGCCCTACTTTGCGTTATCAACATAATCCCGGGCCTTTTGCAAAAGACTTTCCGCCGCTTCGTTATAGGCGGCCAGCATGGGGCCGGCATCCGCCAGTTCCCTGTCGCTGACCACTTCAAAATAGTAGCGGAACTTGGGCTCCGTGCCCGAGGGACGCAACAGTATCCAACTGTCATCATCCAGAACGATCTTTACCCCGTCGATGGTGTTGAAGGATTGAATGGTTTTCTCCGCCCCGCCGATGGTCAGCGTGTCCCCCACTTTAAACAGCTTGTGTTGCAGCACATCTACCACGGCGCTTTTATAGCGCTGCCAGTCTTCCACGGAAACACCCTTCACATCCACCCCGGCGCGATCCGGGTAATAGTAGCCGTACTTTTTCTGCAGGGCCAGGTACTGATCGCTCAGATTGCTGTTGTGATCGGAGAGGGCGGTCAGGGCGGCCAGAAATCCGGCCAGCGAACATTTTTCCAGGGTGTGCCCCTTAAAGGAGATACCGTCGGACTCTTCAAAGCCCATCACCACCTTGCCGGCGTTAAAGGCCTCGCGGAAGTTTTTAAAACCGACCATGGTTTCCACCACCGGCTGCCCTTCGCCGCGGGCGATCTTGCCCGTAAAACCCGAAGAGGGCACGGAATGCACCACCCCGCCCTTCAGTCCCCCGGCCAGCACATTGGCATAGGCGATGGGCGCGAAACGGTTCATGTCGATATCCATGCGCGCGTCGGCAAAGCGGATACGGTCGGCGTCGGGATCCATGGCCAGGGCCAGGTTGAATTTGCGGGCGTTTTTTTGAAGCTGTTCCAACAGGGGCCGCTGGTTAACGGCGCTGGGTTCGGGCTTCATGCCGTGAAAGGAGTAGTCGTCATCCTCATGCAGGGTATGCCAGGCGCCCGCTTTTTTCAGGGTCTGCAACACCTCATCGCCCAGCAATCGTTGCACATAGCCGCGCGAGGCGCCATGCATAAAATCGATCAGCAGATACAGATCGGCGGCGTTATGGATCAGCCATTGCCGTATTTTAGGCAGATCGAACACCAGGCTTTTTTCCAGAATATACTTTTCAAAAAAAGCACCGGCGTCCACGGAGGTTACCAGGGAAGGCTCTTCCCGTTCCGCCGGAGTAAAATCCTCCGCGGCCATCAGTTCGTTGGACATGCGCTCGATGTGCACGGTCAGCTCGGCCCCGGCCCCGCCGCCGTCCGAGGGGTTGAACTTAAGCCCGGCATAGGGCATGGGGTTGTGGCTGGGGGTAAAGTTGATCGAACCGGCCAGACCGTTGTTTTTAACAAAAGCGGAGCCGACGCCCGTGGGACACATTCCGGCGTCAAACACTTTTATGCCGGCGGAAGTCAGTTCCTTGCGCGCCGCTTCCAGCCAGTTGTCGCCCATAAAACGGTTATCGCGCTGTAAAAAGATACCGGCGGCCCGCACCTCGCTGAAGTCCTTGTAGCCGTTCCATTGCAAAAACACATCCGATTGCAGATGGCGGACGATGGCCCGCAGCACCTTGTGTACATTAAACAGCGAATAGCCCTGCCCGATGACGCCGCGCCAACCGGAAGTGCCGAAAACCACCGTGGTGGGCGATGTGTCCCGCAGGGCCCATTCTCCCATATATTCACGTATCTCATCGATGATAGCCCGGCAAAGGGCCCGTGTTTCCGCGCTTACTTTTTCCCGGTTGTAAAAAAGGCCCAGGGTATTGGCGATTTCCCAAAAAAAATGGCGCGAGCCCAGGGATTCGATCTCATTTTTCTCGGCAGCGGAAAGTCCTTCCACGGCCAGAGCTTTGTCCACAATATAGGGGGCGAATTCTTCTTTGGATTTCATTGTCTCTTCCTTCACTTTTAAAAAGGTCTCACTATCGGTTTTTAACGGCAGCTCATTAGAATCCTTCCGTGGCCAAACCTCTTATTTTATCTCTTCCCGCAAGGCCGGGGTCACCTTGACCTTCTTCTCCCTTTTAATCTGTACCGTACCGGCCCGGGCCCCGCGCGGCTTGCTGACATTTTTGGCCGGACAATAGTGCACGGACACATTCCGACCGTTACGCATTTTGGAAAACCAGGCGGCCAGGGCGGCGGCCTCTTTGATGCTCTCCCGGTCATCGGCGCCGCGCAGCAGCACATGGCTGCCGGGAAAACCGGCCACATGAAACCATAAATCCTCCGGCGCCGCCAGCTTCAGGCTCAGGGCGTCGTTAGAGGCGTCATCCATGCCCACCCAAATCTCGGCGCCGCTGCTGCTTAAAAACTTTTTTATCTTCACCGGATCATCCAGTTTATACCCACGTCCAGATTGACATCCCACTCCCTGATGCCGTCGGGCGGACGGCTGTCATAGCGCCCGTCGCCGGTAAGGGCGATGGACCAGTTCCCGGTAATCCCGATATCCAGGGCCAGGGCGGCGATGGCTTTCAGATCGCCGGCATCGCTTACATCCGGCTGTACATAGGCGGAAAAAGAGGCCTTAAGCCCCTCGCGGATTTCATGCGCCAGCGAGATGTATCCGTTGCCCCGCCAGGCCTCCGTCCGTGGGGCGTGGCGCGCCGAAGACGGCAAACCGTACTCTTCGTGTTCAAAGAAAAGGGAAAGCCCCAGGGTCATGTTTTTCATGCCCCATGCTCCCGGCAGACGAAAACCGGCCCCGCCAAGGGAGCGGCTGTCCAGCAGACGGGCCTTGTTAAAATCGCTTTGCAGAAAGAACTCACCGTATATGCCCTTTGTCAGGCGATGCATATAACGGCCGTGCAACAGCATTTCGGCCACAAAACGGCGGCCGTTTTCCCAAACCAGCTCACCCTTGTAGATGACCAAAAAGCTCTGCTTCTCCAGCCGCCAGCGCGAAAGATGTTCCAGGCTTATCTGCTGAAAATCCACATTGCCTTTTTTATACTCAATATTGAGCTGACTGGCGCTCAGAAAGGCACTGCTGTCCACCCCGGCCACAAAGCGTTCAATATTTACCTGGCCCCGCAGCGGCAGCAGGGCGGTCAGTACCAGCGGAAACAGCCATATCCGTTTCAGCTTCACCGGCTATTCCGATTTAATCATCACCAGCAGCATCTTAAAGGCCTCCAGTGCCTTTAGGCCGTGGGGAATGTTGGCCGGTAAAATAATGGCTTCGCCGGCGGAGACGATATGCTCCTGCCCGCCAATGGTGACCTGCGCCTTGCCGTCGTGTATAACCACCAGGGCATCGAACGGGGCGCTGTGTTCGCTGATCACCTCGCCGGCGGCCAGGGCAAACATGGTGATATTGCCGCTTTTCTTTGCCAGCACCTTCTTGCTTAAAATGCCCCCCCGGGCGTCGCCGATCCATTCATTCAGATTTACTTTTTCCGCTGGATTCATAATAACTTCTCCGGTTAATTATAGTTTTTAAACCACTGATTGTCTTTTACAGGCCCGGCCCCTTCGGAGGCGCAGGCGGTGATTTTCTTTTTGGATGAAAAGGCAAAGGCGGCCAGAACGACCCCCACAGCCAAAAAGAGCGTGGCCGTGGCCACCCCTTCCGCAAACTGCGCCCCCCACCAGCCGGTAAACTGCGTCGCCAGCAAAAACTCGGTCAGCACAAAACCGATAAAATAGCTCATCAGTCCGACCATGGAAAGACTGCCCTGCCATTGCATGATATTCAGTTTGGTCAGATGGGCGATCAGATAGGGGGTGATGATGCCCAGCATGATCAGATGCAGGAAGGCAATCACCACGCTGCGGTTGTTAAAGCCTATTTCGGCTAGGGTGGGAATAAGGGAAAAGAGCTGCAGTATGGTTTTAAGCACAAAAGCCACCGTCACCATAAAGGCCAGAAGTTGCACCGGCTTTTGCTTATGGGTCAGCCTTCCCAGCTTATGGGCCCGGATAAGCCGGTAAAGAAAATAGAGGGCCGCCAGTTGCATCAGCGCCGATATTCCGGCAATCAGGTAAACCAAAAGCACAGGGAACATGCCCAACAGGGAAAGAAAGTATCCGGGAACGATGGCCCACACAAACCAGCGGTAGCTTTTCAGCCCGTCTTCATCGGCGCGATAGCGGTAATGCTTTTCCACATAGGCAAAAAAGAGGGCCAGCACACCGGTGATGATCCAGCCGTTATACTGAAAGTGGAGATAGTAATAGATGGAAAGCTGGTACCAGTGCGTATCGCCAAAACCCAGGGCCTTAACCGCGCCCACGGCCCAGGGGCCGAAGGTGGAAAGGAACAGCATCCACAGGGCTGCTTTTAAAAAGCGCACGGAAAGCGCTCCGGAGTGCGGATGTTTTTTAAGGGCCCTCAAAACGGAAAAGACAAACCAGTAATTCATCAGTTGAAACAGCGATGAAAAGAGAATGGAATATAAACCGTAACCCTGGGCCAGAAAAGCGGCCAGCATAAGCACCATCAGCGCCTGACTAACATAAAACTGAAGGGCAATGCTTTTGGGGCGGTTGAAGGGTTTTAAAAAGTGATGATCAATTAACAGAAAAAGGGTGCCGTAAATCCAGCCCAGAAAAGCGATGTGAGAATGGGTATGGAGCATATGGCTGTAGGAAAGCGGGATGTTAAAGCCCGCAAAAACCGAGCGCATGGCCAGCCCCAACAGGGCCACGACCAGCAAATAGCCGTAATTAACCTTATACCAGTATGCTTTCATTTTATCATAACCTTTCGGGCCGCGACCGGCAGCATTGTTAAAGGGTCTATTTTACGGAGAATAATAATTTCTTCCAACGCTTTGATGACGATTCGGATAAAATGTTTCAGGAAGGGGAGAAGCTCTTTCCGGCAATTGGCCAGGTCACCCAAGGCTAAATTATTCTCACACACAGCCACGAAGACACCAGGCCTTGCTCTCCCCTCTCCTGAGCGGGGAGAGGGAGCGGGCCTGCCCCACCCGCCTCTGGCGGGGGCAAGACTGCCTCTGGCGGGGAGAGGTCTTTAAAAACACAACCGCGCCGTACTGCCCCTTTTACCCGTTTAGTTCTTTCAGAACCAAGCGGCTCTTTTTCGTTTACACAAAATTATAGACGTGATCCAAATAACAGGGTAGTTAGAATAAATAATAAAATTGTGGATAGCAATAATCTACGCATACCATATCCTTTCACTATAAATCCGAATAGCTTTAAATATTAATTCTTCAACGTAAAAGATTGCTTTGAATTATTAAATTCAATCTTAACCAATCCTATACCCTCTGTAAACCATTCTGAAAATTCAAAATCTGAAGCTGTTAAAAATTCATAATCGAACTTTACGCAATTTTCATATTTTTTATTTTTGATCATTACTGTTTCATTCTTGCTAACAAGCGTCATAGTTGCCAAAGCCATAGTATTCAAACCATTTGCTTTTATGTCAGAAATTTTAATTAATATTGGATAACTTTGACCAATTCCTATATCAAAATTATACCTTATTTGTTCATTGGATTTAAAATCAAAGTAACGTGAAATCGAATCTGGAATGTCTATTTCTGGGTATATTATATTTTCAAAATTCAAATATTCTAATAC
>WGCN01000194.1 GCA_015493745.1 Calditrichales bacterium
TCATACGTGGAATTTATAAAAATATTTCCGGGAATGCCATCAAAGACCTTCCAGGTCTCGCAGACCTGGAAGGTCTGGCTTGTCCCGGCCCGGACGACCTTCCGGGTTTTCAAAACCCGGAAGGTCTTTTCTTTTTATTATCGGATTTTGTCCATTCCCGACCAAAAATATTTACATCCGTAAAGATTGGGGCATTTTGTCGATATTATAATCTGGACTATGCACTCGTCATAGTCATTTCGTTTTTTTCATAGGAAAGGGATAGTTCCATGCGTTATTTTTACTCATCGTTACTACAACTTGTATTTTTCCTGGCCCTTGGCATGGGAATGGGACAAGCACAAACAACATTATCGACGGCAGGACCGACAGGTAGTACCTTGACGACCGATGACTATGGTATTATCAACAGTTGGGTTATAGGCACGGCCGGCACACCGCTGACATGGATGGATCACCACTCTCTGTTTGTGGTGCTTAACGGTGGCACGCCCGTGGAAGTCAGCTCGGCTAACATGAGTCTGTGGGATGGTGTTCCCGCCGAACCGGTGGCCAGCGGTTTTTTTCTGCCCAACCGTTTCGAGGATTGGAGCTATGACGGCACGACCTCGCCAAACGTTTGGCATTCCGTGGTGGAATATCATGCCGCCGGTATTGATCTTGTTGGCGGAATCGGATACCGGCTGATCGATCCCAGCCGTTTATTGGGCGCGGGTTATGTGGATTGGGAAGCCGCCTTTCACTTTACCAATACCAATGCCAGTCCATTGACGATAAAAGCCTTTCGTAATATCCGTCTCAACAGTACAACGTCGACCACCACCTATTACAGCAATCATGACGATCTGGGTCCGGTATTCTGGGATAACGACAATATTGACGGCACGGCGGATGATTATGTGGTTAGTTTTCGCAATGACAGACAAACCTACTTTTTCGGCGCTTATCCCCTGGCCAATTATCGCATTCAATCCTACACCGCGGCGCCCAGTATATACGACCGGTTGACCAATGGCGCGGCCGACTACAATCTGCCTACCTCCGTGGTCTCGGTAAACGGCGCCCAGGGTGAAATCGGTTTTCAATATGAGAGTATTACGCTGGAACAGGACCAGTCGGCCCTTTATTGGCTGCCCTACAAAGTTTTTAAGCTGGAGAACAGCGCCACGAACTATCCCCTCTCCATGGACTGGGATTCCACCAATGTGAGCGCCGCCGATTTGAACAACAGCCTTGTCTTCGCCGGAACGGATGTGGCCATCTCCTACAGCTCCATGACCTATGCCACCAATGGTGGCGGCACCACCGCCGATAATGCCCTGGCTTATGTAGTGGAGGTACGTGGCGGTATTGTGCAGACGCCTGTAAGCGCGCCGCTTAATAATGTGTCCAGCGTGCGCTACTGGGAAATTTTTTATGACACCCGGCGTGGCAGCAGCACCGCCGATATTACCTTTACATATGATCCGGCAACGGACGGCATCGTCAGCGAAAGTAACCTGACCCTGGCTTATCGAACGGATTACAGTCAAAACTGGCAGCAATACAACAATATCATTCTGGTGGATGAGGTTAATAACACCATTACGGCCATGGGCGTTGATCTGGGCAACAGCCAGTGGATACTGGCCTCGTTGACCGCCGACAATCCCTTGCCGGTACAGCTGTCCTCCTTTACCGCCCGCGGTGGAGAAAATAAGGTGATCCTGAACTGGGAAACACGGTCGGAAGTCGATAACCGCGGTTTTATTCTGGAACGCAGGAGCGCGGAAGAAACGGATTTCCGGGAACTGGTTTCCTATCAAACTGAAACCACGCTAAAGGGTGCGGGGAACTCTTCTCAACGTAACAGCTATCGTTTTACGGACAATTCGGTTCTAAACGGCACCCGCTATGAATACCGTTTGAGCAGTCAGGATGCCGATGGAAAGATTCATCGTTATAACACTGTTGCCGCTACGCCGGGAATAGAACAGACGGATGTGCCGGGAGAAACTATTCTGCCGCGTGAATTCTCGCTGGAGCAGAATTATCCCAATCCTTTTAATCCGCAAACCACCATCCGCTTTAACATCCCCCGGTTAAACGAAGGGGCGATTCAGACCAACTTAAGCATCTATAACATGAGCGGACAAAAGGTGGCCACCCTGCATGACGGTCCCCTGGAAGCAGGCAGCTATGCCGTAAAGTGGAACGCCACCGATATTTCCGGCCGTAAGGTACCCTCGGGCATCTACCTGTATGTGCTGAGCAGCGCCCGGTTTAAACAAACCCGTAAGCTGGTTCTGCTTAAGTAGAAAGCTAAATCATGCCGCGTCTTTTGGGCGCGGCATTTTTTTTACTGATGCTTTCTCCGCTAACCGCTCAGAGAAAAATTCCGTATCGCACAAGCACGTTGAAAACGTTTCTATTTTTAAAAAAAGATAAAAGTATTATCAAAGTGTGAACGCAAAAAATATCCGTTGTTTCAATTCTTCTATATACGCTTTTAATAAATCGTACTGAAACTCCTTCCCACAGGGTAGGCAAATATCCCTAAAGCACGGTTCCGTACAAACCACAAAATATTGCCAGCTTTGTTTGCCCGCTAAAATGTGGATGCGTAGATTACACAAACGAATTTTTTGAGCTGGCTTGTGGAAGAAAAGACAAACCGCAAATCCAACGGACAACGTATTACCGATTGGCCGGAGGATGAACGTCCGCGCGAAAAACTGATCCGTTTCGGGGCCGCGCATCTGAGCAATGCCGAGCTGATCGCCATTCTGCTGGGGCAGGGCTCGCAAAATGCCAACGCCGTGCAAACGGCGCGTATGTTGATCTCCCGCTTTTCGGATGTCGACGGCATTGCCCGGGCCTCCCTGGAGGAGTTGCAACAGGTGCACGGCATCGGCCCGGCCAAGGCGGTAACCCTGCTGGCCGCCTTTCAGTTGTACCGCAATCTGCAAAGTGAACGGGCCATGAAGGAGAGCCGTGTCTTTTCCAATCCGCGGCGGATCGCGGAGATTTACATCCCGAAGCTGAGCCATAAAAAGAAGGAGAGCTTTTACGTTTTATTGTTGGATTCAGCCATGAAGCTTATCCGCGAAGTGGAGGTAACCCGCGGCCTGCTTAACGCCTCGCTGGTGCATCCGCGAGAGGTTTTTAACCCGGCCATACGCGATAACGCCAGGGGCGTCATCCTCATGCATAACCATCCTTCGGGACAAAAAGAGGCCAGCCCCGAAGACCGGCGCATCACCGAAAAACTGGTGCAAAGCGGCGAGCTGTTGGATATACCCGTGTACGATCACATAATAATCGCCGGAGACGGCTATTTTAGCTTTAAGGAACACAACCTTTTATAACGGAGCACACCATGACCCGAGAAGAACAATTCAAATATCTGGAGCAGTTGCGGCGTGAAGCCCGGCTGGGCGGTGGGGAAAAACGCATCGAAGCGCAACATAAAAAAGGCAAGCTCACCGCGCGGGAACGCATCGACTTTTTACTGGACGAAGGCTCCTTTGTGGAGATGGATATGCTGGTGCGTCACCGCAGTAAGGATTTCGGCCTGGATAAAAACCGGCCCCTGGGAGATGGTGTTGTAACCGGTTACGGTTATATAGAGGGCCGGCTGGTATTTGTCTTTTCCCAGGACTTCACCGTTTTTGGCGGCTCGCTTTCGGAAACCTTTGCCGAAAAGATCATCAAGGTCATGGATCAGGCCATGAAGGTGGGGGCGCCGGTCATCGGTCTTAATGACTCCGGCGGCGCGCGCATTCAGGAAGGAGTGGTCAGTCTGGGCGGCTATGCCGAGATATTTTTACGCAACACCCTGGCATCCGGTGTTATTCCGCAAATATCGGGGGTGATGGGCCCTTGTGCCGGCGGGGCGGTCTATTCCCCGGCCATCACCGATTTTACCATTATGGTACGCAACACCAGCTATATGTTTGTCACCGGACCCAATGTGGTCAAAACCGTAACGCACGAAGAGGTCAGCTCGGAAGACCTGGGTGGCGCTGATACCCACGGTTCCAAAAGCGGCGTCAGTCACCTGAGTTGTGACAGCGACATCGAAGCGCTGCAAAAAATCCGGCAACTGATATCTTACATCCCTTCCAACAATCTGGATGATCCTCCCCGGGTCATGAGTGATGACAGCCCCACCCGCGTGGATGAATCCCTGGATAAAATCGTTCCGGAAAATCCCAATCACCCCTATGACATGAAAGAGGTTATCCATACCATTGTGGACAGGGATTCCTTTTTTGAGATTCATCCCGACTACGCGGCCAATATCATCGTCGGCTTTGCGCGCATGGACGGCTATTCGGTGGGGGTGATCGCCAACCAACCCGCCAATCTGGCCGGGGTGCTCGATATCGACGCTTCGGTGAAAGCGGCCCGTTTTATCCGTTTTTGCGACGCCTTCAATATCCCGTTGGTGACGCTGGAAGATGTGCCGGGATTTCTGCCGGGCACCCATCAGGAGTGGGGGGGCATCATCAAACACGGCGCCAAATTGCTTTATGCCTATGCCGAGGCCACCGTGCCAAAAATTACGGTGATCACCCGCAAGGCCTATGGCGGGGCTTATGACGTTATGAGTTCCAAGCATATCCGCGGGGACGTAAACCTGGCCTGGCCCTCGGCCGAGATTGCCGTGATGGGTCCCAAGGGCGCGGCGGAGATCATCTTTAAAAAAGAGATCGCCCATGCCGAAGACCCCGGAGCCATGCTGGCCCAAAAGGAACGGGAATACCGCGAAAAATTCGCCAACCCCTATCTGGCGGCGGAACGGGGCTATATCGATGAGGTGATTCAGCCGCGCAATACCCGAATCCGGATTATACAGGCTTTGCATATGTTGCAAAACAAGGTGGATAAAAATCCGCCGAAAAAACATGGCAATATTCCTCTGTAAAACCGGAATCTCCGGATAAGAAAAAGAAAATCATGAGTTATGAAGAAGGTATGGAATGAGCATAAAATCGGATAAGTGGATAAGACGCATGTCCCGTGAACATTGTATGATTGAGCCCTTTTGTGAACATACGGGCGGCGATAAAATAAGCTACGGACTTTCCAGTTACGGCTACGATTTTCGCGTGGCCGATGAATATAAAATTTTTACCAACATCAACAACGCCCTGGTGGACCCCAAAAGGTTTGAAAACGGCTCCTTTATCGATTTTAAAGGCGACGCCTGCATCATACCGCCCA
>WGCN01000195.1 GCA_015493745.1 Calditrichales bacterium
CAAAGGAAACCAGCCGGCCCAGCGGGTCTTTGTATTCACGCAGCTTCAGTCCGATCTGACGGACAATTTCCCCCCGTTGCGGAGCGGGAATCTGGCGCCACTTAACAAAGGCTTCCCGGGCCGTACCCATCAGATGTTCATAATCTTCTTCCGAGGCCTGGTAAACGGAGGCGATATATTCACCGGTGGCCGGCGAATAAATTTTCAATTCACCCTGATCGGTGGTTTTTTGCCATTCCAGACCGGTGGAACAGCCGTAGTTTTTATCTTTGATGCCCAGTTCTTTCAAAAAGTCCATGGTATTCTCCTGTTTTTCGGGATAAATGCGTGCGATTTATTTTCAGCCCCTAAGTTAACAAAATGTATGTAGCAATAAAACATAAAAGAACAGCGGGAATCATTTGCTGCCAGATTTTACTATTTCCGCACAAAAGGGTATTTCCGGTAAAAAAGGAAAGGAATATACAAGGGTGGATGCCGGTCTCCAAAGTTCATCCGGGCATAAGCGCCAAACCGTTACCGGCGGCTACGGGGCTGCTGTCTCTCCCGCCGGGACAACCTCCTGATTACAAAACGGACAGGCGTCACCATCCCGAAAGGATTCATGAAGGGCATTACCGCAATGATTACAGCGCCGATCGGAACTCAAAGCGCCCAGCTTTTTCAGGGCCAGAGCCGCCGCTTCGCGCACAAAGGGACGCTTATCGCGCAATACGTATTCCAACGGCTGCCGGGCGCGGCTGTCACCGATCTCACCCAGAATGCCGGCAATAATCTTGAAGGTATCCTTATTGCCGGTCAGCATACGGTTAATCAAAGGTTCCACGGCGGAACGGCCCAGCTTCACCAAAGACTCCGCCGCCGCTTCGCGAACATTCCAGTACTTGTCATCCAACAGTTTTATCAGGGAATCCACCGCTTTTTTATCACCGATCTTTCCCAGTTGACGGGCCGCTTCCATACGGTTCCAGGATTCGGTATCTTCCAAAACATCGATCAGGGGCTGAACCGCCAGTTCACCTATCTCCGCTCCCTTCTCCCAGTCCTGTTTGGCGATCCAGTAAGCGGCGCTCTTTTCATCCTGACCCGGTTGCCACTCCAAAATATCAAGCACCTTTACAACGGCTTTGCGGATATTGATATCTTCATGGTTCAACAGATGTACCAGAGCATCGATGGCTTCATCCCCCATATCCTTGAGAGCCAGCTCGGCATAAAAATTTTTTTTGCGGCCTATCATTTTGTTTAAAATGGCCGGAATGGCCGGTTTCCCGATCCGGGCCAGGGCATTGGATGCCGCCAGACACACATCTTCCACCGGATCATGGAGTGAGCCGATCAGACTGTTTATGGCCCTCCGGTCTCCCAGCTCGCCCAGGGCGTTACAGGTGACCTTGCGGATGGCGCTGTTTTGTGTACTGAGCAAAGACAACAAAGCGGGAACGGCCGCTGTATCCTGAAAAAGCCCCAGGGCATAAGCGGCATTTCGCTTTATGACCGGATTTTGATTCTCCAGCATGAGCACCACATCATCAAACAGTTGGCTTTTTATCCGCTTCATGGCCACAACCAGTTCATTGATAACCCGCTGAGACCGGTCTTCAAGCATGGCCAGAAAAAGATCCTTTTTTCTCGGGTCTTCCAACCCGGAAAGATATTTTATGGCATCCTTCCGCACATAGGAGTCTTCATCTTTCAAGGCCATAATCAAGGGATTAACGCACTCCTGGTGATTGATAAGCCCCAGAGAAATTACCGCCGAGCGACGCACCCGCACATCCTTATCCCTCAGACAGGCCATCAGGGGGTGTACCGCGCGTACATCTTTAAGCTTACCCATCGCGGCCGCGGCATGGAGCCGGCTTTCGTTATTCTTATCCTTCAGAGCCCGCATCAAAGCCTCCAGGCCGGAACTGCCGATGCGCCCCATGGCTTCAAGAGCCGCCTTACGGATGCGTTCATTGCTGTCTTCCAGCACCCGGCTTAAAGGACGGATAGCCACCGACCCCATGGCTACTACATAATTCCACTCCTGCCGTGCTATATGGTACCAGACCCCCCGTTCATCCTGAGCCGGGCTCCATCCGGCTTTTTCCAGTCCCCGGGCCGCCAGTTTACGAAGACGCCAGTCTGTGTCATCCACATAATTAAAATAAAAGCTCAGACAGCGTTTATCGCCGATATGAGCCAACAGGTTTAAGAGGGTCATCAGATCACTGTCCGGTGACTTGGCGGTTTCCAATAATTTAGGTACCGCTAAGGAGCCCAGTTTAACGAGGAAATTCGCCGCGCTTTGCCGCACTTCATATTCGGGATCGTTAAGCAGATCCAGCAAAATATCCACGGCCTCCTGGTCTTTTTTCTCATAGATAACTTTTAGTAATAGTACCCGGTGCGGCGTGTCATGATTGCTGATCATCTTTTTGATAATATTAAAGGCAGGCTTGCCTATTTGGATAATGGCTTCGGTTATAAGGCCGGTTAACTCTTCATCATCCTCCTTCATCATCTCCAGCAGAGGATATATCGAATCGTGGCCAATCTGCGCCAGGGCTTCTATGGCGGCCTGTTTGACCTGAGGATTCTTTTCGCGTATGGCAAACAACAAAGGCTTTATAGCCCGGTTGTGCCCTATCTCGCCCAGGGCGCGGGCGGCGGCGATCTGCAGATCGTAATTCCAGTCCGTCAGGGCAAGTATCAGGGCGTCAACACTTTCACGCGCATGCAGTTTCCCCAAAGCTTTGGCCGCTTCCATCTGAATGACTATGGACTTATTGCTTAAAGCTTTGATCAGTCCCTTGATATTTCGCTTTTCTGTTAAGCGTTCGATATTTGTTTCGAATAGTGCCATAAATTTTCCGTATTTATGGACTTTATCGGCATTAACCCGGGTAAAAACACTTTTTACCACATATTGCGTAGAGGATTACCAAAAAATTTTGCTTAGCCGCCGAATGTTTTACACACAAATATTTTTCCGGGGTAAAATAAAAAGTTGAGGAAAATGCATCTCCCCGAAACACAAACTTACAAGAATGAAATAAAAAGATATCGATTTATCGGATCAAACAAAAAGCACAGTGCTTTATTTATCAGGAGGGGGAATCTGTTGCGCCGGTTTCCGTCTGTTTCAATAAAAACCACTCGCGTAAATTATCATAGGTGCTTTGCAGGTCAGCCGGAAGTTCGCTTTCAAAGGAGACCGCTTCCTTTTTTAAGGGATGAATAAACTCCAGCTTTGAAGCATGCAAAAACTGCCGTTTAAGATTCTTCAGCAAATGGTGGCCTCTTTTACGCAGGTTGTCCGGCAGGCGCATCAGTTGTTTTTCACGGCCATTGTATTCCGGATCACCCACCAGGGGATGATGCCGGGAAGACATATGAACACGAATCTGATGTGTCCGTCCCGTATCGAGGCGTAATTCCAGCAAACTGAAAAAGTGAAACTCTTCCAGCAGCCGCCAGTGGGTGATGGCTTCCTTACCCGTGGAATGTGTCACCTTCATTTTCGTCGGGTCTTTCCGGCTGCGGTTTATAAACGTATGCACGGTACCCGATTCGGTCTTGGGTATGCCCCAGACCAGCGCGGTATAGGTACGATGGATATCGCGTGTATCAAACTGCTGTTGTATAAAGCGGTGGGCGGCATCGGTTTTGGCAATAACCATCAAACCGGAGGTGTTTTTGTCCAGACGGTGAACGATGCCGGGGCGGTCGCTTTGTCCGATAAAGGCCAGTTGATCCGTATAGTGCAACAAACCGTTTACCAGGGTATCGTTTTCCGTACCGTTTCCCGGATGCACCGTCAGTCCGGCCGGTTTATTCACCACCAGAATCGCCTCATCCTCATATCGTATATCCAGGGGAATATCCGCCGCGACCACGGTACGGACAACATCGGGAATCGTTACCAGCACGGTATCATTTTCCCGGAGGGTATAGCCCGGTTTTTCAGCGTTGCCATTAACCAGAACATGACCGGAATGGATATGCCGTGTAAAATAGGAACGTGTTTTTTCCGGAAGGATTCCGGTAAGGAACTTGTCCAGCCGTTGTCCGGCGGTTTCCGCGGAAATATGATATTTATGATTCAACATGTTGCGCGGAAGAAGCGCTCTCCTCTTTTTTGCTCAGAGGATCACCATGAAAAATGATATAGGCAAAAATGATCATCATGCCTCCGCTGACCGCCATATCGGCTATATTAAAAACCGGCCAGCGTGTCATGCTATATCCCGCGAACTGCATCCCCAGCAGATTAAAAGCGGGAATATGAATATCCCAGAACTCAACATCGAAGAAGTCCACCACGCTGCCGCGGATAAAGCGGTCCGAGAGGTTGCCGATGGCGCCGGCGGCAATCATGGTGATGGCCAGTTGCAACGGGAAAGCCTCATTGCGCAGCTTATACATGTAGTAAAAAACAAGCGCGGCCGCCACAAGAGACAGCCCCAGAAAAAGCATGGTATTGTCTACCGTGATGCCAAAGGCCATTCCCGGGTTTTCCACGTAAGTCAGCTGGAAAAAGCTACCGATAATTTTAACCGGTACGCCCATATCCAGTGAGGTGCGCGCTATGTACTTGGTTATCTGATCGAGTAGCAACAGTATAAATATGATCAGCGACGACTGCCGCCAGCTTAAATGTCTATCCATAAATCAAGACTTTTTTTCGGCCAGTTTAGCTTCCACGCTGATAGTTGTCGTCGGCACGGCTTTGAGACGTTCCTTGGAAATAAGCTTACCGGTTTCGCGGCAAATACCATAGGTCCCGTTTTCGATACGTTCCAGAGCCTCATCGATCTGTTTCAGATATTTTTCGTCACGGGCGGCGAACATAAAAGCCTTCTCGCGCTCCATGGCATCGGTTCCCTGATCCGCCATGTGAAAAGAATAGGATGAATGATCACCCGAAGCGTCCCGTGTGGTCGTATCGAGTACGGTTGAACGCAGATACTCCAGGTTCTTTTGAACCTTGGCTCTGTTTTTGAGCAGCAACTCCTTAAAGAATTGCAAATCTTCCTGACTCATCTTTGGCATAATTATTCCCTCCATTAGGATTTTGTCAAACCTATTGTAAGCCTGTGCTTATCGATAGTGACTTCGTTTTTAAACTCGGCTGAAACAGTCCCGAATTTAAGATCATCCGCTAAAGTTTCGTTACAGATATATTCTTTTTGTGCTTGCAGACCTTGCAGAATGTTATTTTCGGCATTTCCGACTTCAATAACTATGCGGTCCGTCACATTAAAATCCGCTTCTTTTCTCAAGTTCTGAACACGGTTTACAAATTCGCGGGCCAGTCCCTCGGCAATCAGTTCATCGTTGAGTTCAATGTTCAGGGCAACGATCAGTTCCCGGTCTTTTTGCGCCACCAGCCCTTCTTTGGCCCGGGCCACAATTTCCACATCCTGGGCTTCCAGGCTAAAGCTTTCGCCGTTTACCTCAACGACCAATCCGCCATCAGCCAGAAAACGGTTGATCTGCTGCGCGGAAAAGTTTTTAATAACCGCCGCCAGGGCGCCCATCATTTTCCCCGCCCGTTGCCCCAGTTGTTTAAAATTAGGCTTAGCCGTAAAACTTACCAGTTCCTCCCCGGATGTTGCTATTACGATCCGTTTCACATTAAGTTCGTCTAAAATGATATCCTGCATGGCCATAATTTTGGCGCCTTCCCCTTCTCCGGGAATAAAAACACGCAATTCCGGCAGTGGCTGCCGTACCCGTATCTGCGCTTCATTGCGTAAAGCCCGTCCATTGCTGACTATACGCTGGGCCAGTTCCATGCGCGCTTCCAATTCCGGATCTATGTTGGCGCGCTGCTCTTCACTTACTTCCGGAAAAGGGGCAAAATGCACACTTTCATCTTTTTCATCACCCACCAGATTCAGATATATTTCCTCGCTCACAAACGGCGCTATGGGAGCGACCAGCTTGCTCAGGGTCACCAGAACCTCATACAAGGTCTGATAAGCGGCCATTTTATCGTTGCCCGCTTCCGATTTCCAGAAGCGGCGGCGGTTACGGCGCACATACCAGTTGGAAACCTCATCGATAAGATAGTCCTGTATCACCCGCGCCGACCGGGTCAGGTCATAGTTATCCATGTGCCCGTTCACCTCATCCACCACGGAATATAGACGGGACAATATCCAGCGGTCTATTTCCGGACGCCCGGATACGGCTATCTTCTCCCGGCCGGGATCAAAGTTGTCGATGTTGGCATACAGCACAAAAAAGGAGTAGGTATTCATCAGGGTGTTGATGAATTTCCGCTGTACTTCGGCCACGCCATCCTCGTCGAATTTTTTAGGTATCCAGGGCGGACTGGCCACCAGGAAGTACCAGCGCAGGGCGTCGGCGCCGTACTTGTCCATCATATCATTGGGAAAAACCACATTGCCCCTGGATTTGGACATCTTTTGTCCGTTTTTATCCAGAATCAGATCATTGACAATGATGTTTTTAAAGGCCGGCTTATCAAACAAAACCGTGGCGATATTGTGCAGGGTATAGAACCATCCGCGGGTCTGATCCACGCCCTCGGCTATAAAATCGGCCGGAAAGCTCTTTTCAAAGATATCCCTGTTCTCAAAGGGATAGTGCCACTGGGCAAAAGGCATGGAACCGGAATCAAACCACACATCGGCGATTTCCGGCGTGCGACGATAGATTTTTCCGTCTTTTTCAAAGACGACACGATCCACGAAGGGACGGTGCAGGTCGATTTCCAGGCCGGCCTCTTTCAGCGGAACCCGCCGTCCGTCCTCAAACTCATACAGCCCTTCCTTCAGCTCGGCAATGGAGCCGATGGCAAAATGATCGCTGCCGTCCTCGGCCACCCAAATGGGCAAAGGCGAGCCCCAGTAACGGTCACGGGAGAGCGACCATTCCTTAACATCTTCCAGCCAATTGCCAAAACGCCCGCTGCCGATCTCCGGCGGCTGCCAGTTAATGGTTTTATTCAGTTCCACCATACGCTCTTTATATTCCGGCGACTTAATAAACCAGGAAGAGCGGGCATAGTAAATGATCGGATTATCCGTCCTCCAGCAATGGGGGTAGCTGTGCACATAGTCATAGGTGGAGCGGTACAGCTTATCCATCTTTTTCAACTGATAGATAACATCCTTATCGACCCCTTCTTCAACATGACCATCCTGATACTTAAAGGTTTTAACGGGACGGTTGGAAAACTCCCCCACCCCTTCGGTAAAGCGCCCACCGGGGGTAACCGGCTGTACAAAGGGCAGGTTATATTTGCGGGACATCTCATAGTCATCGGCGCCAAAAGCGGGGGCCATATGCACAATACCGGAGCCATCCTCCGTGGAAACAAAGTCGGCCGGTAATACCGTCAGCGCGTTGGGATGTTTATCTGTCTGCAGGTCTAGGAAATCGAATATCTGTTCATAAGCCGCACCGACCAGGTGTTGCCCCTTGAATTTTTTAAGGATGGTTGTCTCCCCGTCCAGAGCCGGGATGCGCGCTTCGGCCAGGATCAGGCGATCCTTTTTTTCCATCCTGGCGTCACCCTGTTTTACGGTGCGTTTGTTTTCCACCAGCACATAATCCAAATCGCTGCCCACGGCCAGGGCTACATTGCTGATCAGCGTCCAGGGGGTGGTGGTCCAAACCAAAAGCTGCGCCCCTTCAAGATCGGGATCCTCACTGCGGGTAACCCGCAGCTTGATATAGCAGTTGGGGTCTTTGACGTCACGGTAGCCCAGGGAAAGCTCATGGGAGCTCAACGGCGTTTCGATGGTGGGTGACTGCGGTACAATTTTAAAGCCCTTGTAAACCAGCCCCTTGTCATAAATGGTTTTAATGGCCCACCAGACCGACTCCACATAATTATTATGATAGGTCACATAAGGATCATCCAGATCGATCCAATACCCCATACGGTCGGTCAATTGACGCCAGCCGTCATCCATTTGAATGTGTCGATCCACCAGTTCGCGGCAGGCTTTGTTAAACTTGTCGATGCCCACCTTTTCTATCTCATTTTTCTGGGTCAGTCCCAGTTGTTTTTCCACGGCAATTTCCACGGGCAGGCCGTGAGTATCCCAGCCGGCTTTGCGCGGTACATAATAGCCCTTCATCGTCTTGTAGCGGCAAACGGCATCCTTGATGGTACGCGCCAGCACATGGTGAATGCCCGGACGACCGTTGGCCGTCGGCGGTCCTTCAAAAAAGATATAGCGCGGACGGTCGCTGCGTTTTTCCAGTCCGGTTTTAAAAATGTCTTTCTTTTGCCAATGCTTTAAGATATTCTCTTCCAGCCGGGCAAGCTTTAATTTTGTTGTAACTTCCTGAAACATTATCGTTCCGTCGTCCTGTAGTTATGAGTCGTTGGTTGTTGGTTGTTCGTAAAGTCGTTTAAATCAGATACGGGCAATCAGAGCCTGCATCAATGCGGTGAGTTTAGGTTCGGCCTTGGCAGCCGTGGCAATGATCTCTTCCAGGCTTACCGCTTGCAGGGCATCGGCATAACATTCATCGGTAATCACGGAAAAGGCCAGGGTTTTCATCCCCATGTGATTGGCCACGATGGCTTCCGGCACGGTGGACATGCCCACCACATCAGCCCCGATGGCTCTTAAAAAACGGTATTCGGCGCGGGTTTCCAGATTGGGCCCCTGAACCGCCACATAAACCCCTTTGCGCAAATTCAATTTTTGCTCCAGGGCCACTTCCTCGGCCAGGGCGATCAGTTCCTTGTCATACGGCTCGGACATATCGGGGAATCGGGGGCCATACTCATCAAGGTTGGGCCCGATCAGGGGATTATCCCCCAACAGATTGATGTGATCGTCCAGCACCATGATATCTCCACGGTCGAAATGGGGATTTAACACCCCCCCGGCGTTGGAAACAAACAGGGTGCGTATACCCAATTCATACATCACCCGTACCGGCAGGGTGATTTGGTGCATGGCGTAGCCCTCATAATAATGAAAACGGCCCTGCATGGCCAGTACGTTTTTTCCGCCCAGTTGCCCGTATATCAGACGGCCGGCATGGCTTTCCACCGTAGACACCGGAAACCCGGGGATTTCATCATAGGGCAAAGATATCTTCACATCGATTTCATCGGCCAGTTTTCCCAGGCCGGTGCCTAAAATGATCCCCACGCCGGGTCGGGCGTCCAGTTGTTTTTGGATATGATTCGCGGCCGCTTTTATGGTGGCCCGGTATTCTTCTATATTAAATCGCATTAGTGTTTCTTTTTCTTCTCTTCTATTTTTTTTAGCAGTTCCTGTTTTTTTCTCTCTTGCTCTTCCAGCTTTCTTTTGGCTTCCTCGATCGCTTTATCCCGCTTGGCCTTACTTTTTTGATAACGATTCTTGCGTACGTCAAAGGAGGCATCTTCATAATCCACCTCGTTACCTTTCAAGCCAAAGTAGACGGCCGAACCGATACCAAAAACGCCGATACTGATCAGCGGATTGAGTTCCACATCGGAGGCCACCAACCCCACGCCCACACCGGCCCCGGCCGCGGCGCCCAGCACAAAGCCCGCTCCGCCGTACAGCAAGGTGTTGTTCATTCCTTTTTGGGCAGCAATTTCATTGGAAGGGATGGGATATCCTTCAAAATCGTAAATTTCCGCGGACTCGGTCAGGGTTTTAATCTGACTGAATGGAATCGTCTCCTTGTTGTGACTGGCGGCATCCACATAAACCAGATTATTGTCCTGTTTTTTAAGAACAATACCCTGTTTTTTAGTGCCGTCCTTCAGGTGAATCACCACCGATGCCTGGGAATAGGGATTATCGGCGATCAGCTCTCTCTTGCCTACACAAGACGATAAGGTCAACACCGCGGCCAAGGTAAAAATCAATAATAAACGCATAGCAAACTCCTATTTTACAAATTCATCAGAATCCATCGGGTCATCAAAAATATCGTTAAATAGGTTCCTGCCATGAGTTTTTTCTATCTTTTGTTTATCCTCCGCACTCTCTTTTTTCACCTGCGCCCCGGGCGAGGGCTTTACCTGCCGCGGTGCCACCGTTCCCGTGGAGGGCCTGGCCTTGGCCTGGGGCCGGGTACGGTTTTTTATCTTCTTCAAATCGATATCATCGGTTTCCAAAACTTCCAGCAGCTCCATTTGCGATGAGAGCACATGCTTAAGGCGGTTGATAAAGGAGTGCTTCTGGTTGGTCAGATTAACGATCTCTTCACGCATTTTAAGGACCTGTAACCGTGTTTTTTCCAGCATCTGGGCCGCGGCCAGCTCGGCTTCCTTCTTTATCAGTCCGGCCTCTTTTTGCGAATTTTCCTTGGATATCTGCGAGCTTTCCTGAACATTCTTCAGGGTGGCCTTCAATGTTTTTTCCACCTCTCGGTAGTTTTTCAATTCCGTCTCAAAGATCAGGTTTTGCTTGGTCAGCCGCTGATTTTCTTCCATGAGCTCATTGAATTTCTCCGCCACCAGTTCCAAAAAAGTATCTACTTCCACGGCATCGTAACCGCGCATGCTCTTTTTGAACTCCTGGTTCTTTATCTCTATGGGCGTCAACTTCATCATTTCCTCCTGGCGCCAAAAATAGCGCTTCCTATGCGGACTATGGTGCTGCCCTCGCGAATGGCTATGTCAAAATCGGCCGACATGCCCATGGATAACACATCCATCTTTTTCGCCAGGGAATTATTTATTTTTTCAAAGAGACCGTACAATCCGCCAAAAGCAGCGGCAATGCGTTTCCGGTCATCCGTGTGCGGAGCGATGGTCATCAGCCCCATAAGGCTTAAGCCCGGCAACCCGGAGAGTTCCAGCACCCTTTCTTCGCTTTCTTCCGGTATAAAGCCGTGTTTGGCCTCCTCGCCGCTCATATTAACCTCTGCCAGCACATTTAACCGCAAGCCGTGTTTTCCGGCATACAGCGAAAGAGCCCGGGCCAGTTCCAGACTGTCCACGGCGTGAATGAGCACACTGCGCCCGGCCACATACTTGATTTTGTTTTTCTGCAAGGGGCCGATAAAATGCCAACGGATATCCGCGGGCAACAGCGGCGCCTTATCTCTCAGCTCCTGCGGGCGACTTTCGCCAAAACCACGGCACCCCGCGTCATAAACCTCTTTCACGGCTTCGGGCGGGAACCTCTTACTTACGGCCAGCAAGTCAACCTCCGCCGCCGTTCGCCCGCTTTTTATCGCTATCTCCGCCACTTTTTCCTTCAGGCGCAGATAATTTTGTGCGGCACTGCCCATAAAGCTCAGTTTTTGTAATCCATGTTATCCGGCTGCACCGGCGGCTTTACGGGTATGTTGATTTCACCAAACTGGGCTTCGTACTTGGAAACATTATCCTGCAGGGCGGCCAGCAGCGATTTGGCATGTTGCGGCGCCATGATTATCCGGGAATAGACCTTGGCCTTGGGCCGCCCCGGTACCACACGGATAAAGTCGAACACAAATTCCGCCGGGGAGTGACTGATCAGCACCAGATTACTGTAAATACCCTCGGACTCTTTTTCACCCAGTTCAATGTTTATCTGATTTTCATTTTTTGGCTGCATACTATCCCTAAAATTCTTTATATTTGCGCTCACCGGTATAGAGCTAACTTATTGTTTTTCTTAATTTATTTTAAGCTGAAGAATTTAGAGAATCACCATCACTAAGTCAAGGAAGGTTGACTTTGGCCTTTTATAAAATCCCGCAGGAGAAGATTGAGGAAATCCGTGTTTCGGTGAATCTCGTCCACTATATCTCTCAGTATGTCACCCTGAAAAAAACGGGGCGCAATGTAACCGGCCTGTGCCCTTTTCACCATGAAAAAACCCCCTCCTTTGTGGTTAACCCGGAAAAACAGTTTTACAAATGCTACGGCTGCGGCCGGGGGGGTAATCTGTACACCTTTATTATGGAGTATGAAAAACTCACTTTTCCGGAGGCGGTACGAAAAGCGGCGGATTTTGCCGGCATCATCCTGCCCAAGCCCAAAGCCGTCAGCCCGGAAGTGGAAACCCGTCAACAAAAACTGTATACCGCCAATGAAAAGGCCTGCCGTTTTTTTCAAAAAGAGCTGCAAAAGGAGGTCAACGCCGCCTGGCTGGCCTATTTTACCAGAAGGGACATCGGCGCCGAAACCATACAAAAGTACCGTCTGGGTTATGCCCCGGACAAGTATGAGGCGCTGCCGGATCTTTTTACGGGTGATGAAACGGCCATCGCCGAGGAATTGGGCCTTATCCAAAAACGACGGGATGACAAGGGCTTTTACGGAAAATATCGCCATCGGGTTATCTTCCCCTTTTTCAATACCAGCGGCAAGATCATCGGGTTCGGCGGCCGTAAACTGCGCGAGGAACAGCAGCCCAAATACCTTAACTCTCCCGAGAGCGAGGTGTATAAAAAAGGCGCTTTGCTTTACGGCCTCTACCAGGGGGTGGAAGCCATCCGGGATAAGGGCTTTGTTTTTCTGGTGGAGGGTTATTTTGATCTGCTGCGCCTGGCCGAACACAAGGTTTATAACGTGGTGGCCAGCAGCGGCACGGCGCTGACCGATATGCAGGCGCGTATCCTTAAGCGCTATACCCGCCAGGTCTATATTGCCTATGACGGGGACGCGGCCGGACGTAAGGCCGCGGTGCGCAATGCCCGCATCCTGGAAAACCAGGAGTTGAATGTACACATCCTGCCCATGCCGGCGGGGGAAGACCCGGACAGCCTGGTGCAGCAAAAAGGCGTCGGGGCCCTGACGGAGTTGATCCGCCTTAAAAAACTGCCGGTGGAGTTCCAACTGGATCAGTTTAAAGAAGCAAACCCCGATGTGACCCTTGAGGAAAAGGACGCCTTTATCAGCGAGTTTTTGCAGGAACTGGCCACCTTCAACAATACGGTAAAGGCCGGACTTTATGTACATCACTTAAGCGAACAGTTACAGATAAGCGAAAGCATGCTGGTATCCGAGCTGAACCGGTTAAGACGAAAACAGTTCAGGCAGCGGCAGATGCGACAAGAGGCGCCCCCAAAAACTGAAACGCCCGCGCCGAAAACCGAAGAGAAACCGGCCGTGCTTCATAATCTTAAACGGGGCGTTTTCCGCGCGGAGCAGGGTTTGATCCGTCTGTTACTTAACGGCTCCGATGAATTGCGTCAGCATATCTTTTACGAAACCGGCGCCGATCTCTTTTTAAACGACGATTATCAAAACCTGTATCAAATTCTGCTGGAAAAATTCGAGGAGGAGGGCCGCATAGATTCCCATGCCCTGTATGACGAGCTGCGGGATCAACCGGACCTGCAGGCTTTGGTCGCCGGTATGAGCGTGGACACGGATTTGCTGGAACAGCGTTTTGCCGATGACTGCATCTATCAGTTAAAAAAGTGGCAACTGGAGCAGGAGGCGCGGCAGTTGAGCGAGCTTATCCGCCATGAAAAGGATTCCGAAGAGGCGCAAATCCACTACACCTTTGAACTGAACCGGGTGCGCAAATCGATCGCCTCCCTGGAGAAATCCCGCCAAAAGGCTTAAGCCGCCTCCCCTCAGGCCCCCATGGTGTAACTGTCGGCCAGGCCCAGCGCTTCACCCCATATCTGTGTGTAACTGCTCTCGTCATGGGCAGGTCTGCTTATCATCTTTTTCAATAACAGTCGCTGGCCGCTGCCGGTAACGGGGTGGAAGGCCAGTTCCTGGGCATGGCGATTAAAATCACGCACCATGAAATCGAAAATCTGTTCTACCAAAGCGCCGGACGCCCTGTCCAGCGCGGCGCCTTCAAGAATTAGCTGTCCGTATACCACCAGGGTAAACAACTGGCCCAGAACAAAAAGGAAACCGAAATCCCCGGCTTGTTCCTTTGTGGGCCGGGCGGCGGCCAGCATCATCTTAAACATACGGGTCTGCCTTATAAAAATACGCACATTGGCCTGAGCATATTTCTTATAAACATCCCGGTAATCGTGGAAACGGATTTTACTCAGACCGCGCGTTTCGCCCTGTTTGAACAGAAAATCGTCATCATAGGCGCCATCCAGCCGGGGGACGGGCGGGAATTCGGCGGCATTAAAAAAGTAATTTTTCATAAACTTGATGATCAGGGCCATGTTGACATGCACCGTACCCTCCAGCTTGGGCAGGGCGCGGATATCACGGGCGGCCATTTCAAAAAAGGTATCCTTTTCAAAGCCCTTGGCGGCAATCACATCCCACAACAGATTGATCACCTGCTCTCCCTCGCTGGTAACCTTCATCTTTTGCACGGGATTAAACAGCAGATAACGCCTGTCCCGCGGTGAGGCGGCCCGCATATAGTCCGAGGCGCGCCGGGCGTAGAGCTTCATGGCGTTCAGGCGGGCATAGGCCTCGGTAAAGAAACGTTGGATATGGGGAAAGTCGGTCACATAATGATCGAAAAGCCGGCGATGGGCGGCATGGGTGACCGCCTCGTAAAAAGCATGGGTACAGAGACCGATGGAAGCCCAGCCCAAATTGTACTTACCGATATTGATGGTGTTCAGGGCGCTGTCCCAGGCCTTGCGTCCGCGGGAGAGGATATCACTGTCGGCAACCGGATAGTCTTCCAGCCGGTACTCGCCCACATAATTTTGGGTGTTAACAATATTCTTAACCAAAATATAATTTTTATGGGCGGGACGTGCGGCAAAGAATACATAGTCATCAGCGGACACTATCTTGCCAAAGGTGGAAATGAAGGCCCCCTTGTTGGCATTGCCGATGTAGTACTTACTGCCGTTGGCCCGGTAGCCTCCCCCCGGATCATCGCTGAGCAGCATATCGGTCTGGTAAAGATCGGCGCCATGCTCCTTTTCCGAAAGGCCGAAACCGAAGATGTGCCCTTCTTGCAACAAACGAGCGGTTTCACGGCGCATGGTCGTATTGTCGCTCATCCAGACCGGCCCCAGCCCCAAAAGCGTTACCTGCCAGGGATACCAGTAGTTGAGTCCGTAGAAGCCCAGTACCTCGTTTAGCTGGCAGTTTCGCCAGGTATCCCAACGGGTATGGCCATCGCCCTCCTTTTCCGGCGTAAGAAAGGTGGCAAAGAGTTTTTCCCTTTTCACAAAGGCTAGAAAATCCTCATACCAGACACGATTACGGTCATCTTCCTTAAGTTTTTCCAGGCCCTTTTTTTCAAAAAAGTCGATGGTCTTTAAAAGAAGTTCACGGGATTTTTCATCCAGCGACTCATACTTTTCCCGGG
>WGCN01000196.1 GCA_015493745.1 Calditrichales bacterium
GTATCAACCTATCCGACAAAACCAATAAAATTTTAACCCACCGGCCGGGGGATGAGTTCCCAACTTGGCCGGAAGGCTAAAGGGCAGCGTTAAAACCCAATCCTGGCAATGGATGTTCGTTTATACCCGATTCCATTGCAACGGATTGCGGGCAATATTCACCTCCCTTCCATCCACCCGGATGAATCCGGGGGTTAACGCGATTGTCCGTAGACTCCTCCCCTCCCCGAAAGTCGGGGAGGGGCCGGGGGTGGGGTTAAAGCGACAGCCTGTAAAACCCCCTTAAAGTAAATGAGTGCGTGTTTTCATTATTCAAGGTTTTCGTTCCGCCGGGCTTAATAGTTTTATGGCAATCTCCTTTTTGCCTGAAATAGAAAGGTCATTTTTTATTTGAGTCTTGTTTGTCACGCTCTTATATCCTATTTTTATTTTAGGAAACAGATGATTTTTTTGGGGAGCTTTATGCGATATTTTTTTCTTTTAATTATAGGCCTGGCCGTTTATGCCGCCGCGCAAACTTTTCCGCGGGAGGGTCTGAGCGACCACAAGGTCAGCGTGCGTGCTTTTGTAAACGGCACCATTGTAACAGGTAACGGCGCTATTATCGAAAAGGGCGCCATTCTGGTGCGGGACGGCTATATAGCCGGCGTGGGACAAAAGGTGAGCCTGCCCCCGGGGACGCCGGTAATCGATCTGAAAGGCGCCTATGTCTATCCCGGTTTTATTGATCTGTACAGCCGCTATGGCATGCCGGAGATTCCAAAAAACAAAAACAGCATGCCCCGTCCGCGCGCGCCGCATCCCCAAAGCCGGGATAAAGAGGCCCTGGCCTGGAACGAGGCCATAAACAGCCATGCCGACGCGGCCGAACTGTTTACCCCAAACGCCGCCGGGGCAAAAAGTTTACGGGAGCAGGGTTTTACGCTGGTGCAGACCAATATGCGCGACGGTATTTTTCAGGGGCGGGCCGCCGTGGTTTTATTAAATGACGGACGGGCCCATGACAATGTTTTGCCGGAAAGGGGCGCTCAGTTCCTCTCCTTCTCCAAGGGCAGCTCCCGGCAGGACTATCCCAATTCGCTGATGGGGGCCATCGCCCTGATCCGCCAGACCCTTTATGACGCGCGGTGGTATGAGCGGGCCACGGCCGCCTACCGGGCCAATCCGGCGCAGAAAAAACCGGAATTCAACCGGGCTTTGGAGGCCCTGCTGCCCGTCGTGCAAAAAAAGACTCCGTTGCTGTTTGGCGCGGCCAATTATCTGGATGTGCAACGGGCGGCGCGTATTGCCGATGAGTTCGGTCTGGAAATGATCCTGAAAACCGGCGCCGACAGTTATAAGCGCCTGGCTGATCTGAAGGCTTTGAAAAAGGCGCTGGTTGTGCCCCTGACTTTTCCCCCGAAACCGGATGTCAGCGACGCCAACGCCTCGGACAATGTATCCCTGGCGGCCCTGAAACACTGGGACAGCGCTCCCGAGGCCCCGGCCCGTCTGGCCCGGGCGGGCATTCCCTTTGCCCTTACCGCCGACGGTCTGAAGAAGGGACAAACCTTTTTGGGCCAGTTACGGCTGGCCGTAAAACGCGGTCTGGATGAAGACAAGGCCCTGGCCGCCCTGACCGTTATTCCCGCCCGTCTGGCCGGAATCGATGACAAAGCCGGTGACATCGCCAGGGGCAAGCTGGCAAACTTTATCATCGCCGGGGGCAATCTGTTCCGCGACGATAAAAGCGTCATCCGCCGGGTGGTGGTCGCCGGGAAAGTGCACGATGTTAACCCGCTGCCGGAATTCGACTGGCGCGGAACCTGGCAGCTCTCCTCGGACTGGGGCAACATTCCCCTGGAGATCAGCGGTAAAATCGAAAAGCCGGATGTTTTTGCCGGCGGGGACAGCAATCGTGTTAAGCTGAAAAAGAGCGTGCTGAGTAAAAACCATATCAAACTCAGCCTGCCGGCGACGTTTAACAATGCCGGCGGCGTTATTCGCCTGGCGGCCGATCGTTTTGGTCTGAAGCTGCGGGGCTATGTGCTGGACGGGCAGGGACGCCGCCACCCCCTGAGCGGTGAGCGCCGCGCCGCGCATGAAGACAAAGAGAAGACAACGACGAAAAAAGAAGACGTCGTCATGGCTTCCTTTCCCACGGTTTTTCCCGATAAGGCCTATGGGCTGAGCGCGCCGCCGGAACAACCTTCCTGGGTGCTGATCCGTAAGGCTACCCTGTGGACTGCCACGGAGCGGGGTATTCTGGAAGATTACGATCTGTTGATAAAAAAAGGCCGCATCCACAAGATAGGCCGGGGCCTTAAGGCGCCAAAGGGGGCGCGGGTGATCGACGCCGGGGGCAAGCATGTAACGCCGGGTATCATCGATGAACATTCGCACATCGCCATCGACCGCGGGGTAAACGAAGGCTCGCAGGCCATCACCGCCGAGGTGCGCATCGGCGACGTGCTCAATCCGGACAATATACATATTTACCGCCAGTTGGCCGGCGGGGTTACCACCTCGCAACTGCTGCACGGCTCCGCCAACCCCATCGGCGGACAGGCGCAGGTGATCAAGCTGCGCTGGGGCGCCAATGCCGAGGGCCTAAAGTTTAAAGCCGCGCCGCCCACCATAAAATTTGCCCTGGGTGAAAATGTCAAGCAATCCAACTGGGGCGATATGTTCCGCAGCCGCTACCCGCAAACACGCATGGGGGTAAAGGAGCTGTTTATAGACGCCTTTGAGCGGGCCCGGGCTTACGAAAAGGAATGGCAGGCCTACAAGGCCCTGTCATCTTCCGCCCGTAAAAAAACGGTTCCCCCGCGCCGCGATCTGGAACTGGACGCCCTGGTGGAAATCCTTAACAGCCGGCGCACCATTCATTGCCACTCCTATGTGCAAAGCGAGATTCTGGGGCTGATGGAAGTGGCCGAGCGTTTCGGTTTTCGCGTGGGTACCTTTACCCATATTCTGGAAGGCTATAAGGTAGCCCGGGAGATGGCGGCCCACGGGGCCATGGCCTCCACCTTTGCCGACTGGTGGGACTACAAGTTTGAGGTCTATGAGGCCATCCCCTATAACTCGGCCCTGATGGTGCGCGGCGGGGTGATCGCCTCCGTTAATTCCGATGACGCCGAAATGGCCCGCCGCCTCAATCAGGAAGCGGCCAAGGCCATGACCTACGGCGGTCTTTCCCCGGAAGAGGCCATCAAGCTGGTGACCATCAATCCCGCCCGGCAGCTTAAGGTGGATGAGCGTGTCGGCAGCCTGGAGGCGGGCAAGGACGCCGATATCGTCATCTGGAGCGGTTCGCCTCTTTCCGGCTACAGCCATGTGGAGCAAACCTGGATCGAGGGACGCAAATATTTTGATATCGGGGAAGACCGGCAACGCCGGCGGGAAATCGCCGAACAACGCAATGTGCTGATTCAAAAAGCGCTGAAGGATAAAACCCCCGCGGCCGGGAAAGCCGGCGCCGGGGAAAAGAAGGCCCGGCTGGATTACCGCTGCGATGACATGGAAGACTTTCTGCGCGATGCGCAATAAGATCGAATAAAATTATGAGGAAAGAAAAATGTTAAAAAAGCTTTTACTTGTTTTGCTATGGACGCTGCCGCTGACAGCCAACGATTTGATCCCCGGGGCCATGCCCCAAACGCCGGTGGCTATCATCCATGCCCGTATTTTTACGGTAAGCAACGGTATTATTGAGGACGGCACCCTGGTATTTGATCAGGGGCGGATCACGGCCGTGGGGCGTGATGTGGCCGTTCCCGAAAACGCCGCCGTGATCGACGCCGCCGGCGGGCATCTCTATCCGGGGCTGATTGCCGGCAGAACCTCCGTGGGACTGGTAGAGGTGGGGGCCGTGCGCGCCAGCCGCGACGTCAGCGAAACGGGGCTGTTTAATCCCAACGCCCGGGCGGAAACGGCCTACAACACCGATTCCGAGGTGACGCCCACGGTGCGCTCCAACGGCGTGGC
The DNA here is from genome assembly GCA_015493745.1 of Calditrichales bacterium. Taxonomy (GTDB): domain Bacteria; phylum Calditrichota; class Calditrichia; order Calditrichales; family J004; genus J004. Next base: position 3,970 of record WGCN01000196.1, read on the forward strand.
GCTGGGTTTTGTGGCTCCGGCCGGCGGACGTATTTCCGGCATGGGCGCGCTGATCTATCTGGACGGCTGGAACCGCAATGACGCCGTGGTTAAAAGCGACGCCGGCATGATCCTCAACTGGCCGCCCGTGCGGGTCAATCGCGCCTGGTGGAATAGAATACCCGAGGCCAAACAGTTGGAACAGATAAAAAAGAGCCGCGAGGAACTGGAACGTTTTTTTGAGGAAGCGCGGGCCTACGCGAATGTGCGCGCCGCCGGGGGAGAAACGGCCTTTGATATCCGCTATGACAGCATGATTCCGGTTCTGGAGGGCCGGACGCCGCTGGTGATCCGGGCCAACGATCAGGAACAAATACGTCAGGCCGTGGCCTTTTGCGCCGAACGCGGCCTGAAAATGATTTTACTGGAAGGGGCGGACAGCTGGAAGGTGGCCGGACTGCTCAGGGAACAAAATGTACCGGTCATCCTGCGTCAGCCGCACAGCCTGCCCGCGCGCGAGGATGAGGATTATGACCAGGCCTTTAAAACGGCGGCTCAACTGGCCCGGGCAGGCGTGAGCTTTGCCCTGACCAAAACGGGCACCGACAACTGGGATATCCGCAACCTGCCCTTTTGGGGAGCCACCATGGTCAGTTTCGGCCTTTCACGGGAGGACGCCCTGCGTGCCCTTACCCTGTGGCCGGCGCAAATGTTTGGCGTGGCCGACCGTCTGGGCAGCCTGGAGATCGGCCGCGAAGCAACCCTGTTCCTCTCCCGGGGCGATGTGATGGACTATGGCGGCAATGCCGTAACCCATATGTTTATCGGCGGCCGGCCGGTGGATTTGGATAACCGCCAGAAAAGGCTTTACCGCAAATACAGTGAGCGGCTTAGCAGGCCCTGAGGATAGGAAGTAAAATAATCAAGGTTTGAGTTCAATCCATGATGTATGTATACTTAATCTTTTTTGAGGATTAAAGAGGTGCTATTATGGCTGCAATTCGTTTTATTTTGCCTAAAAACCTCAATTGTCCAAATTGTGATGTTGAACTGGACCTTGATGATACTGAAAGAAAAAACGGAGAGTATCAATGTCCCAACTGTGGTTTTAAATATATTTTGGATGATGTCAGTGATAAAGAAAAGATATCAATTTTATTACAACGAGTTCAAACTCTTGAAGAGCAACTTGCTACCTCAAAAATTTTTAGTTCGGATTTTTGGAGTCGAGCTTGGGCTATTTTTGGACATCAATTGGCTGTTGGGAGCATAATCTATCTGTTTTTGATATTACTATTTCTTTTGCTATTAAAATAATAAGCATAGTCCTTAGATTGCATTTTACGAAATCCAGCTTAAAAGCGTTTTTTACGTCCGCGGCTGCTGGAATGTGTTCCCGTGTGCAGATGGCATTTTACCGTGGGCCGGTTCTTTTCCGTAAACAGATCGGTGACGGTATCGGGACAGTAGGGGCGGGCCAGTTCGCCGCTGTCCAGGCATATTTCCAGTTTGAATACTCCCGGGGATTCGGCAAACTTGCCGTGGATGAAGGGGATGCTGTCATAGACCGATTTCACAAATTCTCCCCAAAAGGGCAGGGCGGCGCGCGAGCCGGACATGCGCGGCCCCAGGCTCATCTTCGGATCATCCATGCCCACCCAGACGCCGGCCACCAGATCGGCGGTGTAGCCTACGAACCAGGCATCCGTATAATTATTGGTGGTACCGGTTTTACCTCCGGCGGGCAGATAAAACTTAAAATCCCGGCGGACACCGTAGCCGGTACCGCGATCCATAACCGTTTGCATCATGTCGCGCACGATCTGTGTGGTTTCCGGCGAGAGGGCCACCTTGGGCCGTGGTGTGTTACGGTAAATGATATTACCGTTTTTATCCTCGATGCGCTCTATGGAGATGGGTTTTACGTGCAGACCGTTATTGGCAAAGGTGCCGTAGGCGGAAACCAGTTCGATGGGGATCACCTCGCTGCTGCCGAGGGCCAGGGAAGAATAGGGACGGATGGGGGTGGTGATACCCATGGCCCGGGCATATTTTACCACATTGCGCGGATTGATTTCGTTGATCAGTTGCACGGCCACCAGATTCAGCGAGCGGCGCAGGGCCTCGCGCAGGGTGATCAGTCCGCCCACCGAGTGGTCATAGTTTTCCGGTCGCCACTGTGTGCCGTCGGCATTGATCTCCACCGTGGGTTTGTTATAAAGGCGGTAGGCCGGGCTGTAGCCGTTATCGATGGCGGCGGTGTACAGGAAGGGTTTAAAGGCCGAACCGGGCTGTCGCTTGGCCTGGGTAACCCGGTTAAAGCGCGATTTGTTAAAATCACGTCCGCCCACCATGGCCAGTACATGGCCGTTGTGGGGATTGATGGCCACAAAAGCAATTTCCACCGTCGTGGCATTATTAAAAGCAACCGAGTCTTGCAGGGTTTGCCTTAGCTCCCTGAAATCCCGCTGGTTGCGCACCGTTTCCTGCAACCCGTCAATATGTTTGGCGATGGCCTTTTCCATAAAATACTGAAAGCGGGTATCCAGCGTGGTGTACACACGCAAACCATCCTCATAAATATTAACCTTCAGCGAATCCTGCAAGCGGTTGAGTTGCAGGCGCACCGACTCCGTGAAATAGGGGGCGGTATGCATTTTGTTGGGATCGTACAGATCCAGTTTCAGCGGTAGTTGTTTCAGGCTGTCATATTGCGCCCTGGTCAGATAGCCGGTGGCCACCATGGTGCTCATCACCACGTTGCGCTGATGTTTGGCCCGTTCCGGATGGCGGATGGGAGAATACCAGGAGGTGCCCTTGAGCAGACCGATCAGCAGGGCCGACTCCTCTATGGTCAGGTCCTGAACATCCTTGTTAAAATAGCGCTTGGCGGCGGCCTCTATGCCAAAGGCATTGTTACCAAAGCTGTTGATGTTGAGGTACATCTCCAGGATTTCGTTTTTGGAGTAGGTTTTTTCGATGCGAATGGCGGTCAGGGCTTCCTTTATCTTACGGCTTATTTTCTGTTCGCGCCCGAAAAAGAGCGGCCGGGTGAGCTGCATGGTCAGGGTGCCGCCCCCCTGTACAATGGCCATGTGCCGTATATCGACGATCAGCGCCCGCACAATACCCAGCAGGTTGACCCCCCAATGGTTGTAAAAATCACGATCCTCCATGGAGATCAGCGCCTGAATCACATAGGGCGGAATTTTTTCAAAAGGGGTGTAGGTACGGTTGGCGGTGAAAAAGGAGTGTATCAGTTCACCGTCGGAGGAGTAAACCCGGGTGGCTACCGCCGGTTCAATCTGTTCCAGTTTGGCCAGCGAGGGTAAATCCTGGCTGAGCCAGGCAATGTAGCCCACGCCCAATAAAAAGAGGGTGCTTAGTACCGCCGCCCAAATCCATCGTTTTTTACGGGATGGTTTTGCCGGACTGCCTTGAGCCGGTTGGTTGGTTACGGTACGGATACGTGTGGATGTGGGCGCCCCCCGTTTTTTTCTTTTCATATTCTCGGAACTTTTTAATTCTTAAAGGTTATAGGAACAATGTCGTAAAATAAACGAAAACTTTGGAGCTTTGATCCAAAAAAGTAATCTGAAAAGCTAAATAAAACCCTATCTTAAATCAAACGAATTAACGGGTTTACTTGTGAGCGATTTGATAAACCGCTAAATTGGACGCCTTATGAAAAAAATATTATTACTCATTGTTGCCGCCGCCTTCCTGTTTTCCGGATGTGCCGCCTCGCGCCAGATCAAAGAAAAACCCAAAAACAGCGAAAAGAAAATTTCGTTTAAGGCCCGGGATTACTACCTCAAGGGGCTTTATCTGCAAATGGAAGAGCGTTACAGCGACGCCCTGGTTCAGTTTCATAAAGCCGAGCTGTTCGATACCACCTCGGCCACCATTTACAACTCCCTGGCCGAGAACTATTTAAAACTGGGCGAACTGGAGCCGGCGCTGCATCATTTAAAGCAGGCCCTGAAACGCGATCGCCATAATGTGGAGACCTATCGTCTGCTGGGCGAACTCTATTTTCGTGACCAAAAGGACCGGGAAGCCATCGAGGCCTACAAGGCCCTCTTGCAGCTCGACCCCTACGATGAACAGGCGCGCAATTTTCTCTTTTTTCTCTATGAAAAAAATAAAATGGTTGAGGAAAAGGCCAACCTTTACCGGAATATGCTCACACTGTACGGTAAAAGTAAATCGGTGCTCAAAAAGATCGCCGACATCTATACGCGCCGGCAAGACTATAAGAACGCCGTGCGTTATCTGAATGAAATCACAAAGATCGATTCTTCCGACGCCCAAATATATGCCTACCGGGCGCAGTTGTATGAAGTGCTGGGGCAGGCCGATTCGGCCATGATCAGCTTTAAAAAAGCCATCCGGCTGGATCCGGGGAATAAGGACTATCTGAACAGGCTGGCCACCCTGTACCGCGGCAACCGGCGCTATGAGGATATTATTTCCCTGTTTACTCCCGTGCTGGATAAGGACTCCACCGATGTGGTGGCCCGCCTGAGCCTGGCCGAGGCCCAATATCTGCTGGAAAACACGACGGCCGTAAAACGGTTGTTACAGCCTCTGGCCGAAGACTCCACCACCAGTTGGGGGGTGTATGATCTTTTGGGGCGGATCGCCCTGGAAGAGAAGGATTATGAGGTGGCCGTGCGCTACTTCCGGCGTATCACACGTCTGGAGCCGAAAAACCGTTTCGGCTGGTTGTTTCTGGGTTTTGCCTATGCCGATATGAAAAAGCCGGCGGCGGCAGCCGAGGCTTATGCCGGCGGCACGCGTGTGCTGCCCGAAGACGGCGGTTTATGGTCCTGGCTGGGAGTGGCCCTGCAGCAGCAAAATAAAAACAAGGAAGCCATTGCTGCTTTTTTAAAAGCCATCGAGTATGATCCCGACAATATCAACGCCCTGAGCAGTTTGCCGGTAATCTATGAAGGCCAGGGGGATTTTAAAAGCAGCGACAGCATTTACGCCGTGGCTTTGAAGCGTCTGCCGGATAATGCTCTGCTGCTGAACAATTTTGCCTACAGCCTTTCCGAACGCAACCTGCGCCTGAAGGAAGCGGAAGAAATGGCCCGCAAAGCGTTGAAGAAGGAGCCGGACAACAGCTCGTATCTGGATACCATGGGTTGGATCTACTTTAAGATGGGTGATTATAAACAAGCCGAAAAATATATCCTGCGGGCTCTGGAAAAGGGCGATGTTTCCGCCGTTGTTCTGGAGCATATGGGTGATATTTATGTGAAACTGAACATGCCGCAAAAAGCCAGGGATTACTATAAAAAAGCCCTGGAACTTGACCCGGACAACAAACAGGTGCGGGATAAGCTGGCCAACCAGGATTAAAACAAGCGATTAAAGAGAATGAAACGATTATTAGCGATAGCAGCCCTGATGGTGCTGGCCTCCTGTGCCGTACTCAAGCCTCCGCCGCGCGTGGACCTTGTAAAATATGATTATAAATTTTTGCTGGAAAACCATAGCCGCTGGCAACAATCGATTAAAACCCTTAAAGCCGATGCGCGTATCACGCTGGACAGCCCCCTCTATTCCGGCAACTTTAATGCCGAGGTTTTGCGGCAGGGAGCGGATAGCCTGCTGGTTACCGTACGCGGCCCTTTTGGCATGAACATGGGTAAGGTTTTTGTAAATAAAAAGCGGTTTGTTTTTTACAACCAGGTGATGAACCAGTTTTTAATGGGTGAGCGCGAAGATTTCCGTTCTCGGCGCTTTTTGCAGTTTCCCGTTTCCGTCGATCAGCTTATGCAAATCCTCTCCGTGCAGGATCGCTTTATGGTGCTGAAAAAGCGTGAGTTCGAACAGCGTGACGGCCAATACTATCTGGAAGCGGAAAACGGCCATTACCGTTACCGCATCTGGTTTGATCCGGCCAACCTGCTCATAAGCCGGGTGGAATATTTCGATTTGGAAAGCGACCGGCTGTCGTATTATAAAACCTATGAAAATTATACGCTCATTGATGGCATCTATTTTCCCCAACTCGTAAATTTTGTGCGACCGGAAGAAAAAGAAGGTCTGTCTCTTATCTTTACCAATGTGGAAATTAACCGGCCGGTTTCACCCCGGGCTTTTTTAATCGAGATTGATGAAGCGGCCACTCAACTGGATTTAGATTTATAATCATGGACATTTCAATCGTTATTCCTCTTTTAAATGAAGAGGAATCGCTGGAGGAGCTGAACCAGCGCCTGCACAGCGAATTAAAAAAAACCGGCAAGGAATATGAGATCATCTTCATCGATGACGGCAGCACGGACGGTTCCTTTGAAAAGCTGTTACGGCTAAGGGAAAAACATCCGCAGATCCGCCTCCTCCAGTTTAACAAAAACTTCGGTAAAAGCGCCGCCCTTTCCGAAGGCTTTAAAATGGCCCGGGGGGAGATCGTGATCACCATGGATGCCGACCTGCAGGATGATCCGGCGGAGATACACAACCTGATTCGTGAAATTGAAGGCGGACTGGAACTGGTTTCCGGCTGGAAGAAAGAGCGCCACGATCCGCTGAATAAAACGATCCCTTCCCGTTTTTTTAACTTCATCACCCGCATGCTTACCGGAATCCGCATCCATGATTTTAATTGCGGACTAAAAGCCTACCGCCACCAGGTGATCAAATCGATACCCGTATACGGCGAGTTACACCGCTACCTGCCGGTGCTGGCCCACTGGATGGGTTTTAAGGTCGGGGAAATTCCGGTAAAGCATCATCCGCGTAAATATGGCTATTCCAAGTTTGGTATCAAGCGTTTTCTGAACGGCTTTTTCGATCTGTTGACGGTGCTGTTCATCACCCGTTTTCAGCAGCGTCCGTTGCACCTGTTCGGCTTTATGGGGCTGGGTTCCACCTTTTTGGGTTTTATTATTCTGGCCTATCTCAGCGTGCTATGGCTTCAGGGACACGGTATCGGCCAGCGGCCTCTTTTTATACTCGGTGTGCTGCTGCTGATTGTCGGGGTGCAGTTTTTCTCCATCGGATTATTAGGAGAGATGCTCAATAACACCCGCAGCCAGTCCATTGAATACAGTATAAAAAATAAACTCGACTAAGCATAATGGCCGCTTCGTTTTTTTATTCCGTCATCATTCCCACCTATAACCGTGTGGAAGAGCTGGCGGAGCTGCTGCCCTCCCTGCGCCTGCTTGATTTTCCGCGCGATCGCTTTGAGGTGATTCTTTCCGATGACGGCTCCACGGATGAAACCGCCCGCCTGGCGGAATACTTCCGCAGTCAGACCGATTTACCGCTGGTTTACCTGAGGCAGGAGAACAAGGGGCCCGGCGCGGCGCGTAACGCGGCCATGGAAAAGGCGCGCGGTGATTTCTTTATATTTATCGACTCCGATGTGACCGTACCCCGTGGCTGGCTCCGGGAGATTGCCGCCGCCGTGGAAGGGGAACAGGCCGACGCCTTTGGCGGCCCGGATACCTATCGCAATTCCTTCCCTCCGCTGCTCAAGGCCATCAACTACTCCATGACCAGTTTTATCACCACCGGCGGTCTGCGCGGCAAAAAGGGAAAAAAGCTGGCCAAATTTTATCCGCGCTCTTTTAACATGGGGCTCAGCAGAACCTTGTGGCAAAAGATCGGTGGTTTCGGCAGTCTGCGTCATGGTCAGGATATCGAGTTCAGCCATCGTATTATAAAAAGCGGCGCCCGGGTGATATTTGTGGACAAGGCTCCCGTGTATCATAAAAGACGCACCAACCTGAAACGTTTTTATAAACAGGTGTTTAACTGGGGCATGGCGCGTATCAATCTGTATAAGCTGGACCGGGGCATGCTGGAACCGTTGCATGCCCTGCCGGCGCTGGCCACGCTGCTTACGTTTTTGATTTTGTTGTTAGCCCCCTTTTGGCCTCCGGCTGCTTTTTTGGCGGCGTTGGGCTTTATTCTGGCCACTCTGATCCTGATATTTTCCGTTTTCGATTCCATCCGCCTTTATCGCTCCTTCGCGCCCGCCCTTTGGTTGCCGCTGGTGATGCCGGCGCAGATTTTCGGTTATGGCCTGGGCTTTATATACAACTTCATCCGACGGATTATTCTGGGCAAGGGAGAGAAAACCGGATTTAAAAAGAACTACTACAAATAACCGCTATTCCGAGCGGTTTATGATAATCACTCCCCCCAGGATCAGCCCCATACCCAGAATATGCAGCCACCCCAAAGCTTCCCCGTCCAGAAACCCTATCACCAGGGCAATGACCGGTATGATGTAGGTGACCGAGCTGGTGGTTACCGGATTGGCGATTTGCAGCAGCCGGAAAAAAAGCACCAGCGCCAAGGCGGTATTGACCACCCCGAGGATGGCCAGATAGCCCAGGGCTGTCCAGGCGCCGGGTACCGTTTCCATCCGTGTGACGAAATCACCGAAAAAGAGCATGATCATGGCCGGGACGCCCATTAAAAAAAGAGAAAGCGCCGTCAGGTTTTTACTGGGCATATCGGAGAGAAAACGCTTGATCCAGTTTACGTTAAAGCCGTACAGGAAAGAGGCCGCCAGAACCAGCAGACTGTAGTAATTAAAACTTTCCCAAGATCCGCTTTTACCGATAAAGCTGATCAGCGTGGCTCCGGTCAGCCCGATGATCAGTCCCAGCAATTGCCGGGGAATAAAGCGGTAGTTAAAAAGAATAACCCCGACCAACATGGTAAACAGAGGCGTCAGGGCATTGAGCACACCGGTTACACCGCTGTCCAGATGGGTCTGTGCCGTGGCAAAGAGCAGTGCCGGCAGCAGGTTGCCGCTGATCCCGGCCACGGTCAGCTTGAGCAGGCGGCCCCGGTAGTATTGCTTAAAGGAATAAAGGGCCAGGGGGAGCAGGGCCAGCATGGCAAAGGTGATGCGTAAAAGACCGACCTGCGTGGCGTTGAAAACCAGCAAGCCTTTTTTTATCAGGATAAAGGAGCTGCCCCAGATCAGGGCGCTGGCTAACAGAAGAAATGTGGCCAGGCGCTTGGATGAAACGGGCATGCCTTACAGCTTACCGTACACTTTAAAAAGCGGTTCCCGCAGATCCCGGCTTTCCAGGGCAAAGGCCGTTATCTCGGCTATGGCCCGTGGTGTGACCCAGGCGCTGAAATCGGCGTCCGGCATGGCCCGGCGATTGGCCGGTGTATCGATGACGGAGGGAACGATCACCGAGGTGATGACGCCGCTTTGCCTGCTTTCGGCGTTAAGCGCTCCGGCCAGGGAAAACAGCAGCGACTTGCTCAGGGTGTAGGCCAGCATGGCGCTTCCGCCGTCCGGTTCCAGCCCGGGCCGGGCACCGATAAGAACGATCCGGCCGAAGCCCTTTTCTTCCATGGCCCTATAAAGAGGGTGAATGATATGCCAGGCGCTGTAAAAATTTATTTGTATCATCTTTTCAATATCCGTGGCCGACGTATCGCGCGCATGGCCCATGGCAAAACCGCCCACGGTCAAAACGGCATGCGGGATATGTCCGAAGGTTTCCAGCCCGTTCCGGACAAAGGAAGCGGCCGCAATTTCATCGGAGAGATCGACCACGGAGGGTGTGAGGGTGGCGGTGGCCGTTAACCGGCCCCCGGCCCGAACGGCGGCATAAATATGATAATCCTTCTCCTGCAGGTGTTCCGTTACCGCCCGGCCCAGGTTACCCGTGGCTCCGGTAAGCAAAACCGTTTTTTTCATGATCAATAACCATCCGTCCTGGTGCCGGACTTTCCGTTGGAGACGATGGCCACACTGGCGCTGGCGCCGATGCGCGTGGCGCCGGCTTCCACCATTTTACAGGCCTCTTCATAGCTGCGCACGCCGCCGCTGGCCTTGACGCCCATGGAAGCGCCCACCACCTTCCGCATCAGGGCCACATCGGCCACGGTGGCGCCGCCACTGCTAAAACCGGTAGATGTTTTTACGAAGTTGGCTCCGGCCCGCTGGGCAATAACACAGGCGGTGACCTTCTCTTCATCGGTGAGCAGGCAGGTTTCCAGGATCACCTTGACCGTGCGCCGGCCGGCGGCCCGTACCACGGAACGGATGTCGTGTTCCACCACATCGGGCATCCCCGATTTCAGGGCGCCGATATTGATCACCATATCCACCTCCTGGGCCCCGCGATCGATCACCTGGCGTGTTTCCGCGGCCTTTACTTCCGGCAGGGTGGCGCCCAGCGGAAAACCGATTACCGTGCATACCTTTACCGGCGATCCGCGCAATATTTTGTAGGCGTCGGATACCCAGGTGGGGTTGATGCATACCGAGGCAAAACTGTTTTCCCGGGCTTCGAGGCATATTTTCTCAATCTGTTCAAAAGTGGCATCCGGCTTTAACAGGGTGTGGTCTATCCAGCGGGCCATCTCATATTTAGGCGGACAACTGGGGGCCACGGCGCCTATCCGGCTGGCGCCAAAGGAAACCAGATCGTTGGCCGCGTCATAGCTGAAGGGACGCACCTCGCCCTGACAGTGGGGGCAGGGGTCAAGGTTCATTTCGGAAATCACCTGACTGATGATATGATCGATTATTTCAGGAGTAATTTCGGACATAATTTATTCCCGCCTATTGATTGTGTTGTTTGTCTATTTCAATACCGTCGATGACGGCAACGATGACGGCCTGTACCGGGATATGGTTGTTGTTGAAAACAATACGGGCCGAACCGCCCTCGCGCATAACCAGTACCCGGTCGCCGACGCCGGCGTCCACGCTGTCCAGGGCCAGAAAGGCTTCACCCATGTTGTGACCTTCCGGGGTGACCGGTTGAACGATAAGTATCTTTTTACCGGTAAACTCTTTATTTTTTACCGTGGAGATGATATCTCCGGTTACATGGCATATAAGCATCTGTTCTTTCCGTAAAAGTGTCTAAAAATACAAAAAAGAATAATGCAATGCTTGCCGGTGTTACACGGGCCGTTTGTCTATTTACCGACGTTTTTGGTATGTTTACCGATCGGCGGGTAACTTATCCGCCTTAAAGCTGTATATAATAAGGGAAATGAAAAAGGAGAATTTCATGTTTAAAAATGTTGATATAAAAGTCTATATCGGAGGGGCGATTATCTTTGCCGGGGTTGTCATGTTCCTGGATAATATCGGATTGAATCTGGGAATTAATCTGTTTGATTTCTGGCCGCTGGTTTTAATATTTATCGGTCTGAATTATATAACAAACAGCAGGCACGGGGTGCGCTCCACCAATGGTTGGATATTTATCGCATTTGGCGTTCTCTTTCTTTTACGCAATTTCGGCCTCATCTGGTTTAGCATCGGGCAGTTGTGGCCCCTGGTGCTGATTGCCATCGGTTTTTCCATTTTACGTAATCATGCCCGGCCGAACATGCCGGAAGGCAGTGACAGCGCCGATTATATCAACCTCCTTTTTATTTTGGGCGGCGGGGAACATAAGTTTACATCGAAAAGCCTGCGCGGCGGTCGTGTAACAGCCATCATGGGTGGCGGCACCATTGATTTGCGCCACGCCGACACGGCCGGAGAGGTGCTGGAAATCGAAGTGTTTGCCATGTGGGGGGGGATAGAGATCATCGTTCCCTTCCACTGGCAGGTAAACATAAAAGGGGCGCCCTTGCTCGGGGCCATGGAAAACAACACCCATCCGCCGGAAGCCATAGAAGGGCTGGAGACCAGTTCGCCTTCCCGCTCCCTGATTGTCACCGGTTCGGCCATTATGGGCGGAATTGAAGTTAAGAACTGAGTACGGATTATTTACAAGGCCAAAAGAATTTTTTTAAGAACAGAGTGTAGCTTAACTGTCTGTTGTTCTGAAAAGAAGAATTTATGAATCCATTGATAAAATCTCCCAGGCATTTTGCCGCTTTTATAATTTCCTGGTTGCCGCTGATGGCCGGTATGACCTATCTGGGCAGTAAACTGGCGGATTGCGGTTTTCAGGACGCTTCCATCTTGGTCGTTCCGGCCCTGGTGCTGCAAATGTTTTTTTTCAGCGGGGTCTGGTATGTGGCCCGGGTGACCTCCCTCAAAACCAGCCGTTTGCCTGTCTTTTTCATGCGTCATATTCTTTCCTACATCATAATGAATGCCATCTGGCTGTATATAGTGATGATTTATGCCGAGTTCCTGAACGCGGTTCTGGAACAGCACGTGTGGCGCGAATATTTTAACCAGATGATGCCTTTGCTGGTGATCGCCGGTTTTTTTATCTACTTCGTGGCCGCGCTCATCTCCTATCTTTCCCTGGCCAATGAAAGGACCCGTGAGGCGGAAATGGACATGCTGGCCAATCAACTGAAGGCTGGTGAGGCGGAGCTGAAATTTTTAAAAGCCTCCATCCACCCCCATTTTATGTTTAACAGCTTAAATGCCTTGAGTACCCTTACCGTTTCCCAGCCGGAAAAAGCCCAAAAGGTTTGTCTGCAATTGGCGGATTTTTTGAGATACAGCCTCTCCTTTAAGGATGATATTGTGCCGCTGCGGGAGGAGCTGCAACACATCCGGAATTACCTGAATATTGAAAAGACGCGCCTTGGCGATCGCCTTAAGGTGGTTTGGGATATGGAAGAGGGTATCGAAGATGAGCCGCTTTTAAGTTTTTGCCTGCAACCGCTGGTTGAAAACGCCATAAAGCACGGCATCGAGCAGAGAATAAGCGGCGGGATCATAAATATTTCCCTGAAACGCAACGACACCCATCTGTTGATAGAACTCAACAATCCGCTTTCCGATGAGCCGGGGGCGGCGCGGGCCTCAACCGGGCAGGGACTGTTAAACCTAAAGGCCCGTCTGGAACAGGCCTATCACAATATGGCGCGCATGGTGGTGCATCGCGGCGGAAAAGCCTTTGCCATAAAGCTCTATCTGCCCCTGATCAAAAAGAAGGCCTGACCATGTACCGGGTGCTTATTGTTGATGATGAATATCTGGCACGGGAAGGGCTGGAACGACAACTGCGCAATTTCCCCGAAATAGAAATCGTCGGTCATTGCTCCAACGGGCCGGAAGCCTTGCGGGCGGTGAACCGGCTGAAACCGGATGTGATGTTTCTGGATATCCAGATGCCCCGCCTTTCCGGGTTTGAAGTGGTCGATCTGTTAGGGGATGATGCTCCGCTGGTGGTTTTTGTTACCGCCTATGACCAATATGCCCTTAAAGCGTTTGAGGCCCACGCCGTGGATTACCTGTTGAAGCCCCTGGACCCGCTCCGTCTCAGGAAAACCATTAACCATCTGCGCCAACGTTTTGATCTTCAAAAAAAACAGACACAAAAAATGATGCGCGACCGGGCCGGGAAGAGTCCGCTCCAACATCTGCTCATCCGCCGGGAAGGGGATATGCATATTGTGGATGTCTCCGCCATCCTCTATATCGAGGCCCGGGATGACTACATTGTTATTCACACCCGTAGCGGCAGCTATAAAAAAAAACAGCGTCTCGGTATTCTGGAAGAACGTCTGGATGCGGCTCTTTTCCGGCGCTTACACCGTTCTTATCTGGTCAATCTTTCCTTTTTAAAGAGAATAGAAGACCGCCAGATCGCCGTTCTGGAGGGGGATGTGCGGTTGCCGGTCAGCCGCAGCGGCTTGAAAAAGTTGAACGCTTCCCCCGGATAGGGTGGATCAATCTCCAAACTTCCATCTCAATTTCTTAGCTTTTCCCTTATTTTGTCCGATAGCTGTAAAAATATTTGTAATCAAAAACCAAAACACTTAGAATTATTTCTTTCATGCCTATTCGGGTTTATAAGGTTAAGGAAAGCCATGCTGGATAGAAAACAGAAATTGTCTCGACTGATAGAACTGGGCTTGGAAGTAAGTCAAATCAGCGACCTTGATGTATTGTTGGAAAAAATACTCACCGAAGCCCGTAAGCTGGTTAACGCCGATGCCGGCTCCATCTACATCAAAGAGGGTAAGGATACCCTGAAGTTCAGCCACGCCCAGAACGATACCCTGCAGGCCAAGCTGGGACCCGGGAAAAAACTGATCTATACCACCTTTTCCATGCCCATAAACAATAAGTCCATCGCCGGTTTTGTGGCCAATAACGGTACCACCTCCAATATTCCCGATGCCTATAAAATCTCATCCGTACTGCCTTTTTCCTTTGACGGCAGTTATGATAAAATCAGCGGTTACCATACGCAATCCATGCTGACCGTCCCCTTAAAAAACACCCGCGGACAGATCATCGGTGTGCTGCAAATGATCAACGCCCAGGATGACGAGGGCAACATTATCGCCTTTATGGATGAGGATGAGCCCCTGGTGCAGCATTTTGCCAACATGGCCGCCAATGCCATCGAGCGGGCACAGCTTACGCGGACAACCATCATGCGCATGATCTCCATGGCCGAGCTGCGCGACCCCAAGGAAACCGGTCCCCACGTCAACCGCGTGGCCGCCTATTCCCTGGAAATTTATGAAGCCTATGCCAAGCGCAAGGGGATCCCCCAAAAGAAAATAGACGCCCAGCGCGACGCCCTGCGTATGGCGGCCATGCTGCATGATGTGGGCAAGGTAGCCATCTCAGATAATATTTTAAAAAAGCCCGGTAAATTTACCGATGAAGAGTATGCCATCATGAAACAGCATACGGTACTCGGTGCCCGCCTTTTTAACGGCGCCCGTTCCGATTTTGATGAAATAGCCGAAGAGGTGGCACTGAACCACCATGAGCGTTGGGACGGCAAGGGCTATCCGGGACATATTGACCTGGAAACGGGAAAACCGTTGCCCGGCTATGCCGATGAAGATGGCAATCCCCGGGGAAAAAAAGAAGAGGAAATCCCCCTTTTCGGCCGTATCGTGGCCATTGCCGATGTTTATGACGCCCTTTCCTGTAAACGGGTCTATAAAGAGGCCTGGAGCGAAGAGGATGTGCTTGAAGCCCTCAAGTCCGGTGCCGGCAGCCAGTTTGACCCGGAACTGATCGAGGTGTTTATGGAAATTGTCGATGTTATCCGTTCCATTCAGGCCCGTTATCCGGATAAGGACTAACCGCACTGCCTACCCGCCCGTATCAATACCTTACCTACGGAATGTTTAATAATAATTAAGACATAATATTCTTCTTTTTGTTTTTTGAGCGGATCTTTTTTGTATATTATAGATGTTATTCCCTGTCCTAACATTATTACCATAAATTATTCCTAAGGAGGTAGTATGAGTAAGGTAATACGTTTATTTGTTGTTTTCCTGTTTTTAAGTACATCGGTCTGGGCCAATGGATTAAGTTTAAATAGTATCGGCCCGCGCGCCTTGGGTATGGGAGGAGCGGTGGTTGGTCTGGCCAACGATTACAGCACCCTTTACTGGAATCCTGCGGGATTGCGTAACCTGGAAGGTGTTTTTATTGGTGGTTATTTCACGGGAATTATGCCGACGGGCACTTATCAGGCCGACTTCACCCCCTTTGGCGGTGAGGCCATCGATACGGAAACAAAATCAAACATGTATCCCTCGCCGGGGCTTATCGGCCATTGGGTTTGCATGTTAAATGATAAACTGACCATCGGGTTGGGCGCCTATGTGCCGGCCGGTTTGGGGGCGGAATGGGACGGAACCGATCTGAGGAGCCTCAGTGGCGGTACTTCTCTGAACTGGATGTCTAAAATCGGCGTGGTTAATATTTCTCCGGCCGTCTCCTATCAGGTATCGGAAAGTTTTTCCGTCGGCCTGGCGGTGAATGTTTTCTATGCGCTTTTTGATCTGGATCGGCCTGCCGAAGTGGCTCCCAATACCTTTGCCCAGTATAGTGAAAGTTCAACCGGTTTTGGATACGGTGTTACTCTGGGTGCCCATTACAAGGTAAATGACATGATACAACTGGGAGCCTCTTTCCGGACAAAAACCGATGTGACCATGAGCGGGAGCGGTGAAAACCCGGCTTTTGCCTCCATGGGCGCCCCCACCAAAAGTGATTTTGACCGGGATGTCTCCTGGCCTTTGTGGGTGGCGGGGGGTGTTGCCGTAAAACCCGTCGACAACCTGACCCTGACTTTTGATGTTCAATACAGCCAGTGGTCGGCCAGTGAAACCGAGTTTGTAACGGAGTATAAAGAAGCTGCCTGGAAACAGGCCCTTGAGCCGACCGGCGACAACAAATTCGTCCTGAACTGGAAAGACGCCACCCAACTTCGTCTGGGTGCCGAATACCGGATAAATGATATGGCGACCATACGCGGCGGCTTTTATACCGATCCCGCTCCCGGTCCGGATGAGACCTATAACATCCTTTTTCCCAGCATTGACTACAACGCCTTTACCGGTGGTTTTAGTCTGAATTTTGACAATCTGGTTGTGGATGCCGGTGCCGAGTACCTGTTGGGCTCGGAGCGTGATATTCCTTTCGGTACCTACGCCGACGCTGTTCCGGGAAAACATAATATGAATATCTTTGCTTTTTCCATCGGTCTGGGGTATCGAATCAGATAGTTTGTTTTTATTCTTGGTTTAAGGCTCCTCCCAAACGGGGGAGCTTTTTTCTTTTAAGTCATTTCTCGCGGATGATTATAGCTGATATTTTTCGCTGTCCCATAATTTATAGGTAAACGCGTTAGTTGCCGGGACTTAAAAATAAGCCGCTTTATATACATGAACAGGGGTATGAGAATCCGGTTTGTCGGTTTGTTGAAAATGAGAATCCGTTTCATAAATAGCGGAAAAGCGGTCATTCTCCAATAAACAGACATTACCCGCGAAATTAAACACAGAATCCTTTTGCTGTTGGGGTGAGGGCCCCAAAAAAAGAGAGTTTTATGAACTTTTTTCTGTTTTCTGTCAATATTCATATTTAGATTTCGATACTTTAAAAATATAACAATACCGATTAGGGAGAATGCCGGTTTATGTCTGATGAAGCGCTTTGGGCCAATATTTTCAAGCAAAAAAATGTCGTAAAAGAAAACATGTTCACCGTTCTGAAACGTATTCCGGTTTTTCAGGATTTGGGTTACAAAGAGCTGCGCGCCGTGGAACGGATATTACACCGCCGGCACTATAAACAGGATGAGATCATTTTTCGTGAAAATGAACCGGGTGTGGGTATGTATATTATCGAACACGGTAAGGTGCATATTACCGTGGGCCGGGAAAACAAGCTGCTGGTACTGTTATCCAACGGGGATTTTTTCGGTGAAATGGCTCTGATTCTTTCCGGTAAACGCACCGCCTCGGCCATTGCCCATGAGGAAACAAGTCTGCTGGGCTTTTTTCAGCCGGATCTTTTCAATCTGATGGAAACCAATCCCAAGATCGGTAATAAGATCATGTTTCGCCTGTCGCAGATGATTGCCGAACGTCTGCGTCTGGGTACATTGGAGAATCGGCAGCTTAAGGCGCGGCTTAACGTTTTGCAAAGCGAGCTGGAAACCCTGAAAAAGGGGAAGAAAGACTGATGGAAACAACGGTATCACGCTTTTTAAAGGTCGTTTTGGTGGTGGCCGCTCTGGTGGCCGTGGTTTGGCTGTTAAGCGCTATCCGTTCGACTATTGTACTCTTGGTGATCTCCGCCCTGCTGGCTTATATCCTGGATCCCTTTGCCAGCTATCTCGAGTTTAAAGGTCTTTCACGCACATCGGCGACGATTCTTATTTTTCTGGCTTTGGGCGGTGTGGTTTTTTCCTTGTTTTACTTTTTGATTCCCGCGCTCTCCCATGAAATCGCCTCTTTGCAAAAAGGGCTGGACGGCAAAACGACCTCACAGCTTTTTGACAATATCGAGGGTTTTATCAAAGAAACCATTCCGTTGCTAAAAGGGCAAGACCTCAATTTGCAGGCCGAAATGCAAAAGGGCATCCAAAATATGGCCGAATCGTTGTTTGCCATTCTGGTCAACCTGGTGCCGTTGTTTACCTCGGTAATCATCATCCCCTTTGCCGTATTCTTTTTGCTCAAGGACGGGCGTGATATGAAAAAGCACCTGGTCAGTCTGGTACCCAACCGCTATTTTGAAATGACCCTGAATCTGTTGCACAAGATGGATATCCAGCTGGGCGGCTATCTGCGCGGGCAGTTTGTGGACTCCACCATTATCGGCGTGCTGGCCATAGGTGCTCTATGGATTCTGGATGTCCCCTATTTTGTGTTGATCGGTATTTTTGCCGGTCTGGCCAATATGATTCCCTATGTGGGGCCCTTCTCCGGGGCGGTGGTGGCCATTTTTACCGTACTGTTCAGTCATGGCAGCGGACAGGAGGTGCTCTATGTGGCGCTGGCTTTTTTAATCATTCAGTTGATCGACAATGTACTGGTACAACCGCTTGTGCTGGCCCGCAGCGTTGATCTGCATCCGCTGACCATCATCTTTGCCATTATCATCGGCGGGCAGTTTTTTGGCATGATCGGCATGCTGGTGGCCGTGCCCACGGCCGGAATCATCAAGGTGACCGCTATTGAAGCCTACAACAGCGCCCGGCGTTTTAATCTGATCTGACAGACTCAGTGCCGTTCAATGCGGTATATCACCGGGCTGGCCGTTCCCTTTTCACTGATGAGTTCCACTTCCAGCGTTTTTCCGCTGTAAGGGGTGGTATCTATTTCCACACGCCACACATCCGCCCGGCGGCGGGCCTGTTTTTGCGTGCTGATTTTTTTTCTGTTCTCCCCGCCATTCAGCCACAGCTCAAGCGCCGTACCCGGAGTTTGTTCATAGTCGATGATCAGGCGCCTGGTATTTTCAATTTTAATAAAAACAGATCCCCGCGCCCGGAACAGCCCCCCGGCGCGTGCCTCGCCTATGCGCCAGTTGGAGCCGCGTTGCGCGCAATAAAACAGATGGAAGCTGCCCTCGTAATAGGAGAGGTGAGGGCGCATCAACCGCCTTCCTTCCCAGCGTTTTTCCGGTTTTAAAACCACGTCCCGGAAATGCCAGTTAATGCCGTCATCGGAAACCGCCTTTTCGATATGGCTGCCAAAACCGCTGTTGAGGTTCAGGCGGACATAATACATGGTAAAGTTGCGGCCGTTGTAGATAACATGGGGTGCGATCACTCCGGGCAGGGCGTTGTATACCGGCTTGTTGCCGGTCCGCCATGTTCCTTTTGCGTTCTGTTCCGCCCGGCCAATGGAAGACATAAGTCCGCTGAAGCCCGAATAGTATAACACCCGTTGTCGTTTTTCCGGCAGGTAAAGAACGGTGGCATAGGCCCGGCCGCTGTTATCCCAGTTCCCGGATTGAGGAATGGATAGCTCCAGGTCTTTGATATGCCAGCTCCGCTCCGTTTTCCGGGCCAGCCCCAGGCGGTAACCCAGCTCGCTATCGCTGTCATTCCCATTGAGTAAGAGCATGGCCTGCCCCGCGCCGGGGATAAACGCCGGGGCAATCAAATGGTAAGTATAGCCTGTGGTGGGGGTGATCTCTTCCCGTCCGCTTCTTTGCCAGTACCAGCCGTCTTTATCCAGCACGGCCCGTCCGATATGATAGGAGCCGCCGCTGCTGCCGTCATACCACAGGGTAACCGTATCGGGACTCACGGTGATAAAGGGGTCGGCCACATCCCGGCTGTCCCAGCCTTGTCGGGCGGGCCGGAAGACGGGATTTTTGGGTAGTTTAAAAAAGGTGCCCACCTCATGGCGCAGCAAAATATGGGGGTAAAATGAGTTGTAATCGATCCCTTCGCTGACACGCGTCTGTTCGGGGAGCAGTGCCTGCGCCGCTATAATCAGGGGAATGAACAGAAATAATAGGCAGAGATATATTTTTTTCATAGATTTTGATTATCGCTTGTAACCGGAGATTATTGACCCATGTTTAGATATTTTTCATTTTTGTTCAGCCTGATATTACTTACGACCCCCTTACAGGCCCAGCACGGTTTTTTTTCCAACATAGGCCGGGACGTAAAGCATTTTGCCGGAACCGGCCTGGATCTGGCCGTGGCTCCCTTAAGCTATGACAGCGAGGACTGGATGTCTGTCGGTGGTGTTGTTGCCACCACGGCCTTGTTGTTCACGGTGGATAAGGAGGTGCGCCGTTACGCGCAGGGGCTGGATAAAAATGAACTGGATGACTATTTTTTTATCGACAGTTATATGGGTAATCAGTACTCACTTTTTCTGGGGGCAGGTATCTACGGCTATGGTCTTTTGGCCGGCAACAACCGCGTGCGGCATACGGGACTGATGGCCATGGAGGCTTTTGTCTATTCCGGCGCCATTACCGGGGTGTTTAAAGTATTGTTCAGCCGCCGCCGTCCCTTTGCCGGAGATTCCCAGCTCTATTTCCGGCCCGTTAACTGGCTGGACAACACCTATCACAGTCTGCCCAGCGGGCATACGGCGGTCAGTTTTGCTGTTTCCACCGTACTGGCCGATGCCGTGGACAGCGGTTTGTGGAAGGTCTTTTGGTATGGAACCGCCGCCTGGGTGGGGGCCGCCCGTATTTACCACAACCAGCATTGGTTTTCCGACGTTTTTCTGGGGGGTGTTATCGGCTACGCCACCGGACGTTTTATCGTTAACCGGGACAAGCGCCAGGCTTTCAGCCGTCTGAAAATGCAACCCTGGTTCGGGCGCTACGCCAGCGGTGTTCAACTAAGCTGGCAACTTGATTAGCCGTAAGTGACAAATGTTCAGGATATATTTTGCGATAATCATCTTTTTTATTCCCCTGTTACCTGTAATAGGACAAACGGTTGTAACTGAGCCGCAAAGACCCTGCCGGGGTGATACCCTGGAAGTTGTATTTTGTCCCGGTGCGACAGTGGATACACCTTCCGCCCCTTTTTTTCTCTTTTACCTTTATGGGGAAGAGGGACAGAGTGAATCCATGCTGCTCAAACCGGAAAAACAAAAACAAAAATACCGTGTCCGTTTTAAAATTAAAGAAGACGTGTCTTCCCTGGAGCTTCATATCATAAACCGGGAAGAAAGAATTGTGGATTCCACTTTTCGCTTTATAATCTACAACCATAATGGCCAACCGGCGCGAAACTCTTTGGCGCGTTATGCTTTGGCCTATATGGATGAAGTACGAGACTCTTTATTAAGAAGAGAACTGGCCTTATATCCCGGTAATTATCCGGTATGGCAGATGTATTGGGCCAATCAGAAACGGCTGAAAGTTTTTGAAGAATTTTCACTAAAGGACAGCGTGAGGGCCTTTTATAAGACATTGCAAAAAGCAGGCCCCAAAGCGGATGCCGGGCTGGTCTATCTGTTGGCACATATCCATCTTATTTTGGGAAACAGGGATAAATACCTGTTCTATCTGGACAAGCTCACCAGGGAATATCCTGTTTCTCCCATAACTTCTAAATATCTGTCGGTTTTTAAAGTTATGGAGCAGTACAGGCAAAAACAGCTTATACCGCGTCCAAAGAGCGGTGAGTCTCCCGGACTGACTTTTAAGGGCATATATAAGCGTTGGCAAAAGTGTATTCTAAAGGATTATCCCGGGTATCCGGCCGCGATGAAAATTGCCGGTGAAAATATGAATAATCCGGCCGTTCCGGAAAAAAGTCTGATCAGGGTATTTAAAAAGCATATTCAGCGTGACCCGGACAATCCAAGACCTTATTTTTTATTGGCAAAGCTGTATTATGAAAAGTTGAAGGATCGCGCCACCGCCGAACATTATTTGCAAATGGCCCGTCAAAAATATATCAATGCGGTTAAACCCCGTTATTTTGCCCCCTATTCCCGGCGTTTCCAAAAGGAGTTTGAGCAAGACCTCGATCTCTATGAAAAGTATTTATGGAAAACAAAAGGAAAACCTCATTGAGAAAACGGGGACGGCAACCTTTAATGTAAAATTTCGTCAAAGATTGATATAAGCGGAATATATCCCACCCTTAGCCATCCCGGAGGTTTATTATGAAACACTCTTTTTTTTTATTGTCTATTTTCCTTTTGTTTTCCCCTGCCCCGGCCACTGGTCTTGATGAAGCCGTTAAGCTGTTTGAAAACAAAGAGTACGAGCACGCCCGTCGGGTCCTGGAAGCGATCTTAAAACAGGATGAAGACAATGCCGCGGCCTGTTATTATCTGGCCCGAATTCATTACGGGAAAAAGGATTATGATACGGCGCTGGATTACGCGGAGCGGGCGGTAGAGCTAAAACCATCCATAGCCGAGTACCATTTTGTTTATGCCAATGTCATGGGGGCTATTGCTCAAAAGGCCAATGTGTTTAAACAGGGCTGGTTGGCGCCTAAAATACTGGAACAGTTTGAAAAGACTATCGAACTGGATTCCACCCATATCGGCGGACATATCGGCGCGGCAAACTTTTACCTGATGGCACCGGGCTTTATGGGCGGAGATATCGGGAAAGCCCGGGAACAGGCCTTTACCCTTTTACGACTGGGCTCGGAAAAGGGGCGTTGGCTTTTAATTGCCATCTATAAAAAGGAAGGCCGTTTTGAAAAGGTAGAAGAGCAGTATGATCTGCTGGTGAAAAGCTTTCCCGATTCCGGGGGCCGGCCGGAGCTGTTTAACGATTACGGCTACTATCTCTTAAAGCGGGGTAAAAAGAGGAAAGCTCTGAAAATGTTTAAACGGCTGGTATCGCTTACACCGGATGTGGCCAATTCCTATGACAGCCTGGGGGATGGCTACCGGGCGTTGGGAGATGTGGATTCGGCCCTGATAAATTACCGCAAGGCGCTCAGTCTGGATCCCGGATTCGAAGCATCATCCAAAAAAATCAGTGAATTGGAAACACACTAAGCATTATGGATGGTTATTCCTCCCCCCTGTCACGGGACTTAAACAGACGCCGGATAAAACCGGCCAGTTGTTGCAGGGTATAGGGTTTGGGTAAAAAGTTTATGTTGGGTTCAAGTTCACCCTGATGTACAATGTGATTGTCCGTATAGCCGGATGTATAAAGAATGATACATTCCGGATATTTTTTCTTCACCATTTCGGCAATTTCCTTACCGCTTTTATAAGGCAAAATAATATCCGTCACCAATATATCCGGGATAATCCGACCCTCCTTAATAAAGGCCTCGGCCTCGTCGCCGTCGGCGATGGGCCAGACTTTATAGCCCAGGGAGGCCAGGGCGGTGGTGGCAAACTCGCGTACCGATTTTTCATCCTCCACCAGCATGATATTCTCCTCGCCGGTCAGAAGGTCGATGGATATGGCCGGTTCAATGGTCTCGCCGCTGTCGCCGGCTGTTGAGGGCCAGTATATTTTAAAGGTGGTGCCCACATCCGGTTCGGAGTAGACCGTAATGGTACCGCCGTTTTGTTTAACAATGCCATAAACGGTGGCCAGCCCCAGGCCGGTCCCTTTACCTTTTTCCTTGGTGGTGAAAAAGGGCTCGAAAATCTTCTCCCGGGTGACGGCGTCCATGCCGCTGCCGTTGTCGCTGACGGAAAGTACCGTAAAGCTTCCGCTTCCCGGAACCACTTCCTTGTCAGCCGTTTTGTCCAGGCTGACACAAAGGGTTTCTATGGTAATCTTTTTTTGAAAGCCTTTGGTTTCTTTTTGCTGAAGCGCGTCGCGGGCGTTGACGATAAGGTTTAAAAGTACCTGTTCTATCTGTACCGGATCGGCCTTGATGGTGTTTACCTTGTCATCCAGCACCACCTCCACTTCAATGTCTTCACCGATGAGCCGTCTTGTAAAGGTCTCGTATTGAGCAACGACCTTGTTTAGGGGGATGATTTTCGGATCATATATCTGCTTGCGGCTAAAGGCCAGAATTTGATTGGTGAGATCGGCCGCCCGCCGGCTGCTGGAAAGAATGACCGAGATGTTTTTAGCGAATTCACTGTTCTTGTCAACCTTTTGCAGCATCATTTCTGAGTGTCCCAGTATCACGGTCAGGATATTGTTGAAGTCATGGGCGATGCCTCCGGCCAGCGTGCCGATGGCCTCCAGCTTTTGGGATTGCAACAGTTGCTGGCGCAGCTTTTCCTCTCCGGCGCGGCTTTTTATCAGGTCGGTGATATCCACGATTATGCCGAAAAGACGAACCCCCCTGCTTATCAGGGACTCAGGAAGCTTAACACCGGACATAATGATCGTTTTGTGTTTATTCTCACGGGTGGCAATGGTTAACTGGAGTGTAAAGCTTTTTTGTTGATCCTGAACAATTTTATCCAGATGTTGTTGCAGGTTCTTCTGATCTTCCGCGGGCAATCTGTCCATAAAGCAACGGAAGGGAAATTCGGGGCCGGGATGCTCCTGGTCTTTTAATAGCTCGCGCCACAGGCTGTTCATCAAAAGGGTTTCTTCGGCAACATCCAGTTTCCAGGTGCCGATGTTGCCGTGGTGCAGGGCCAGATCCCGTATGATTTGCTGCTCCCGGAGTTCGGAGCGGCCTTCCTTTATGGCCAGGATTAGTGCCGTGACCAGCGAGGTCGCCAGGATTTCCAGGCGGATGCTGTACAGAATATCCCAGTAATGTTGCAGGGTAAGATGATAAGGGATGGAGGCGTCCGTCAGTTTAAAAAGAATGTAGACGGGGCTGTAGACAAACATATATAATAAGATGACACCGATTCCCCACATCAGTGGTCTTAGGCGGTTATCCTGAAAATGTCTGAGAATGAAGTAATAGGTCTGCCAGCCCAGGGGGATGGCGATGATGTGCATGGCGATATTTTGAAACAGGGTAGAGTCATAGGGGCCGCCGAGAGCGGCAAAAAGGCCCACGAGTAATGCCGAGCGCCAGTTGTTTAAAAAAAAGACGCTGGCCAGGGCCACAATCTCCCGGGGGTCCGTCCGGATGCCGCCGGCAACATCCAAAATAAAATTTACTTGTGCGGCAAAAACCGATAGTAAGCCGAACAAAAGGATGAAGTAATATTCATCCCGGTTGATTTTACCTGTATAGCCCATCTGCTACCCAAAAAAGCAAAAGATACATAATTCCCCCGGATGTTCCGGGGGCGTGTTTTAAAATTTATTTTAAGTGCCGGGAGGCCTTTCTCCTCCCGGGTAATTTTTCTTAATCTATCCAATCCGCGATAAAGATATTGGTTTCTCTCGGCTTGGCATTAAAGCGGTTGGAGGCAAACACCAGCTTTGTTCCGTCATGATTAAACATGGGGAAACCGTCGAAAGAATCAAAAAATGTTACTTGCTCCAGTCCGCTGCCATCGGTGTTGATCATCCACAGGTTAAAATCCGGCCGGCGGGGATCACTGCTGCCCTTATTGGAACAAAAGATAATACGTTTTCCGTCCGGATGAAAGAAGGGGGCAAAATTTGCGTATTCATTGTCGGTAATCTGGCGCTTATTACTACCGTCGGCATCCATGACCCAAATCTGGAAAGCGTTGGGTTCGATCAGGTCTTCGGACAGAAGCTGCTTGTAGCGGGCGATTTCCTTTTCGGTTTTGGGATGGAAAGCGCGATAAACAATTTTACTGCCGTCCCAGTTGAAAAACGGGCCGCCGTCGTAACCCAGGGCGGTGGTCAGCCTTTTCAGACCGGTACCGTCGATATTAACGGTATAGATATCCAGGTCGCCGTCCCGCATGGAGGTGAAGACGATTTTATCACCCTTGGGGGAAACCGTGGCTTCGGCGTCATAACCCGGGGAAGGTAAAAATACCTGCGGATCACTGCCGTCGCGGTTGGCCACATACAGATCAAAACTGCTGAAAATCTTCCATACATATCCTTTGGAGCGGTCAGGCGGTTGGGGACACTCTTCATTATCCGCATGGGTGGAGGCATAGATGATTTTTTTATCACCGGGCAGGAAATAGGCGCAGGTGGTGCGACCCTTACCGGTGGACACCAGTTGCTTATGGCTGCCGTCCAGGTTCATGGTGAAGATCTGATCGCATTTATACTGCCCGTGGGTGGATTGAAAAATGAGCTGATCTTCTTTAAAAGAGAAGTAGGCTTCGGCATTTTCCCCGCCGTTGGTCAGCATGCGTATATTCTTCAGGTGTTTTTCCTGTTTAAAACGCAGGGTATCCGGAACGGCGGCGGATGTATCCGTTTGGTCTTGTTTTTTACAAGCCGTTAAAAAAATAAAAACGGCGGTTAAAAAGAGCAGGGTCGTTCTCATGAGAGTTCCTTTTTATATGTGAATGGCTTCATTGTCCGCGCTCAGGGCGGCTTCCATAATCATCTCGGACAGGGTGGGGTGGGCATGTATCGTCTTGCCCAGTTCCACCGGCGTGGCTTCCAGCGCCTTGGCCATGCCCAGCTCGGCAATCAACTCGGTGGCCTCCTCGCCGATGATATGGGCGCCCAGCAGTTCTCCGTATTTTTTGTCAAACACCAGTTTTACCATGCCTTCGCGGGCGCCGATGGCCCGGGCCTTGCCGGAAGCGGTGTAAGGGAATTTGCCGATTTTTACCTCATAACCGGCCTCTTTGGCCCTGGCTTCGGTCATGCCGATGCTGGCCACCTGCGGATGGCAGTAGGTACATCCCGGAATGCTGTTGTAGTCCAGCGTATGCGGGTTTTTACCGGCAATGTTCTCCACGCAAATGGTGCCCTCGTGCGAGGCCACGTGGGCCAGCAGGGGCGGGCCGGTGATGTCGCCGATGGCGTAAACGCCCGGAACGTTGGTACGGTAGTAGTCGTCCACGGGAATAAAACCGCGCTCATTCTTTACGCCTATGGCGTCCAGATTCAGATTTTCCACATTGCCCTGAATGCCGATGGCCATCAGCGCCTTTTCGGCCTTAAGTACCTCGTTTTTTCCGTTTTTGCTTACCGTTACCTGCACGCTGTTTTTCAGCTTTTTAACGGCTTCCACCTTTGTGCCGGTCATTATTTTGATACCCGCCTTTTTAAAGCTGCGCTCCAAAGCCTTGGATATCTCCGCATCCTCCACGGGTAAAATATGATCCAGCATTTCCACAACGGTCACTTCCGTGCCCAGGGCATTGTAAAAATAGGCAAACTCGATGCCGATGGCTCCGGCCCCCATGATGATCAGCGATTTGGGCTGCTTCTTCAGGCTCATCGCTTCCTTGCTGCTGATGACAATATCGCCATCCATTTCAACCCCGGGTATGGAGCGGGGGCGCCCACCCGTGGCGATGATGATATGTTTGGCGGTCACCTCCCGGG
Source organism: Calditrichales bacterium (assembly GCA_015493745.1). Taxonomy (GTDB): domain Bacteria; phylum Calditrichota; class Calditrichia; order Calditrichales; family J004; genus J004. The sequence goes on from WGCN01000196.1 coordinate 30,926, forward strand.
CTTTACCGTCTTTATCCGTAACCGTTAAGGTGTTGGCCGCTTTAAAGGCGCCGTTGCCGTAAATAACATCGATCTTGTTCTTTTTCATCAAATATTCAACGCCTTTGGAATTGGCTTCGGCCACTTCCCGGCTGCGTTTGATGATAGCGGGAAAGTCCGCGCTGAAAGAGCCGGCCTTAATGCCGAAACTTTTGGCGTGGGACAGGGTTTCGAAGACTTCGGCGCTTTTTAACAGCGCCTTGGTGGGGATGCATCCCCAGTTGAGACAAATTCCCCCCAGCTTATCCCGTTCAACCAGTGCGGTTTTCAATTTAAGTTGCGCGGCGCGGATGGCGGCCACATAGCCCCCGGGGCCCGAACCCAGCACAATAACATCATAAGATGACATGCAGACTCCTTGTTCAGATATATTGACAGGTAATGAACTTAGAGCGACCAGCTAAAAAAGTCAAGAAAGACCGTAGGAAGGCCTAAAAAATAAGGAAATATGTCTTTGGGCTAAAAGCGGAGATTTTTGGATAATCCGGTCTTGTAAAAAGATTTTGTGGAATATCCGCTCACCTTATATAGGCTTCTCTTTAACTGTGTAAACATTTCGCTAAGCCGTTTGCTTTTGCGGTATGAAGGTGATAAATTACCTGTCCTTTATCAAAAATTACTCATCGAATCTTGAAAAACGGAGTTCTACATGCGCGTTCTCGCTGCACTCGTGTTCCTGCCGCTGGCCCTGTGGGCACAAAACCATCTGCTCATATCGGAAGTTTATATTCCGGCTTCGGCACAGCAACAAAATGCCTTTGTTGAAATCTATAACCCGGGTGATCAAAGTATCGACCTGAGCAACTACTATCTTTCCAACTATAACACTGCTTATCAGATGGTGGCCGGGAACTACAGCACCCAGGCGGGTGATTTTCTTGTCCGCTTTCCGGATAACGCGGTTATCGCCGCCGGTGAAAGCAAGGTGGTGGCCCTCTACGGCAACGCATTTACCACGGCCTTTTCAAAAGAGGCCAACTGGGAAATTACCGCCACCGCCGAAGCGACTCCGGATATGGTTGGCGGTTATGTGGGGGGAAATATAAGTTTTGACCCCAGCGGCGGCATGGTATACCTCTTTCAATGGGATGGTCAGGCCGACCGGCTGAGTGATGTGGACTATCTGGCCTGGGGACTCTCCTTTTTTAAGGAACGCTGGATGGACAAAAGCGGCGTGAGCATCGACGGACCGGACGCGGATGACACGGCCACCGCTTACCGCAACGATACGCCGAAAGCCTCGCAAAAGGCCCTGGCCACACCGGCCGCCGGGATGAGCTATCAGCGCAACGGCATAGTTGAAGTCGCCGAAACCGCCACCGAAGGCAACGGTTTAACCGGACATGATGAAACCAGCGAAGACTGGACCCAATCCTTTCTGGCCGTCAGTCCCTCTCCGGGTAGTTTTAGCGAAGTGGCCGGCGACGGCAGCGGCAGCGCCGCGGTCGATCCCGCCTCCCTCGATGCCAACAGCACCGTCACCCTGACCTTTACCCTGGCGGGCGACGCGAACTATGTTTTGGAACAGGCGGCGCTGATCATCCCCGCTTCCTGGAGTTTCAGCGGCTCTTCCACCGATGTCTCCTATTCCGGCGACGGGCTGGCTCCGGCCTCCCTGAGCATTAGCGGCGACACCCTTTTCTTCAGCGGCACGCAATTGACCGATACGCAGACCGGTACCATTGAGATCGCCAACCTTCAGACACCCGATAAAACCGAAAACTCCGCCTTTGAAATACGCACCGCCGTATCCGGCGGCCGGCTGACGCCCATTGCCGTTTTCCCCGTGGTCAGCGTGGTGAAAGCCCTGACCATCGCCGACATCCAAAACAATGTCAGCACCTATCTGGGCACGCAGGTGACCATTCAGGGCGTCGTGGCCCTGGGTTCCGGCATTACCACCAACTCCTGGACGGACGCCTATGTGCAGGACGCCAGCGGCCGGGGGATCAACGTCTTTCGAAGCGGAGAACTGGTGCCGCAGCTTAAGCGGGGCAACCTGGTTACCGTAAGCGGCACGGTGGATGAGTTTAACGGCACCACGGAAATCGTCGATTTTACCGTGACCGTCGATGACAGTCTGCAAGACGTTCCGGGGGTAGCCTTTCTTTCCCTGGCCGCCGCGGCCAACACCGAACTGGAAGGCACCATGGTGGAAGTGAACGGCATAATCAGCGACATGTTTTCCGCCGGCGGAGGCACCACGCTGACCATCAGCAACGGCGGCAGCACACTCAGCGCCCGCATTTGGGATAACACCGGTGTTGATCTGAGCGGCTATGCCCTGGGCGATACCATCGCCATGCGCGGCATTGTGGATATCTATCAGGGCAGCGCCCAGCTTCTGGTCGGCTATCAGGAAGATATCTACCTTAGTGACCTGGTTATTCCCGCCGACGGCAGCGGCGCGGTTACCGTAAGCCCGGCCCGGGTGGAGCCTGGGGCCAATGTGGACCTGCTGTTCACCTTTAGCGCCACCACCGAAGATACCCTTTCCCGGGCCACCCTGGCCATTCCCTCCGGCTGGAGCTTTAGCGGCTCCTCCAACGACGTCGGCACGGGCGGGGTATTCGGCAATGCCAATACAGAGGTATCGGCCGGTCTGGTGACCCTGAGCGGCTTCGAGCTGACCGGCGGTTTGGAGGGCACCTTAACCTTAAAAAATATCAGCGCGCCCAACGCCAATACGGTATCGACTTTTAATATA
>WGCN01000197.1 GCA_015493745.1 Calditrichales bacterium
GGCTGCCCATGGTAACCTCTGTGATGGACTCCCCTATGGTGGGGACCGTAACGTCAATTTTCATTGCGTTTCCTTATTTTAATAAAATTCATATTATTCATTCTTGCACACGGCCGCGGCCGGTAACACCCGCCAAGGGACTTTAGGCAAATGCCCTGTCCAGAATCTCCTTTTGCTCTATCTGGTGCTGTTTATGAAATCCGGTGGCCGGCACCGACGAGGCCTTGCGGCTGATACCGCACACTTTACGGGTAAACCAGTTGCGGTAAAAAGGCCAGGCGCCGTAGTTCTCCGGCTCTTCCTGCACCCAAAACAGATCCTGCAGATTTTTATAGGCTTTCAGTTCCTTTTCGATATCCTCTTCGGGGAAGGGATAAAGCTGCTCCACACGGATAATGGCCACATCCTCCCGTTTTTCCTCCCGGCGGCGGGCATCCAGTTCATAATAGATTTTACCGCTGCACAGCAGCACCCGTTTCACCCGGGACGGCTTGGCCACACTATCGCCAATAACGGGCTTGAATTGGCCTTCCGACAGCTCTTCCACCGTGCTCACACACTGCGGATGGCGCAGCAGCACCTTGGGGGTAAAAACAATCAGCGGGGCGCGGAAGGGATATTTGACCTGGGAACGCAACAGATGATAAAAACTGGCCGGGGTGGTGGGCACACAGACACGCCAGTTCTCATTGGCCGAAAGTTGTAAAAAACGCTCGATGCGGGCATTGGAGTGTTCCGGCCCCTGCCCTTCGTAACCATGGGGCAGATAGAGCACCAGACCGTTGGTGCGCTGCCATTTGGCCTCGCTGGAGGAGAGGAACTGGTCGATGATGATCTGCGCCCCGTTGACAAAATCGCCGAACTGCGCTTCCCAGATATTCAACCCGTGGGGCGTGGCACAGGCATAACCGTATTCAAAGCCCATTTCGCCGTATTCGGAGAGCAGGGAGTTAAACACGCGGCAATAGGCCTGATTATCACTGACGTGATTCAGCGGCAGATAGATTTCCTCGGTCACCTCGTCGCGTACAACGGCGTGACGATGGGAAAAGGTACCGCGCTCGGAGTCCTGCCCGCTCAGGCGCACGGGATGCCCCTCATAGGCCAGACTGCCATAGGCCAGGAACTCGGCACAGGCCCAGTCCAGCACATTGGTTTCGGTCAGCCGCTTTAAACGGTCGTCATACAGTTTGCGGATTTTATTGAAAAAGTTGTATTCCTTCGGCAGGGTAAAAACACGCTTACCGAGGGCGATCAGTTTTTCCCTGGGGAAATGCGTCTGCGGCACCGGTTCAAAGCGATGGCTGTGTTCACGCTGTTTAAGATCGCAGGGTTCCGTAAAGTCGGGCGGAGGTTCCACCTCCTCTACTTTTTGCGCACGCACCATTTCCAGCTTTTCCTGCAGGGTGCGTTTAAATTCTTTTTCCATCTCCTTGGCCAAATCCCGTTCCACGTTGCCCGCTTCCAGCAGCTTTTTATTATAGATTTCCCGGGCGTCGGGATGTTTGGCGATGATGGAGTAGAGTTTGGGCTGGGTGAAACGCGGCTCGTCGCCCTCATTATGGCCGTAACGACGGTAGCCCAGCAGGTCGATGAATACATCGGTGTGGAATTTCTGCCGGTACTCCATGGCCATTTTCATGGTCAGCACCACCGCCTCGGCGTCATCGGCATTCACATGAAATACCGGCGACAGGGTCACCTTGGCCACATCGGTGCAGTAGGTACTGGAGCGGGCCTGCAGGTAGTTAGTGGTAAAACCGATCTGATTATTGACGACAATATGTATGGAGCCCCCCGTGCGGTATCCATCCAGCAGGGACATCTGAATAAGTTCATAGGCCACGCCCTGCCCGGCAATGGCCGCATCCCCGTGTATGATCACCGGAGCTATCTTGCTTTCATCCCCGTGATAGACATGATCCAGCTTGGATTTGACCATGCCGGCCACCACGGGATTAACCGCCTCCAGATGGGAGGGATTGGGCGCCAGGTTGACGCGCACCTTCTTATTGTTGTAGGTTTTTACATCACTGGAATAGCCCAGATGGTATTTTACATCCCCGGAAAAAACGGCCTCGGAGAACTCCTCGCCCTCGAATTCAAAGAAGATGTCCTCATAGCGTTTCTGCAATATATTGGCCAGCAGGTTTAAACGGCCGCGGTGGGCCGTGCCGATAATGATCTCTTCCAGACCCAGATCCGCACCGTGCTCGATGATGGTATTCAGACCGGGGATCAGCGTTTCGCCCCCCTGCATGGAAAAACGTTTTTGCCCCACATATTTGGTATGCAGGAACTTCTCAAAAACCACCGCTTCATTCAGCTTTTGCAGAATGCGTTTTTTCTCCTCAATGCTGCAATTGGGCCGGTTGCGGGTGCTTTCCATGCGCTCCTTCAGCCACTTTGTTTTTTCCGGCACCCGGATAAACATGAACTCGGCACCGATGGACTTGCAATAGGTCTCCTCCAGGTGCTCGATGATATTCCTCAACGTGGTGCGGCCCAGGCCGATCTCACTACCGGCATGGAACATACTGTCCAGATCTTCCTTGGAAAGATTGAAATTTTCCAGGGCCAGGGTGGGCTGATATTTTCGGCGCTCCCGCACCGGATTGGTTTTGGTAAACAGATGGCCGCGCTGGCGATAGGCGTTGATCAGATTGATTACGGCAAATTCCTTAAGAGCGCTTTCACTGGGCCGGTTGCCCGTATCCGGAGCGGCTGTTTCGCCGCCTTCTCCGGCAAACTGATACCCTTTAAAAAAGATGCGCCAACTCTCTTCCACGCGGGAAGGGTCTTCCAGATAGGTACGGTACATCTGCTCAATATATTGCGGATGCGCGTTGTTGATAAAAGAAAAATCTTCCATTAATTGCCTTGTAATTGTGATGGGTTGCGCCTCTTATGCTGGTTTGCTAATCGGCTTAACTTTATGAATCTTTTAATATAAGGGATAAAAACAAACGAAAAAACAACAAGTTAGCACATATTTTTCACATTTGGGGTTCTTTTTCCATGCGCCACTTTTCCAGTAGCCGCCGGTCATTCATTAAATTGCTTCGATGCTGATCCTGTAAATAATTTGTCAGGTTCAGAAAATAGATCAAGGCGCCAAAGGTGCCGTTGAACACGGCCAGAAAAATATGGGTTAGATTGGCCGAATGCAAATTATGGAACCCCCGGGGCAACTCCATCAGGATAGCCATAACCAAAATCAGCGTAAAATGTTTCCATGCCTTAAAATCATGGCGGTTCAGGATTTGGGCCGCCATGAAGCCGGCCAGGGCAAAGGCGGCAAAATACTCGATCTGCGAAAAGATAAAGGCCAGTGAGGTATCCCGGCGGAACAACGCGCCCAGCACTTCGAATTCAAACTGCCCCTGCATGCCCCGCAAGGGCCATAACGCCACCAGTAACAGATAAACCAAAAACAGCGGCGTAACGGTTTTAAGGGTTGGCAGTTCATAACGCTGCTCCCGCCTTTCCCCCCTGGCGCTGCGGCGCAGCAACAGCCACATGAAAATCATTTGCAGCAGATAAAAAGCAAGCACCCGTCCGGGAAAATAGAGCAGCTCCGGCAGAAAGGAAATCGCGTACCAAACAGTATACACCCGCACCAGATGGCTACGTTTTAAGGAGTAAATCCCCCGCCCCCCGTAAAGATAGATGGCCACCATAATATACAAGGCGATAAAGGCCAGCAAAAAGGCCAGCCACAAACGCCGTACATCATGTCCGCTGCTGACGGCATTGAGCCACAACAAGGGAATAAGCATCAAGACGAGGTTCATCAACGGTATATCCAAAAGACGGCCGCCGTACTCCTTCAGACTCCCGGCTCTCCTTAAGGCGAGGAAAAACAGGGCCCCGGCCACGGCCCCCAGGCTGTTATTGGCCAGATCGATGGGACTGCTATAGCGGTCGACGATGAAAATCTGATTGATTTCAATAAACAGGCTGAGGGAGAAACCGCCAATAAAAGCCAGAATAACCGTTCTTCTGAACGATCCGTTCAAAAGTGAGGCCAGCAGATAACCGAAGGGTACAAATAGAAAGATATTTTGCAGACTCTCCTGGACTTTCCAAAAAGTATTAACACTAAAGGAAACCGGCCAGTGATAGTCAAAGGGAAAAAAGGTGATAAACAACATGATGAAGATGACATAGCTGAGCAGGGCGCTGTTGAGCAGAGAAGCAATACGATTCACGATTCACCGTTTTTATCTCTATTTTCGGTGAGGGCGGCAGGGACTTAACGGAAGCGGCCCGTATCGGACAATATGGAACGGTACTCTTAAACCGGCCATCATGGAACGACAATCTCTTTATTTTTTACTATCACGCTTTTTACGATCATAACAACGTTGCTTTTCCGTGCCCGGTTTTTGGCGGAGCAGCCGGTCCACCTCGGCCTTGTTGCCCCCCGACTGCCGGCGGGCCTTTTCCCGTATCCGCTCCACATATTCATCCAACGGAATACTCAGGGGCAAGTCCGGTAGGAAGAACTCGTCCTCCTCCTCATTCATGATATTGGTAATAATCCGGTTTGGAATATCATCAATGGAGATAGCGCCCCCTTTCGGAAAACGGCGAATAAGCTTTTTTATCCATTTCTCCAATTCACGCACATTTCCGGGCCATTCGTATTGGATAAGCTTTTTCATTAAATCTTTTTTTAATATAACGGGACTGTTTGTAGAGTGCCGAATAAAGAAATCGATAAGAATTGGAATATCTTCCCTGCGCGCCCTTAACGGCGGCAGGGAAATAACATCATCAAAACGGTCTTTCAAATCCTGCGCAAATACATCCGGGTTGTTTATATCCTTATTGGTTGCCGCAATAATCTGAGTATTAATGGTAACGACCTCGGAGCTGCCTAACTGGCGGATTTCACCGCTTTGTAAATAACGCAACAGCGTCTGCTGACCCTCTTTCGGTAAATTTCCGATTTCATCCAGAAACAGCATTTGCCCGTCATGTTTTCGTAAAATGCCCTCATGATCCGTAGCCGCTCCCGTGAAGGCCCCTTTTTTATGGCCAAACAGCTCGGAAACAATAAGTTCCCTGGAAAAGCTGCCACAGTCGAAACCAGCAAGCCTGTCTTCCGTTTCCTTGCGGTAAAGGCGCCAAATCGCCCGGGCCACAACCTCTTTTCCCGTCCCGCGCTCACCAATGATCAGAACATGCGTGGTATCATCAATATCGTACAGAATCTGCTCCTTGATTTCCCGCATGGCGGCGGAAGTGCCGATAAGCTCCGGGATTTGTTCATCAGTTTCTTGCACACGAACTTTCTGCGCTAACTTTTCATTCACCCTTTTTATGATTGTCAACTGCCGTTTTAAAGCGGACGGCGCTTCAATCCTGGGGAAGTCATCTATCTCCAGATTCACCTCCTGAGTGGAGGCTCCCCGTTGCCGGGCAAACCGTGTTTCAAAGGCCTGGATTATTTTGGATTGAGGAATCAGACCCGATTTATGCAGCAACACCCAGCAGGCGGTCATGGTGGGTGTGCCGGAGGTGATGTTGATTATTTTTTCGGTATTTTTAAGCTTCTCATCTTCCAATATCCCCTGCGTGGCGTCCAGCATCACCGGATAGACCAAATCGAAATCAACGGGACTGCTTAAGGTCAGGTCAATAAGCCTGACACGGATGCCCGGTTTTTCCCGCTCCATAACCGCTTGGGTTTGCCGGGCTATTTCCCCATAGTTAACCATCCCGCCCTTTTGGGAAGGTGTGATAAACAGAAAGACGTCCCGCAATTTTTCTTTATATCGAAAATAAATGTTCAGAACGGCGCCATGGGGCTGGCCGTGGGTTATTTTATCGTGGTTGCCGATGAAGGAGAAGTAAACCATGCTGATTCTTTCCTATTACTTAATACCCAAAGTCGGGAGAAGTGCCCTACTTCTCAATAATCTCTATTATTTTTTGATTTAGCCGCGCATATCTTTCTGTTTGCGTGGCCGGTTCGAGATGTGCCAGAACCGCTTCCTGAAATGCCGGATCGTATAAGACTGTCCTTAATTCGGCGATTAAAAACCTTTTAACCTGTTCTCCGGATGTTAGAATATCATGGACGAATGTTGTCCGGTTATCGAGAATATAGACGATATCCTCAAAATCGCGGCTGGTGCGGGGATCGCCGCCCCGCTCCCTGAAAGCGGCAAACTTTGTCGCCAGAAAACAGGACAGCGGCATGATTTTAATCGTAACCCCCTCAAGGTCATACTCTTGCGCGGAATCAAACCCGGCTTTAAACCAGGGGTTGGCCGGCGCCCAGCCGATTTCCCTGGTGGCCATGACATCCAGTAGAATATTTTGATAGCGAAAGCGACATACCACCTTTTCTTCCGGCGCGAAACGGATGCCGCGCCTCTCCAGTTGTTGCCGGATGTTTTCCAGTTCCAGGTGGGAGGCTATTTTTAAAACAATATCGATATCCCTCGTGGGACGAACTTCCGGTGCGGCAGGATCATTGGCATATAATCCGGTTACCGCGCCCCCCACATAAACGACCCGCGGGTTCAGACTGCCCAAGACACGGGCCACCGTTTTTACGGCATCGATAATTTGTGATTTACTACGCAACACCGGTTATTCTCCGGGTTCCAGTTCCAAGGGAATGATTTCCTATAAAATCCTTTGACGCAGGGCATCCATGGCCTCTGTTTTTTCCCGCGCCCGCCCCAGGCGCAAGGCATCCGTCAGGGCCAGCAGTTCGTACAGCAGCGGATCGCGGGCGCAGGCGCCCGGCACACCGGGATGCAAGGGCTCGACGGCCTGACCACGCGCCTCTCCCCCGGCCCAGGGCCAGACATAGGACTCCCGCGCCGAAATAAAATTATTCAACGGCGGCGCGCTGTGGGCCGTGGGCATGCCGCGCTGAATGGCCCCCGCTTCCGCCGGATAGACATAGCGCAGACCGTGTTCCAGAAAATCCAGCAGATTCTGTTTCATCAGCTTCTTTTTATCGGCGGCAATAAGCATGGCGCGCCGGGAACGGTTAAGCGATTCGCTCACCTCACTGGCACTGATATATAAGGATGAGGCCAGCTCCTTGGCCATCCAGGATTTTTCCTTCAGCGCGGCTATTTTGAGCAGGATGACGATATCCTGCGGCCGCATACCCTTGTGTTGTTTCATGCCATGCTCCCTAATTTGCAATTCGCGAATTGCAAATTAGTAAATATATTTAATAGAAACAACATGGATTTCACCCTAAAACCTGATGTTACAATTGCCCAAGAGACCATAATTCCTGCACTCCAGGACTTAAGAGCTGCTTGTATGCGGCAAAGTTCCCTATCATAATGACTTTACATTTTTTATAGTGTAAGAGTAAAAAACGGTTCAACACTTCTATTAAACTGATTAAGAAGACTTTCATGGCTTGTGGCAGACAACAGGTTTAAACGATCCTCTGATGTGCTAGTACCCTCGTTGATATCCAGCCCCGTTCCGAATTGAATGCCTCCCCTGTTTGATAACAAATAACGGTTATGCAGCTTTTCTTCCGGCCACATATAAAAATCCAGACGAATATTATTAAGGCGCATTATATTTCTGTCTTGTTTAAGATTTTGAATAAAATGTTCCTGGGGTATGGCATTATTAAAATGATAAGCCACCCGGGCAAGAGGCACCCCTCCCTGACGACTCTGCGCCACCCTGACCAACTCCAATAATACCCGTGTATGCCTGTTATTCAACCGATTAAAATAAGGGTCTATAAACACGAGTTCCACGGCATCCTTCAGGAATAGTTCCAACCCACTTATAAAGCCGGGGATACTCCGTTCGACACTGATATCGTGCTCAACCGCAAAAAGTTCATTGCTCTCAGTAAGGTCATCTATATTTAATATTCGTTCCGTGCATTCGGATTCGCTTGCCGTAATAACGGCGTGAAACGGCTGTATTTGATCCTCCCTACAAGCATTCTCCATCCAGCTTTCCGCATCTTCATAAGCACGCCCGCTTCCGTACATTATCTTTTTACGATGCATATGGATAAAATTTATAATCTTTTTCCTTTCACGGGGCCGCTCCGGACTACCACAAGAATCTTTTACCACCCGGGTCCAATTTTCGGGAAAGCGTGCGATAAGACGTCCCTGCGGATAGCCGAATTTTTCAATAAGATACCGGGCTCTATCCCAACTGGAAAAACAGAGCGGCTCAACGGCAAATTCCTTTATCATCGGAATAACTCATCCTCACGTTCATCAAAAAAACCACGAGGCCAGGCCCGGGTAAATTCACCAGATTCATCCACCGGCAGACTGATAACCTGCAAGCCTTTTTCATCTGGCTCAAACCAGTTAACGGAAAGCTGCTCCGGCTTGAGCCTGAAGGCTGTATCATGCAGATTCTCATTCGCGGTTTCCTCTATACGCCGCAGCATGCGCAAAATAAGATGTTCGCTATGGGTTTCCAGAATAAACAGACGTCCGGGCTTATCATTCACTGCGGCAATAAACAGGTCTCCCAGTTTCACCTGTATGGCCGGGTGTACATGAAGTTCCGGTTGTTCAATGGCCACCACTTTTTTATCCGGAGCCAGTGCGGCAACAATTATGGGCAAAATTTGCGAAATACCTATACCAATATCCTGTGGTGTAAGTTCAAGACCGGAAATCGGTTCGACAACCAAAAGCCGTTTTTTTATTGGCATGTTTCGAATCAGGGAAGCAACATCTTCAATATCATCAAGAACATTATTATTCATAAGGGCAATGTATAAAGGACCGGAGATATCCAGTTCCTTATACTCTTTCATATCAATTTCATAGCCACTGTCAAGATAACCGCTCAACCATTCATTGACCTTTTCTATAAAACCCAAAGATGCCTTATGATAAAGGAAATCCCAGGCGCCCAGACCGGATGCCCAGCGCGAAATATTATTTGTCAAACCGGGCTTATAGTGGCGTTCCAGCACTTCACGCATGGGGCCGATATATATCCACTCTTCCAGATAGTTTTTTATCACCTCGCCGGGCCCGGTAACGACAGATGTCAGGAATTCCGGTATTAGCCAGTGGTATAATGGCTTATCCACCCAGTCTTCGGAATTTTTTTGAATGAGGGAATAATCCACGGGAAGCAATGTACCCCAGTCAGGAATAGCTATATTTTGATTTACTGGTAATACAGTATTCATATAATCTGTGCTAAATAATATTGTCATAGCATCATAGAAAGCTATTCTGGGGGATTCCCAATCTTCCTGATTAAAAAATTTATCTGAAAAAACAGGATGAGCCATATTAATATTTTCAATGGTATGGAATAGTTTGTTTTTGGCAACAGACGATAGATTTATGGTTGCGAACTCCTTGTCATTTATTCCTGTTTTATAATAGGAAACAAGCGGCTCCTCCCGTTCAAAATTCCATTCGATTTTAATTTCTATGAATATGAAACGGGTAGCTTCATAAAAGTAGTCTATAACCTCTCTCTCGCCCCGGTGAATCGGCGAATCCTCATTTACACCTGTTTCAGGCTCATCACCTTCGAGATAGAAAGAGACCGGGTTATAGGAGGGAATATCCTTCCAGGCCACTTCCAGTTCTAAACGCATGATGATGGACTTGGTTAGGTCGTGTTTATGTACCAGGTTCTTAAAACCGCCCAGATCTATTGAGGTCCCGCCCAGTTGAGTGCTGTCAGGATTAATGTTTTTATTGACAAAGATTTCCCTCAAATAATGCAAGGCCCTAATAAAAGCACTTTTACCCGCTGAGTTGGGGCCAAAAAACAAGGTTACCGGACTTATGGCTATGGTTACCGGTTCCTTAACAGACATAAAGTTCTGAAGGGTAAGGCTTCTTAACATGGTATGCTTGACAGGCGGAAGAATAGTAATCCCTTCTTTTTTAAGCAATGCGTAAATATCTTTTACAAGATTGTTGAATTTCTTTGGTTCATATTCGCGTAACTCTTCCTTCCCTTTTCTTATAGCAAGGATCAGCTTCCCTTTTGAAGAAAGACCAATACTAAACATTATATCTCCGGGCTTGTCCCTGCAAAGTGAGCTACTCCGGGATACGGAGACGTCACATAGAATATTATCCGGATCCCCGGGATCATGGGTAAAAGGAAGCCTGTCATAATCAATATGCAGCCTGTAATATAGCTTTTCAAGATCATAGGGCACCCAGGAAAAAGAACTTTCATTAAAGTTATTACGGGAAAACAGTACCTTAAACCGTTCACTTATTTGCTTTTCACTTTCTGATAATCTTGTATTAAATGTATTCACCGCTATCCTTATCCTTTATAGATGTTTTGGTTATGGTACTCTATAAACTCAGGATCTATGCTGTGCCGGGAAAACTTAAACCCGTTCGGATCAAGAGGGATAATGCCATAATCCAGTCGGGCATGGTCATTGGGACAGACGATGATCAGGTTTTCTACCGCATCCGGTCCTTCATGGCTATTCCCCAAGGGTTTAATGTGGTGTGCTTCGATATAGAGCTTTCCATTTGGGAGTTGCATATCAAGACCGCAGATTTGACACTTATAGTCATATATTTCTTTCAATCTTCTTGATACGTTTGTATCCCGAATAAATCTAGAAACTTCTGTTTTATATTTTTCAGGTTTATCATAATCTACAGATTGCTTATCTAAACTTCGGTGAAATACACTATCTTCCTCAACAACTGCTTGCTTCTTAGTAGCAACATATCTTATTTTTAGCTCAAGCTTTTTGCTTAAATAAGGAAAAATTTCCGTTTTAAGTTTATCCAAATCCTGTAAATCATAGGTATATTCGGGGTCCGGTTTTTTTGGCTCACCTTTGATATAAGTTTTAATTTTTAATTTGCGTTTTGACCTTTGCCCCGCTAGCCTCCACGTCATTAAAATATTTCCTGTAGTTTCCTTATCGCTTCCTTTAAAGGCATAAGTATTATTTTTATAGAACTTACAAAGTACTCTTTTTACATCTGACTGGTTCTCCGGTAAAGGATGAATCCCGAAATTTGCATTTAGTACATCAAAAATTTTTCTTAACTGAACTATTTCTTCATTCGAGGCTTTTTTGTGGCTAGAAAGACGTTCATTTAATACATATTCGGAACGTCGTTTATATTGATCATCCATTTATTATTCCTAACTTTCTCTAATATTAATATAAAATTTTCCACTTTTAGCAATACAAATTTCATCTTTCACAATAAAACACTCAATCCAATGGCGGCCGGTATATTCGGTACTTTCCCAATGAGGACTACCGCCGGGAAAAATTTTTCCACGTAAATCCTCTTTTTCTTTTGCCTCCCTACCGGTATTAACTACCTGCCAATGTATTTCATAGGGTTCGCGAATGCTTGTGTTTATATAAAATTTAATATTAAGTTTTTTAGATAATGCTCTTCCGTCACTATTAATTCCACCCAATCTTTTATATTTATTTTCATCATATATATAAGCATCTATTCTCATCTTATGATTTAGTAATAAAGGCCATGGTGGTTGTTGACAATGACTTGGAACGCTTCCCTGCAACTCCCGACTCGATTTAGCAGCTTCTTTCGTTACTTCAGAGGCAAACTCATCGCCGAAAACGTTTTGCCATTTTTTAGCACTTTCAACCTTATCCTCTTCGTCATAAGCATCATTTATTCTCTCCGTGTATAAATTTATTTTTTCTCTGAAATTGGTATAAATGTCCTGATCCCAGTGCCGTGTAAACGTTTCTGTTTCCAAACTTGGATTGGTAATTTCAGGTAGAATAGGATTAACTTGCAGAAATGCATCCATGCGATTAAATATTGTTTTTAATGATGTCGGTAAATCCGGATAATCTTCATCTTTATTGTCGCCTAAAAGAAAATCGTCATTCACCTGCATTCCAAGTAAAGTCGTTAACAAAATGGATTTTACCGAGAAGTTCCCTTTTATATCACGCAGATATTTAGCGAGTTTCACAACCTTTATCAGATTATTATTTCCAGTATACTTATTTTTATCCAGGAACCACTTTGTATAACCCTCGGGATTCGTTTCTTCAAACACATTTTCGATACGGTTGCATACTTTTAATTCTGTACCCCAGAAACCACCATCTTCAAATATGGGCACGATATCGATATGAAACTCATCCGCGTAATCCAAAGTAACACATCTTGTTCCTCTACTGGTTTTATCTATGTAAGTATCACTTGAACGAAATAATGAATAAAGCTTTGAGATATAATCTTTTGCTTCCCAGCCATCTACTTTTTCCATAAATAAGAGAACATCGGCATCAAATTCAGGCTTTTTATCGGATGGTTTAATGATCGTTTTATGCGCCCATGAACCCTGTTTTTTTGTTTCTTCAAAATAATCTTTAAATGTATCCGAATTTTTTATGAATTTGGTAATTGCTTCCACTCTGCTGTTGAGATTAACTATGCGCGTCTTATTCAGATTAACGGTTTGTTTTAAAAAAGCTTCAAAATACTTTATCAATTTCATGACGAACTTTCCAAAAATTCTTTTAATGTTCTTGAATGATAGGTAAATTTTTCATCTGCTCTGGATTTTAAATCATCCATTTGCCTGATATCATCCAAAGGTAACCGTTTATCGCTATCAAAGTTTATCCGCAATAATTGATTCTCTTTTAGAAGTAAACTGCTGATGTTTTGCGCGTTCTGTGATTGCAGGTTGAGCACTAATTCAAAAAATTGTTTATGTTTCCAGCGCGTTAGCATCCCCCATCCTAAAATGGATTTTCTCATTGAGTAATATTTCCTGGAATTGCCTGTGCCAATGCTTAATATTTTCAGCTCATTGATATTCTTTTCCAATCGTGTGAGTGCTTCGATAACAGCAATCAGAGTTGGATTATTTGCCCAAAGCCCGCCATCGGACAACAAATATTCGTTTACGCGGTAAGGATCGAAAAAGGTGGGCGCCGCGCAGGAAGCCAGAACAGCGTCTTGAATCTTTATTTTATTATCCCGGACAAAATCAGAAGAATATTTGGATTTAAAAACAAATACATTTCCGGTTCCAATATTGGTTGCCGGAATGAGAAGCTTTGTCTCTGTATCGGATAAAGTTTGGTCTTTAAATGCCTCGTTAAGTTTCTCTCTGAGTTCTTTATTTTTATAGCGGCTTGCCAATAAACCTAACCGGTGAAGAATTCTCTTTTTAAAGATTAACGGCGATATTTCCTGATACAACGCTACAATTTTATCTATAGGATAATTGACAGCAAGGCCGGCCGCGATAATGGAACCTGTACTGGTTCCGGCAATCAGGTCGAAGTATTCAGTAAAGTTTATTTTAAATTCTTCCTGAATGCGTTTTAAAACATGGGCAGCAAAGATGCCCCGTATACCGCCACCGTCTATTGTTAATATATGCATTACTCTTACAACTCCCCGCGAAAAGCGCGCTGGACTAATGAGTTGAATAGATTGTCCATTTGATTCAAGCTAGCTCGTACCTTTGCTTGTAGTTCTTTCACGTTTAATACACTTTTTTCATAGACATTTTGTAGATCCACTGGCGGTAATAGTACTTGCAGATTTTTTAATGCAACAATTTTTAGCTCAGCAAAGGTGGTACCAGAAGCAATATTTTCGTAATTGGCAAGAAACATTTGTTTAAGAAAATACTTCAGGTACAGACTGCTAATTTTTGTTTGGTCTACTTTAATCCATAGCACCCTACCATCTTTGAAATAAAATGGACTATTATCCACTACTCTATAAATTCTACCATCTGGACATATTGAAGGCATTAAAAGATCACCTTTCTGAGGCACACCTGTTTGTGCTTTAAGTTCCTCATAATGTTTTTCAGTAATAAATAATGAAGGACATATTGGAAGTTCCTCACCTAACTTACCTACTTCAGTTCCTCTATAAAAAGGAACTCCTGAATCCACTAATTCATTAACAAAAACACGTTTGCTTGACCCAACACCACAAAGCGCCCCTAATTTAACTTCCTCCCACCCCTTCGGATTCGTCACCGGATCCCCAAACATATCCAAAAACACCGAGCGTAAAAACTCATCCAACAGGCGGATGGACTCGCGGCGCTTTTGGCGCAGGGCGTCGGCCTTGTCCAGAATAGCGGCAATGCGTTTTTGCTCCTCCAGTGGGGGAAGGGGGATTTTTTGGTTTAAATATAATGTGATGTTTAGATTTCTAAGTCCACTAGTTGTATTATTTATCCTTTTTAAAACATGTTTTCCATATGAGGAAGTTAACCAATAATAAAGCCATTTGTAATAGACTTTATTCTTATTTGGTCTTAAGCGTAACATGAAATTAGAAAAATAGTATTTTTTATTTAACTCTGGTGAGAAAAAAATACCACACTTACCTATTAGTTCAGGACTACCACTTGATTTTGTAATAAGGATATCACCATCTAAAAGTTCTTTTCTAACTTTATCTTTTTCAGGTATCCTAATTAAGGCAGGATTGTTATAATATAATTTATTCTCATATATATCTGAACTTCTTAAAACTGGTTGTCCATTATCGTCTCTTTCTCCCCAAGTTCCACTATCTGAAATATCCAAGACTTCTTTAAGTCTTACATTTTTATATTTTGACTCTAAAATGTTCATTTCAACATACTTTCTAATTCACTAATTTCCCTCTGAATTTCAGTTTCAATGTTTTTAATATTATTTAAAATCTTTTGGGGCTCTTCATATTCCTCTTCTTCATACACAATCTCTTTATAGCGGTTAATGGACAGGTCGTAATTGTTTTCGCGGATTTCATCCGCCGGCACAAAAAAGTTTTTCTGCGTGCGGTCGTTGTCCTTTTGCGGGTCGCGCTGCTTCCATTTTTTTAAAGCGTCGGGCAGGTCGTTTTGCTCCACCGGCGTGCGTTTATCGTCCAGGGAATAGCCGTCGGCCTGCACGTCGTAAAACCAGACGTTTTCTGTTGCGCCGCCTTTGGTAAAAATCACAATGGCCGTGGAAACGCCGGCATAGGGTTTAAACACACCGGAGGGCAGGGAAATAATGCCTTCCAACTGGTTTTCTTCAATAAGCGCTTTACGCAGGCTCACATGCGCTTTGGAAGCGCCGAACAATACGCCGTCCGGTACAATCACCGCGCAGCGCCCCCCCACGCGCAGCATGCGCAGCATCAGGACGATAAAAAGCAGCTCGGACTTCTTGGTTTTTACCCGCGCCGTCAGGCTTTCATCGATCACGTCCATGTCGATGGTGCCCTTGAAGGGCGGATTGGCCAGAATCACATCATAGTAATTTTCGCTTTCGTCGGGATATTTTTCGGCGAAAGCGCCGCTTAAGCTATCCTGGTAGCGCACCGCCGGGTTATCGATGCCGTGCAGCAACAGATTCATGGCCCCGATGCGCAGCATGCTGCTATCAAACTCATAGCCGTGCAACAAATCTGTTGCCACATGGTCAAGGTGCGGTTCCAGCAGATCGCCGCTATAATAAAGAGAACCGTCGTCCTGTTCTATTATCCCCGCCGGGGAACTGTATTTTTTAAATATATACAACAGGCTTTGCACCAAAAAGCCGGCGGTCCCCATGGCCGGATCGGCGATGCGTTCATCGGCGGCCGGGTCGGCAATGCGAACCATCAGTTCAATGATATGGCGCGGGGTGCGGAACTGTCCGGCAATACCGGCCGTGGTCAGCTTACTCAGCAGATACTCGTACAAGTCTCCCTTCACATCATCCTTTTCCAGGGGCAGGCGGTCAATCTCATCCACGGCGCTTTGCAGCAGACCCGGTTTTTGGATCATTAATTGCGCGTCCCGCATAAACCGCCCCAGAATGGAATCACCGTTAACCACCTCGCGCAGCGAGGGAAAAACCTGGTCACGCACATGGATCAGCATGTCATCGGGATAGAGGTTTTTAAAATGGGACCAGCGCAGCTCTTCCCGCCCGGCAAAAAAGCCCTTGTATTCCCTGCCGGCAATGGCGGCCTTGCGTGTTTCACGCTGCTCGCGGATATCCAGCAGGCGGATAAACATTAAAAAAGTGATTTGCTCTATAACGGTTAATGGATTGGTGATACCCCCGGACCAGAAATTTTCCCACAGTTTATTGACGCGGCTTTTCAACTCATTGGAAATCATAATAAAAATATTCTCCTTTAATCGGCGGCTATTTCAAATAAACCGGCGTTTCCACCGGTTTATTTGATTTTTTAATACGGTTGGTCGGTCAAGCTAATACTTATATGGGGCCAGTTTATTAAAAACATCCCTGGCAAAGGCCAGCACCCTGTCAGCATCAAAGCAGTGTATATTTATCTCCCGGTTGTTAAACAGGCCGTCGCCTGTTCCCGGCTCCCAGGAAACAAACCGGACATTCCTGAAAGTAACGGGTAAATCATGAACTTGAGCCTGTTCCAGGATTATCTTGTGACTAAAGTCAGCATACTCCTTCTGATCCACGATCAGCATATAAGGCCAATAAGCTTCGTACCGGTTTTCCAATCCGGATTGGCGCACCTCCTCCATGGAAGGAAAAAACAAATCATCCCCGGCAAAATCCTTTTTATCGAGGAGGAACAAGCCGCTAAGAAAATCATTCGTGTTCAGTTCCGTCACCTTATTCAGCGTCATAACAATACTCCTTTGGTTAGTCATGTGATGTTTCATGTTAACAGACGGTTTCTTCAAAACTGTTTTAAAATATCCACCAGGTCGCTCTTTTCCTCGCCAAACACGCCATCCAGGCCCTGACTGTCTATGATGGTAAAGGGACTACCATACAGTCGTTCGGGCTTTATGGCCCCGTAGCGGCAAATATGATTTTTTAACATATCGAGAAACTTAATTTGCTTGGCTGTGAGTTGAGGATATTTTCGGATGAAGCGGTTTATAAGCCTGCTGACATATTCGGGGTCCAGACCTATTATGCGACGTATGGCTTTTTCCAGATGACCGGCCGTTTCTGGAAACAAGGTTTGCAAAATACGCAGATCAATACGCTCGTCCTGAATTAAAATCAGGGCCACCAAATCATCGATCTCTTTCTCGCTCACCGCTTCACCTTTTTTTATCTTTTGTAACGTTTCATTTTGATCAAACAACGCCGTCAGGATCTCGGTTACCCTTTTCCGGTAGTTAGCCATATCCAGGGCCCTGTTTTTAGGGACATACTCTCCCCGGTTAATGGCTGTAAAGTCCTCATCCACATCCATCACCCGAAATAAGGGATTTTTCCTTGCCAGCGGTAAATACTTCATCAGTCCGCGTATCCGTAGCCGGATATCTTCAAGGAGATCATAAGTAACGGATGACCAGAACTCCTCCCGGTTAATACTTTTTAAAAGAGTGGCCCGGGCCT
The DNA here is from genome assembly GCA_015493745.1 of Calditrichales bacterium. Classification (GTDB taxonomy): domain Bacteria; phylum Calditrichota; class Calditrichia; order Calditrichales; family J004; genus J004. The sequence continues at coordinate 17,321 of WGCN01000197.1, forward strand.
GCACAGGCGCCAGTGTCCCGGGCAGCCGGTTGACCTTGTCGAGCAGTTCATCCTTGTAATCCTTAAACCTGGCGGACTCGCCAAGCCAGGCGATTTGCATACACGTCATCAGCAGATCAAACTCATAAGCCGGGGCATGTCCCAAAATATTGCGCCACATCATCAGGGGGGCGATTTCATTTTTTAACGCCACCCGCGTCGTCGCCTCAAATTGTAGAAGCGTATCCCTGTCCTTGACAAGCTGTATCGTCCGCCATTTCTCACGAACATCAACCGATTCCGTGGCGGCCAGGTCGGCCACATCCTGATAAACAAGTTCCATGATCTGTTCAAATATATTTTTTTCATATTTTTGCTGGGACAGGTTTGCCAGTTCCAGACGACTTTCAAACAATCTTTGCATTAACGATTTGGTTACGGACGGCGTTGCCGGCTTATAGTGCAGATCAAACCATTCAAAATTTTTCCAATGATCAAATATCCGAAATTTTGTTTTATGCTTTCCCGCGCCAAACAGGTTGGGTCTAAGCCGCGTACCCCGGCCGATCATTTGCCAAAACTTGGCATAGGATTTAACCGGCTTGGCGAAGACCAGATTGAGAATTTCCGGAATATCCACGCCCGTGTCCAGCATATCTACCGATATGGCGATCGTCAGCCGGTCGTTGCTTCCCTTGCCTTTAAAATCATCAATAAGTTGCTCCGCCCGGGGGTTATAGTTATCGATAACTTCACAAAACAGGCCGCCATACTGCGGATACAGTTCATTAAAAAGCCGGTTAAGGAAAACAGCATGCTTATGATTGCGGGCAAATATAATTGTCTTTCCCAAACTGCCATCGGCCAATTTCAGTCCGTTTTCCATCAGATTTCGCAGGATGACTTTCGCCGTCCCTCTGGCGAAAACCTGTTTATCAACCTGAGAGGCGGCATAGTCAATCTCTTCGGCGTCTTCCTCCTGTTCTTCCAACTGCTGTTGCTGCTCCGGTGTCATGTCCACGTAGCGTATGCCCTCTCTGATAAAGCGCGTTGTCACCGTATGTACCTCAAAAGGCACCAGCCAGGGTGGCGTATCGTTTATGGCATCCTCAAAACTGTAATAAGCGGTGGGATCCTGCTCCTTGCATTCAAAAAGACGAAACGTATTCCGGGTGACAAACTCTACCGGTGTTGCCGTAAGGCCAATCTGGTACGCATCAAAATATTTAAACAGCTCGCCATAAACATTATAAATACTCCTGTGACTTTCATCGGCAATGATCAGATCAAAAAATCCCACGTCAAAGGTTTGATAAACCTTTAGCATGGCAGGATATGTACCAATATAGATGCGCTTATCACGATCCCTGGCTGTCCTGGCTGTAACAATCGCCGCCGGCGATGAGATAAATTCGTCAAAAACATTTTTAGCTTGTTTTCGCAACTCTCGTCGATCACATAAAAAAAGAATGCGCTTAGCCCAAGACGCCTCCATCAGGGACTTGGACAAGGCAATAGCCACCCGCGTTTTCCCCGTACCCGTTGCCTGAACAATCAAACCCTTTCGTCTCTTCGATTCAAACAACTCATGAACATGCTTTATGGCTTCCCGTTGATAGTTGCGATCCACAATATTGGAGTCGATATTACTTCGGTTGAGCGGTAATCTGTGTTTCTTTTGAAAATGGAGGTATTCGAGATTATCCCGGGCATAAAATCCATATACTTTTCTGGGGGGCTCTTCCAATAGCGTATTCCACATAAAAATATCATAGCCGTTTGTATAAAAAATTACCGGCCGTTGTCCATGCATTTTCTCCAGTCCTTTTGCATATAAATCCGCTTGCGTTTTACCGTTCTCCGCATCCCGGGCTGTTTTTTTAGCTTCAATGACCGCCAGAGGTTTTCCATTGCTGTCCCATAAAACATAATCCGCGTATCCGATTCCCGATTTGGTGGGCTGATACCTTACTTCAACCTCCTGCCCTACTTCATCCGTACTCTCCCCGCCGGGGCCAACTTTCCAGCCGGCCATGGACAGTTGCTCGTCTATCAATAATCTTCGCGTCGCCTCTTCATCAAAATGGAGTATCTCGGCTACAGTCTTCCCTTTTTTAAATAACTGTTGCCGCTCGGCCCTGCTTTTTCGTTTTTTTCCGCTCTCTTCCCTAAGGCGTTCCCGTTCCGCTAACAGGCCTTCCAGCTCTTTTTCTTGTTCATTTATTTTTTCACGTATTAACCTTTTTTCCTTATCTAATCCGGTTCCTTTTGCCGGAGATACAGGTTCCCTGTAGCCGGGAATATCATTGATATTACCATTAAACATGGATACATATAGCCATGCCCCCAGATCATAAGCTTCCCTTAGCAGAAACCCCGCCTCCGTACTATTCAGCTTATGTCCGTGTGCCGCTTTATTGCCAACTTTCCTGAGTAAATGTAACTTGCCAAGAATGGCAGGTGAAACAGCCTCTTTAAAAATATCGTTGTTTAACAGGTCATAAAAAGAGTGTTCATCCGGCAGATCGATACTTAAATGATTATAGAGTATTTTGGTGAAGGTTTCTGCAAACAGCCGTAGTTTTACGCCACAACTCTCCGGGTCCGCATGGGCATATTTTTCCGCAAAGCCACCCAGCACTTCAAGTTCGGGGAGTTTACTGTTTAGAAAATAGAAGTTTTGTGAGTTCATCAACTTCCCTATTTTTAATGAAACGAGGGCTACCATAATCTAAACCTTATTCCTTTATCTTTCAAAGTATTCCCTACAAATAGCCATATAACGAAATACGGTAATCGAACTGTGGCTGCACGGTAACATAAAGCCAGTACTCTCCGAAATGAATATCCAGGGCCTGGGCTATATCATAATCAACAGACATAACATCTCCTTTTTAATATCTCCATGTTCATCGGGTGTTCAGAAGCAGACCGTCCAGTTTTTTAACGGCCTCACCAATATCTTCTCTTATCTTTTCACTTTGCTCCAGTATCTTATCCGCCTCTTTGCGGATATTGCCCGCCGCCGTTTTGATGGAACGAAAACTTTTCAGGGCACTTTGCACGCCACTCAGTTCGGCTTCCACCTGCGCGCGGTCAACACCCTCAATTTCACTGTTTTCAAGCAGCAATCGGCCCACGGCTACCTTAAGGGCTACTTCCAGCAGACCGAAATGTGTAATAAGCTTATTTCCGTCATACTTCTGAAAAAGCCCCACCTGCCGGTGCAACTGTTCTTCCTTCTCCGTAAGATGAATCACATAGTCGGCATGCCTGTTCTCCATGGTGGCCTGCATGCGTTCCAGTACCAGCCGTGGCGTTTTCATGGGCGTGCTCTTGGCTTCAATGGCAATGCGCTTGTCAATCGCGGAAACGGTATAGACAAAATCACCCTTTTTACTACGGGTTATGTTTCCCGCCGAAGTGGTCATGTCTTCAACCAGGTCACCATGACGCGCGGCATATTCCTCCAGGGCCTGTTCCAACACCTGTTCAAACAGGTATCCCTTTTGCGGAGAGGACTGAACGAGTTGGACGCGCGCTTCTTCCGCGCTTTTGGCCGCCTTCACCTCTTCCTTTATCTCTTCCAGCTTGCTAAAAACTTTACTGGCAAAGGAATCTCCGTTATCCAGCGAAAAACGGCTGTCTACCGCCTGTAACAGTTCACCGTCCTTGCCAAACTGATGGAGCAGCATTTCCTTCAATTCATGGGTCAGACTGCCGCTGCGCTTAACGTCAAACTGTTTTTCAAGATCATCCCTAAAGGTATCAACAAAAGTTATCATCTTTCCCAGATAGCTGCTTCGGCTTTCGGGGTCAAAAGCCTTGTCCATCTTTTCCTGTACCTGCTTCTGCTGTGCCGTAAACTCTCGTACCGTTTTCAGGGCGGTCTCCTGGAACTCACGACTTTTTTCTTGAAAAAAACGATTCATCCGCGCCGAATAACTTTCCGCCTGGGCCGGATCAAAGTTTTTATCCACTTGCTCCATCACCTCTTTTTGGATGAGCCGCATGCCATTCTGGAATTCATGTGTCATGTCCCTTACCCGCGTCTCCACAAAATCGGTATCCATCACCATCTCAACCTTTGACTTAACAAAAGAACCGATTTCAATAACTTTGCGCGTCTCTTCAATCTGCTCCGCTATATTTTCCTTTTTCTTTATCAGATGGAAGAACTCGGGATTCTGGATATCGATGTTTTGTAATGTTACCAGGCGTATGGTTTCATCCAGATGCAGGGAACCATCACTGAGATTGATAATATTTTTTCGAACGGTGTTGCTCATGACTGTCTCCTTGTAATTTTGCTCCTGATAATTACAAGCGACGTGCCAATACGGTAAATGGGGGTTTTAGGGACAATACAGAGGATTAAAGGTAAGTTTTCTTACTTTTAACAATAAGAAATCTTATATATCTAAAGAGGTTCTATAGGTATGTGATGAATAACAAGATATGGAACGACAGCATTATGACCTTCCAGGTCTTAATGACCCGGAGGGTTGCCGGAGTTACAACACGTGCAAAATATCCCTGTGCTTTTTAAGATCGTAAAAAATACTTTCGCGCATCTCCTCGCTCTCTACCTCCACCAGCAGGATAAAGCTTTGATAGGTACCCTTGGAACTGATATGCGAAAATTGCAGACTATATTCGCGGTCAACCACTTCTTTCACCGCCCGATCGATATGTTCCAGGCTACGGCCGATTATACTGTACTTCCATTGCAGCGGATATTCGATATTGGGCATAAAATTATTCAGACGTATCATATGCGTTCTTTCTTTTCTGAAGCCTTGAATTTGAGCGGATAATATATAAAAAATGAAAATGGAAAGCACTAAGCAAAGAGGATTCAGCTGCCGGAAGAATAAAAGATCCGCCATCCCCGCACCTGACGGATGGCGGATACAAACCCGCTTCTAAGTTACAAGGACAGGCCGACGACAAAATAGCTCATTTTCAAACTGGGGTTAAAGATGATCTGTCCGCTAAGCGGCACCCCGTAACCTTCATAGAATTTCAGCTCCTTGGTATAACTCACACCGATATTAATGGCCCGGAGACCGGGATTGGATACGGCGTACCAGGCGCTGTTACCGCGGGCAAAACCGGCCACAAAACCCACTCCGGAGGTCGTTTCCCAGGAAACTTCCAGATAAAGGGATTTATCAAGATCATTGTAAACATTGGCGGCAAAGAATATGCCCAGTGGAAACGCCTCCCCGCCGTTAAAGGCCACGGCCGCTTCCAGCACATGGGCCCCCTGACCGTTGTTGGAAAAATCAAAGATATCGTTATTGGCCCCGCCGGGAAAGTAATAGTCCGTCATGGTCACCGAAAAGCGGCCAAAGCTGTAAGAGGCCCAGAAGTCATGTTCATCGCCACCGGCGGCCTGGGGCGACAAGGCATAGGAGGCCCAGGTTCCGGCGCTGAAATCACCGTAACTGAAACTGAAGGCCGGTTGGATGCTGGCCCCCTTGGCCAGTTCAATCCCCCGCCACACATAACGACTGACCAGGTCGGCGCCAAGCTCGTATTCCTGGGCCGTCAGTGGCTTTATGCTCAACAAGAGCAGCAGCATCATAAAAAGCTTTTTCATCTTACCCTCCTAAAAATCACCAAAGTCATGATCCGACAATTCGATTTTTATCTCTTCCTCCTCCGGGGCCAGAGCCTCGCCGGAGAATCCCTCCGTTATAAATTCCGGCTCCGCCGGCGGCGCCACGGTCTGCTCTTCGGGTTCGGTTCTCACAAAGCTGTGGCGGGTGGATGAGAGTTTAAAACGTGAAATCACCTGTTTTAAGGTATCGGCCTGTCCGGACAACTCCTCGGAGGCGGCGGCGCTCTCTTCGGCGCTGGCCGTGTTGGACTGGGTCACCTTATCGATCTGTGCCAGGGCCAGGGTGGTTTGCTCGATGCCGCTGACCTGTTCACGCGAGGCCAGGGCGATCTCATCGATCAGATCCTTGGACTTGGTTATGCCGGAGATGATTTCCCCCAGGGCCTCACCGGTCTGTTTGGCGATTTCCAGCCCTTCCCGGGCCTTGCTCACCGACCCCTCGATCAGCTCGGCCGTTTCCTGCGCCGCCTTGGCGCTGCGCTGGGCCAGGTTGCGCACCTCCTCGGCCACCACGGCAAAGCCCTTGCCATGCACGCCGGCCCGGGCCGCTTCCACGGCGGCGTTCAGGGAAAGCAGATTGGTTTGAAAGGCGATCTCATCGATGGCCTTGATGATTTTGGATATTTCCCGGGAAGCGTCATTGATATTGGTGATGGAATCCATCATACGCTGCATATGCTCATTCCCGGTATCTGCGGAAACTTTGGTCTGTTCGGAGATGGCCTGGGCCTGTTCCGTGTTTTCGGCGTTGGAGCGCGCCTGGGAATTGATTTCGGTCATGGAGGCGGATATCTCTTCCAGGGAGCTGGCCTGCTCCGTGGCCCCCTGCGATACGCTTTGCGAGTTATCGGAAACCTGTTTAGCCCCCTCACTGACCTGGGCCACCGCTTCATTAACCTGGCCCAGCACATCATCCAGGGCGTCCAGGGTATGATTCAGAGCCGTTTTGATTTTAGCATGGTCACCTTTATAGTCACCGGTCACCCGCGCCGTCAGGTCACCCGCGGCGGCGGCATTCAGTACGCTCAGGGATTCATTGACCGGCTCAATGGCGGCGTCGAGGGCCTTGTTAAAGCCATCGATGATCCTGCCGTAAGCCCCCGAGAAGCTGTCTTTATCACCTCGGTATTGCAAATTTCCCCGGGCCGCCTCTTCGGAGAGTTTCAGACCTTCATCAATGACCGCCATCAGGTTGGAGCGAATCTCATTAAGAGCCCCGGATAGCACCTTCTGCTCTCCGGGAAGTTCATTCATCCTTTTTTCAAGATCGCCGGCGGCATATTCCCCGATAACCTCAATGGTACTCTTCATCGGGTCAATGACCGCATCAAGAGCTTCATTTACCCCGCGCACCAGAGTGGCGAAAGCCCCCTCCATTTCACTAAGATCGCAACGCGCCGAGAGCTGTCCTTGCTTTTGATGTTCAATGGTTTCCTGGATGGTGGCCACCACTTTTTGGATTTTATCCTTCATGGTCTGCATGGCCATACCCAGATCATCTGCCTCCGAGGCCTGTTTGATCTGCACATCAAGATCACCCCGGGCGATGGCCTTGGCCGCGGCCGCCTTTTCCTGCAAGGCCCGGCCCATTTCCCGGAAGGATTCGGCCAGTTCTCCAATCTCATCATTGCCCTGATAATCCACATCATCACGCAAATCACCCCGGGAGATATTCTTGGCCACTTCCGTAATTCTGACGATGGGCCGGGCGAATTTCCGTCCGTACCAGAAAGCGCCGGCGCCGGCTAAAAGAAGAATTATAAAGCCCCAAAAAAAGGTAAAATTCCGTAAGGTGTAAACCGACGCAAAGGCTTCATCTTCATCTATCTTGGAGATGATGGCCCAGTTTACCCCACTGATATTGAGCGGACTGTAAGAGTTTAAAACCCTTTCACCACGATAATCGGTAATAATTTTATTGGCGCTGATTCCCCGGAAAACATCTTCCGTGGCCTCGGTTTTAATGGTTTGCAGCAAGATCGGGCTGCCATAGGTACGCATTTCGTCCAATACCGCCGTATCATATCCCGAAGCGGCCAGGTTTTTAAAATAGGTATCCTTGTCTTCTATCAAAAACCGGGAAGCCGAGCGCATTTTGTAATCATCTCCGATAAGAAAGGCTTCACCCGTTTTTCCCAGGCCCGACTCCTGCCACTTTTGATTATCCGTCATAATATTATTGATTTCATCTATGGGCATTTGAAAAACCAAAACACCAACCTGCTCACCCTCGTCAAAAACCGGAGAGGCTATAAAAGAGGCCGGAGCTCCGTAGGAGGGTTCATAAAACTGAAAATCGATCAACCGCACCTCTTCCGGATCGGCGGCATCTTTTACCTCCCGGAAGGCCCGGGAGAAATTGGAATCCTTATAGGGACCCGTTAACAGATTGGTGGCAAAATCCACCTCTTTGAATACGGTATAGACGATATCCCCGCTTCTGCTATCCACCAAAAAAATATCATACAGACCGAATCTTTGCAGATAGTTTCTAAATGCCGGATGATACCTTTGATGCACGCGGCTGTATCGGCTGTTATCATGGGCGTAGTCGAGCTTCAGCTTTTCACCCGTGGCGCTGGGATTATTAACGATGTATTGAAACTGAAGATACAGGGAAGCGTTTTGATCGGGCAGGTATGAGGTGTATTCATTTTGCTTTCCGGTGTTCCTGTTCAATCTTTTTAAAAACTCATGATTGTAATAGCCCATCAGACCGGCCTGCATCTCTTCGGTGATTTTTTCATTCCGCAGCTCGTTAAAGGCACCGGAGAACTCTTTCATGGCCTTAATCACCATATGACTTTCCGACAACGTCACAATTTGATTTTCAATCTGTTTCATGTAATGTTCAATTTGCATGGCCTTATTGGTGCGCAGGGCGGAAAGCTGAGCCATGGCCCGGTCTTGCAGGGCATCCCTGGCCTGCCAGTAACTGCTGAGACCCGTTACGGTAACCGCTATGGTGGTTGCAAATAAAAAGGAGAGAACCAGTTTTTTCTGAATAGAGAAATTTTCCATAATAACCTCTATTTTGTTTTACTTTAAGCAACGATACTATTTTCGGTAACTATTTATTATGTAAAACTTATCTGGAAGTATGAACAGATTCAGTGCACTTTATCTCTGGCTGTCAGCTTTTATGATGGGACAGGCCCCCATACAGCCGGGAAGGAACGGTACTAAACAAACCCTTAGCGAAAGAGAAGTTTTAAAGAATAACGGTTGGTAATAAAAAGATAGGCATTGGCCGCAAGCCGGCCGCAGGTCATGGCCACGGCCACGGCATAAATACCTATGGTGTCGGCCTGTATTAAAAACAGCATGACCAGACCGATAACAAGTACCTCAATGGCCGTTGAAATGGTCAGATGGCGTGTCTGCCGGGCCTGTACTTCAATGGCCCGTTGCCAGGAGATATACAGGGAGAGGGCGGGCAATAAAGACATGATGAGCGTTGGCCCAAGGGAAAGATCGGTTAGCAAAGGGCTCAGTCCGCTTATGTCCTGATACCAGAGATGTAATAAGGGAGTAAGAACGATAAGCAGGACGATGGCGGTTACCACGGCGGACACCTTTAACACAAAGCGGTGCAGAAAGGAAAATTGCTCCCGGGAGTGATGCAGAAAAGTGATGGCCACCTCCTGAAAGGAGAGCCCGATACTGCGAAAAATAAAGATAAAGGCGTTGACCACCGGCAAAATCGCCAGGGACTCCAGAGCCATGCGGCTCTGCCCCAGAAAAAAAGTGAGCATGGGTTGAATACCCAACCCCAAAAAGGTAGCCAGGGCCAGAGGATAGTAAAAGTTAACCACCCCTTTCATGGACAGTATCTTTCCCGGCTCCGCCTCTTCCTGCCGTAACACTTTACGGATGGTATGGCGGCTCAGATACCAGGTCACCAGCATCTCGGCCGTAACGCCCACCCCCAATGCCAGCCCGCCTACCGCCGCTCCCGGTAAAAGGGGATGGAAATAAAAAAAGAGCGCCGTCAGGGCCATAAGCACTAAACGGATGGCCGTACCGTAAGAGACGATGCGCGTTTCGTTATTAACGATCAGCAAGCCCTGCAAAAAACGGCGCCAGGCAATGGCCCCGGGCCAAACCAGCATAAACACCAGCGTCAGATGTGTCAGATCGTGTATCAGGGAAGAAAGATTAAGCACATCATAGATTAAGAAATCAAACAAAGGGGAGAAAAGAACCAAAGCCAGGGAAAAAGTGACTAAAACCACCAGCATAAGGGTGAAGTTTCTTAAACGCCGGTAACTGGTACGGCCCCGCACCAGGGAAGTGGCGGCGGCCATCAACATGATTACGGGCGATTCCGACAGCAAGGCAAAGGCATAGGCAATACCAAAGGCGGCCAGGTTGTGGGTTTCGTCCGCCAGACGGGCGATTACCGCCGTTACAAAAGGTCCCTCGACGGACATCATCAGCCAGGTGGCAGCCAGTGGGGTCCAAAAGCGGATGATTTTTTTAGATGTAAGCATGGAATCAGAATTTTTCCGGCATCGATTAAAAAGACAATTTAAGAAAGGAAGAAATAAAAAACAGCCGGGCCTCAGCGCAGGCCGATGGTGATGGCCGCCGGCAATACCCGGCGCGGCAAGCCGAGGAACTCCCGGGAGAAGGTGGCGGCATTGGCGCCAAAACGATCCCGGAGCACAGCCGGCATATCCGGATGGTTGACCTTAACGAAAGGTACAATATCATATTTTCCGGGAAACAGCGGCAGCGAATCCCGCTCGACAATCATTTGCCAGTGTTGGATACTGTCCACCAGCACCGCGCGGTTGCGGGCGTTTTCCAGCCGGACAAAATGAAGATCATTGCTGTCGGCCTGACTGATGACATACACACCGCCCAATTCACGGTATTTCCGTTCATAGATATTGATATAAACCGAATCGACCCGGTTGGTGAGAGTCATGTCGATTTGCACCGGGCCGCCATACTCTTCACCGATCACCGAGGGGGAAACGGCCGTAGCGATATCAATCAGCTTGGTTAGCACAACGGTGCTTTTTATACGTCCCTTATCATTTACATCCGCATGGCCATAGCTAAACTGCCCCTCACGCACCAGGGTGAGGGAACGGCCTAATTGAAAGTTATCCACATAATACCAGATATAAAAAGCACCGTTCACACCGTTGCCCGGTTGCAGACGGGGATTTTGAGGAATCTCCAGTTTAAATGACCCGTCGGCAGCGGTCAGGGTATGGATATCAAAACCTTCCAGGTAAACATATACCCCTTCATAGCTGTTTTCCCACTGCAGGCGTACATTACCCTCCACGCTTAACATCGTCCGCGGTTCGATTTCATCATCAAACAAAAAATTCTCCGTGCAGGAGACCGCCAAAAGCAATGCTGCCAGGGAAAAAATCAGCTTCATCAATACTCCACCCCCAAACCGAGATACAGGCGCCGGTCGCGGATGGCGATGCCTTCCAGAACCGTGCGTGTGTTTAGGATGTTACGCGCGCTGAACGAGGCAAACAGACGGATTGGCCCCAGGGTATACCACTTACTGAGATGTGCGTCGAAATTATAATAGGATGGCAGACGCAGTTCCACAAAGTCACCGCGCACATCACGCAGCCATCCTAAACGCTTGCTTTCAAAAAAGCCCTTGAACTGCAGCCGGTATCCGGCATAATGCGCGTTTAAGGCGGCGGTTACGCTTACGGCATTTTTAAAGGGAAAGGCCGCCCGGTCACTGACGTCATAATAGCGGGCGCCCCACTCCATGGTCATTATTCGCCGGATAAACACCAGTTTCCACAGAGCTTCCAGACCGCGGATATCGGCATTGGGAACATTTTCGTAAAAAGCCAGGGGCACGCCCGGAATGTAGTAATTGCGGAATTTGTTTTCATAGGTATTGGTGAACTGGCTGAATTCCAGTTTCCATTCGTTAACCACGGCGGCGGCGTCAAAAAGTTGCGCCAGAGAAAGCCCCACCTCCAGGCTGCGGTTTTTTTCGGGCAACAGCCGGGCTACGATTTCCGGAACACCGGGGTTGTACGGGGACGGTTGACTGATCTGATTGAAAATGGTCGGAAATTTGATGTTACTGCCGCCATTCATGAAAAAGTCATACTCAAGATTTTTTGCCCGGCCACCGATGTTGGTAGAGAACTTGACCGTACCGGCCTGCCAGCGGTTAACCTGTTGCTCACCCTCATAAAATATACTTCTTGCCCCCTGGCGTTCCAGCACATCGCGCTCGCTGTTTCTTATCCAGTCATAACGGTAACTGAAATCCACCCGCGCCCGGCTGACAGGCCCTTCCCCCAAAGCGGTGTTTACCCGGGCAAGAACCACCGCTCCATGACGTTGTTGATAGATATCGGCAGCTTCAAGACCCTGCGGATTCTCATCCAGCCCCCGGCGCAGTTCGGAAAAATTCAGGCGATTATCCTCAAACTGGTAAGCGCTAATCAGCTCCACAACGGAAAAACGGTAGCGGTTTTGGACATTCAAAGAGAGGCGGCGGTTGGCAAAACGACGATCCAGGGTACCGGAAAGGTCGATTAAAGCCTGATTGTTATTCAGGGTTTGACGGGCAGCGCTTATCTCCATATTTTGCCACAGCGGGGACCACCGTTTATAATTCAAAGCCACTATCTCATTCTCATCACCGATCGACTCGACAAAGGAGTTGTTTTCATGGTCGGAATCGACCCGCATATACATCAGGTTTATGCTTTCACCGCGGTTACCGTTTTCCGACGGATGGATTTCATACAGGATGTTACCTGATAGGTAACGCGACCTGTTCTCCAGAAAGCCGGTACGATTCCCCAGTATCCTTTTATAGGCGGCGTCTTTAACGGTAAAATTAAGCGAGAGGTTTTGCAGGGGACTGTAATTGAGTTGCAGATTCCAGTCTCCGGAGCGGTAGGAGCCGATCTTCTGGATAAAACGTGCCGTATAGTCCTGCCTGACCCGCGGCACAATATTGATAACACCGGAAAAGGCTTCCGCGCCATAGAGCGCCGTATTGCTGCCCTTGATGATCTCCACCTGGCGCATATCCTCTACGTTGAGCAGGGACAGATCGAAAACATTGTCATACAGACTGTTCATTTTCAGACCGTTGTAAAAAACCACCACATCTTCGGGGTTGCCCGCCCGCAGGGAGAGCGACTTGCGCCCGCTGAGGTCTTCTTCAATCTGGATACTTTTTTCCGTGCGCAGCAAATCACCCAGATCGATATAGCCCCGTCCTTCAAACTCCGAAGCTTCCACAATGGTGACCGCCGCCGGCAGGTCGTTGGCCAGCAATGTACGATCCCGGGGCACTTCAACCACAATCTTTTCCAAAGGACGCACCAGGGGCGTCAGGCGAAAACGATAGCGGGTCAGGGCCTCATTTAAGATAAGTTTCAGGGTGTCATAAGCGATATGCTGAATAATCAGGACGGCCGAATCGGCGGTCGCCGCCCCAATACGGAGCATAAAATGACCGCTGCTGTCGGTACTGCTGCCCAGGGTGGTATTTTCAAGATAAACACTGGCGCCGGCAACCGGCTGCCCCGTCTGATCATTTATGACAAGGCCCTCCAGGATCAGGGATTGCGCTCCGGCCGGCACAAGCAAACACAACAGAGCCCAAAAGCACCTGTAAAAATAACGATAACGTAAAGGTTTCTCCGGAGACAATTAAAACTCCTGCGATATCGGTTAACGTCGGTTACGGGCAGCAAACCCCGGTCATCTTGCGGGACAGGACAATAAGGAAAAAGACCCGGCGGACAAACCCGCCGGATCCGGTTTTATAGATTTTATGCCGGGATCATAATAATAAAAGATATACGACAGATCACGGAAATATAAAATTACTGCCCGATAAAAACAGGTTTTTTATTCCATTCGATCAGATATTTGGTCAGGCTGCCCACCATAAAGTCAAAAAGGCCTTTTTTGGAGTGCGCGCCAACCACAAAAACATCGGCCCAATCCGTATAATCGTTCTTTATTTTGTCAATGATGTTCTCAACGGTAATATCCGTTTCCACGTTATGGATACCGTGATGGGCCAGATAGCCTTTTGCCCCTTCCAGAACGCCTTCGGCATATTCAATATCCTCATGGCTCATCACCAGCTTTACCCGGGGCAGGTCATGGCGAATAAGCTGGGCAAAGCGCTGCAGGGCCCGTGCCGCCGGCAGGGAACCGTCGAAGGGGATGCATACCTTGACCTCGGCCTGATCGTTCCTGGGCACCTGCATATCGGCCGGTACGGCATAGATGGGAGTGATCGACTCATCCAGCATCTCCTGCAGGGAGTCACCCGCCTCGCTGCTGACTTCAAAATTAAAATGCGTACGCAAGCCGATGACCACCAGGTCATAATAAAGGGATTCTTTCAGGATGCTTTCGCTGGGATTGCCCTGGTTGCGGGCTTCGGAATGTTTGACACCGGCCTTATCGCAGGCGGCGCTGAATTTTTTCAACAGGGCGTCTACCCGTTCCTCGGCTTCGGCTTTTCTTTTTTCGGTTAAATGCTCGGCATAGTAAAATCCGCCCGGCGGAACCGGACCGGCCGCTTTTTTTATGCCCGGAATGTCGATAACAACCATACCGGTCAAGTGTGCTTTATTAACCAAAGCCATGCGTATCGCCACCTCAATGGCTTTATCCGTATATGGCGAGGGGTCCAGGGGTACAAGAATACTTTTTACCATAATACTACCTTCTCTGTTCTTGGTTGACCGTTTCTGTTTTACCTGAATAATCTATCTAAATTAATAAAAAAACATAAGAAAATCGCAGATATTTTGCCATGATCGTCACTTACCCGGACAATGATAAGTAAGATGGAAAAAAATCTATACCAGGGCATGTTTCCCCGCGGCAGTTACCACTTGCGTCCATACAAAAAAAGGGGATAAACCGACGGCTTATCCCCAAAATATTCCCGCGTTGAACAGGGTTTTTCCCGGAAACCCTCCCTGGCGGGACGCCACACACCGGTTTTAATGTTTACCGGCGTTTCTGGTGGATGTATGGGTTTTAATAATTTTCCACCGGCCGTCGATCTTTTTCAGGATGGAAGTGGCCACCCCCTTGCGGCTGATCACCATCGCCTTGCGTCCCTTTTCCGGGTTAGCCTTCAAATCGATGGTATAGACATAGGTTTCCGTGGTAAAGGCCCAGGGCATGTTGATAGCCACCTCTGCCTTATAGTCCGAAAAGGTGAAGCTGTTGAAGTGATCCAACTCCGGCCCGAGATGATGGGCCACATAGTTGCCGTAGGTTCCTTCCACGCCGCCCGACTCATAGACCTGAGCCTCCTTTGTAAACAGCGTATCGGTGCCTTCCACGGTCAGGTTTTGGATGGCGTCCTTATATTGTTTCAGCACACTCTCCACCGCTTTGGCTTCGGCGGCGGTATCCACCGGCGGCGCCTTCTCCCCGGTGGTGCAGGAAGCGGCTAACAACAACAGCGTTGTCAACAGGACTCCTTTAATATAATGCATATCTCTCCTCCTCTGTGTTGATTGAATAATTTGATTCCGCCATATATGGCAGCATAATATCGCTGAAACGGTTATGCGGATCAAATTATTTCCCGGCCGTGAATCTTTCCCAGTATTCGGGGGAGGAGCTTTTCCGGTATCAAACCGGCCTCAAGGATCACAAAGGCCAGCGCATCCCCAGGCCATATTGTATTTCTCCGTTAAATATATAATCGACATTTATCAGCATATAATCCAGAATGCTGTATTTGACGCTGATCAGCGGCCAGGCCATAAATTGCGAGACCCCGGCCTCGAGGTCCACCGGCCGGGACTCTGTATACAAAGGATCCAGTTCCGCATCGGGATCATAAATTATGATGGTGCCGTCAAAAAAGAGCCGGTGAGGAATGCCGGTTTTTGTGTAACGGAGCAGGCCGCCTATTTCCAGGGCCAGATTATCGCCAAGGAAAAAAAACGGCGTTGAAAGTTCCAGTTGGGTCATTATAAATGGCTTTGATTTTTCCTGTTGAACTTTATACGTGCCCTTGATCCAGTAGTAGGAAGAAATATACTTGGAAATCCTATCCGATACTTTTTCCCCGGTGGAAGTAAATTGCTTTGTGGAAATGCGCACGAAGGAACGCAGATAAGAAAAAATGCCCTTTTCCCGGCGCAGGGGTAAGGTATAACCCAGACCGACAGAAAATCCGGCATAGGTCTGTTCATCGGAAAGATCATAATCATAGCTGTTCCCCTGGGCATCCGTATACGTTTGCCCCGGCACGGCCACCCTGTTAATGGCGGGTATCTGCAGCGAGATAAGGAGATCGGACCGTTGCCGGCCTCCGGGGGCAAAAAAGGGAATAACCTTATCTCTAAAAGGAATCCAGTCTCCCGGGGCAATCAGGATGGAGCTTAGGAACGAAGGCAAACCAAAGGGCGTGGTGGGCAGGCCGGAAACATAGGAGCCCTTGAAAAGATACAACTTCTCCCTAACCGCGGCCTTTATCTTATTACGGTCGATATCCTGTTTCTCCCGGGCTTTTTCATACCAGCCGGCCAGGCGGTCAATCTCTTGCCGGTAGAGTGAATCCGCCAGGCGGGTGTAATTTTTCCCGGCATCATATTTTTCCGTAGCGCTTTGTGTGAAATAAAGGTAAGCCATATAATCGCGGCGATTGACGTCATAGCCCGGCGGCAGGCCATCCTCCCGATTCAGGGAGGGCAGCCTATCGAGCCTTTCGGGGATTAAGCCCTGAACATAGTCCAGCAACCTGTTTTTGGTCTTTTCCCCAAGATCAAGCTCCTTTATTTCCTGTTTAACCTTATGCAGCCATTTGGAGCGCAGTCTCCTGGTTTCATTTACTCTGTCGTTGAGGTACCATAAAAAGGCGTTTTCCTTGTCCCCTGTCTTTTTATCAAATTTCAGATGCAGATATTCCAGATAGAGGTAAATGATTCGGGGGTCAAGCCTTCCGTATTCTAAAATATTTTTCTCCACTTCGGGGCTGAAGAGCTTGTTTTTTAAAATGTTTTCGGGAAGTTCATGCTTAAAAATATTCAGGGTCTGTTGCCCGCTGCCGGCAACAACCAACAACATGATAAAATTGAGGATAAAAAGAACACGCTTCATACACAGCTCCTGTTTTGGCAGTCAGGTTATACACCACAATTTAGATACGCAAAGCGAAACACCGGATTTATACGGCTCGAATCTGTTTTACGGCACGGGTAGCCGATCCCCCAAAAGCACTCCGGCCCCGTTATTTCCCGCTAAATATTTTTACATGACCAATATCTTCCGGGCGATCTCCGGTTAAAAAGGATAGCGCCGGTTTTAACCTAAAATCAGATTTTTTCTGTTGCAATCATGTTTGGAATAGTCATCCGCCTGAAGGGAAGATGTTCCATAAAAATAAATTTGAGACTGATGGTTTGTTGTATGGCCTATTGCGTTACATCCGCTTTATCCTGATAATCACCGTTGCTGAAGGTAAAAATTAAGACAGGAAGATTCAAACGCCGCCCTTGCCCTATCGGGATAAAATTAACCATATTTTAAGGAAAAACTCACAACTTTTCAAAACAATTTCGGTGAAAAAATACGATTTCGCCGGCCCGGATATTCATGCCGGCTTGCGTGAATCATAATCCGGCCTTTTCATCTGTAAGCAAAAAAAAAGCTAAACTCTTAAATAATTACCCTTTATCCCGGACAGACCTTAGTATTAAAACAGAAACAACTTACCTTCCAAAGTTCTTAAAACTTTTAACTTGACAATTTCACAATCTTAAGGTATGATTAGAATAACCACGTAAAACAAACATCAAACTCACATAACCAAATACATCGGGAGGTAGTATGAGGAAAAGCTATAACGCTTTATTTATTTTCCTGTTCTTATTTATTGTTATCGGCCAGACAATGGCGGAAACAATAGTAAAGGGCACGGTTACAGATGAAAATGACGGGCCGCTGCCGGGGGCCAATGTCGTTGTGGAGGGTAAGTTTATCGGTACATCAACCGATAGCGACGGTATCTTTATTCTGGAAACGGATCTCGCCCCTCCGTTTAACCTGCAGATATCGATGGTGGGCTTTACCACCCAAACCATAGAAATCACCGAAGCCGAAACAACCCTCGAGGTCGTCCTTAAGGAAGAGAGTTTCCTCTCCGATGCCGTTGTGGTTTCCGCCTCCCGCGTAGAGGAAAGTTTTATGCGCGCACCGGTGTCCGTGGAGAAAGTGGACCAACTGGCCCTTAAGCAATCACCCAGCGCCACTTTTTTCGATGGTCTGGCCGACCTGCGTGAAGTCAACCTGATTGCCAACAGCATGATTTTTAAAGGGGCTACCGGTCGCGGCTTCGGCGATATGCATAACACGGGACTGATCCAGCTTATCGACGGCGTGGATAACGCCGGTATTGCCAACGGCAGTTTTGCCCTGGGTAATATGGTCGGCATTTCCGATATCGACGTGGCCGACGTCGAGTTTCTGCCGGGAGCTTCATCCGCCCTGTACGGGCCGAATGCTTTTAGCGGGGTTCTCTTTATCAACTCCAAATCCCCTTTTGATTATCAGGGGCTGAGTGTGGAGGCCAAGTCCGGTATGAGTTCCTCGGCCTATGCCGGTTCCGCCCCGCTCTATGGCATCAATTTAAGATATGCCAAGGCCTACGATCGTTTCGCCTATAAAATCGCCCTGTCCCATTTTCAGGCAACAGACTGGGTGGCCCACAATTTTAAGGATAAAGAAGGTAAACCGGCCAACGCCCCGGATTTTAACGGCGTGAATATCTATGGGGATGAAGTGGCTACCACCCTGGACCTGGATGATCTGGCCGGGCTGCCCGCGGGTACCCTGGGCTCTATCCGTGTCGGACGTACCGGCTATAAGGAAGAAGATCTTTATGATTATGATCCGGCGCGCAGCACCAAAATGAATGTCGGTCTGCGTTACCGGCTTACCGATAACCTGGAAGCTGCCTATGACTACCGTATCGGCACCGGACGCAGCATCTACCAGGGCACCAACCGCTACGCCCTGGATAATCTGCTGGTACAATACCATAAGCTGGAACTGAAAGGCAATAACTTTTTTGTACGTGCCTATGCCCAAAGCGAGGATGCCGGCGATTCCCACGATATCGTTTTTACCGGCTGGAATGTTAACCGCCAGTGGAAGTCCGATACCCAGTGGTTTACCGACTATGCCACCACCTATATCGGCGCCTCCCTGCCGGCCGCCTACGGCGGTCTGGGACTGCCCGCGGATCAGGCCCACGCCCTGGCCCGCCAAAAAGCGGATGTGGGAAGGCTGGAACCCGGCACCGCGGAATTTAATGCCGCCATTAAAAAGGTGAAGTCGACCAAGGACTTCCGTGTCGGTTCCGGATTTACCTCAAAATCAGGTTTTACCAACTTCGAAGGCATGTACGACTTCAGCAATATGATTCCTTTTGTTGATTTGCAGATCGGCGGTAACTATCGCAACTATGGCGTAAACACGGAAGGCACCATCTACAGCGACGCCAACGATCCCATTTCCATCTATGAGTATGGTGCTTACGCGCAGGCCTCCGCGGAAATAATCGAGGATGAACTGCGGGTTACCGGTTCCCTGCGTCTGGATGGTCACAAAAACTTTGAGGATCATATTTCCCCAAGACTGGCCGCGGTTTACACGCCGGTACCCAACCATAACTTCCGCGCCTCCTACCAGTCGGGCTTCAACAATCCCATTATTGAATCCCAATATATCAATCTCAACCTCGGCGCCGCCGTGCTTCTGGGAGGCACCCAGGACAACATGGATCGCACCGGTCTGGGACGCATCTATCAGCGCGGTATTGACAAAGACACGTTTCAACCGGTTACCACCCCTTTCCGCGAGCCGGAATTCCAGCAAACCTATGAAGTGGGCTACAAGGCGTTAATCGACAACCACCTCTTTATCGATGCCAGTTATTACAACTCCAATTACACCAACCGCTTTAAAGGCGTGACGGTCCTGGATCCGGATTTGCTGGCCCAGGGGGTTGTTTTGCCCTATGTGTTATATACGAACGAAAAAGACAGGAACATCATCCTTCAGGGAGCCGGACTGGGACTGAAGTACCATTTTGACAGCGGTTACAATGTGGGAGTTAATTATACCTTTACCGAGCGCAGCGGCGGTGATGATAAGGATATATTGAACAGCCTTAACCGGGCCAAGCACAATGTTAAGCTCTCCTTTGGCAACTCCCGCCTGACGGAGAACCTCGGCTTTCGCCTGTCGGCGCGCTGGCGCAGCAAATTCACCTGGATCGCCACCTTTGTTCCCGCCGGCGGTGAAGTTGGCGGAGAAACGGTTATAGACGGACAGGTCAGTTATCGCGTACC
>WGCN01000198.1 GCA_015493745.1 Calditrichales bacterium
ATAAAAAACAGGTCACCGATCAATCGGGTTATGAGGGCGGTATTCCATCGATCACGCTGGAATCAGACCGGATAACGGTCAGTTTTACCAAATTATATGGTGATTTCGGCAATGCCTATAACCGTGATTTTTATAACGGAAGCTGGCAAACAACCAATCTGATCGGTTTGGGTGTGCAGAGCATTGTTGTGGACGATAATGTAAAAACGCATGCCTTTTTATATGAACCGGGAGACAGTCAACCGGGAAATCCCACGCCGTACGATCTGGTTCATTATTCAACCAACCTGGGCAGTTCCGGCTGGTCCTTGCAAAATACTTTGGTGGATTACGGCACGGGCGGCTATTTGCCTCCGGAAGAAGAACGTTTAAGTCGTACTCGTTCAAATGATAATAGTATTCATATCGTTTATGACGGCAGCACCTATAAAAAATGGGACGGCAGCCAGTTTACGGACAGTTATACATTTGGTAACGGTGATAATAATAAAATTTCCGCCAATAATAATGACATATATGTCGTTTGGATCGAAAGCGGAACGGTAAAACTCCGCCAGCGGGATTTCAATCCTCTTGTCCCCGCCTCCTTTGCCGGCAGCTGGGATAACGGGAATCCCGAAACGGGCCATCCCTAACTGACCTGGGCCGCCAACACGGAAATGGATTTAAAGGAATATGAAGTGTGGAAAAAGGTTGACGACTACTTTGGCAACACCATCGAGCCCTGGGCCAAAAAAGCTTCAACCACCAATACTTCCTACGTGGATAACAGCGAAATCGGCTGGGACGTTATGGCCAATCCGCGCGTGGTCTATTACAAGGTGCGCGCCGTGGATCAGTCCGATAACTATTCGGACTATACGGGCACGCAGCAATTTTACTGCAACAACGGCCCCCAGCTTAACCGGGATAAAGAAGGTCCGCTCACCTTGTCCCTGCTGCCGGCGCGTTTCATGCTGGAGGATAACTATCCCAATCCCTTCAATCCGGTGACCGTTATCCGCTACGCCCTGCCGGAAGCCGCCTCGGTGGTTCTGGAAGTGTATAACATGAACGGCCAAAGGATAATCAGCCTGCAAAACGGCACACAGCAGGCCGGGTATCACTCCGCGCGCTTCGACGGCGGCGCTTTATCCAGCGGCATTTACATTTACCGCTTAAGCGCCACGGGTAACGAAAGCGGCAAGCGCTTTAGCGCCGTTAAACGCATGCTGCTTATAAAATAAAGAAAACCTGTCCAAAGTCGGGCAACTCACGGACAGGCTTTCGGTCGCTACGCCGCCTTATACGGGCGGCGTTTTTTAGTTTAAGCAGTATGCATGCCCTTTGCAAGGTAAAATTTACGCCCGTCTTTTGGGCACTCAAAAAATGGTATAGATAAACGGCGCCAGGGCGCTGCCTCCGGTTAGCACGATGATGGCCCCCAGCAACACCAGCACTGCCACCAGCGGCAACAGCCACCATTTTTTATTGTCCCTTAAAAATGAAAAATACTCGCTGATAATATCGAATTTAGACATAAAACCACTCTTTTGTTTAAGACATCCGGGTATAGTCGGTGCCGGGTTTTTCACGCCGTACCCAGGCCGTACGCTCTCCCCGCCCGTGGCGGGTATCCAAAAAGGCCTTGCCGCGCAGGCGGGCGATAAAACCGATGGGCGTAAGCAAAATAAACCAGATCAGGGTTAACAGCAAGCGAGAAACCAGCCAGCCCAGGGCAAAAGCCAGGGCCATCCAGGCGGTGTGCAGGGGACGTAAAAGGGGCGGAAACAGCAGTCCGGGAACAAACAGGGCCAGCCAGATGAGCGGCAGCCACCAATAAAAGCCCTCGGGCGGCGTATCACGGTAAATTCCCAGATAGATTAGTCCGGGAATGAGCAGCATCACCAGGGCAAAGTTACGCCGGCTCCGGGGCGAGCGATCCAATCCGCTCAACTCTTCGCGCACATCCTTAATCCAGCTCATGGGCTGTCCTCCCCGCAGGGGCCGCGGTTGCGCCTTTCTGCTCCTCTTTGTACAGCACGTGGTTGCCCAGCACCAGCGCGTCCATCTCCGTGTTCATAAAACAGGCGTAGGCCTGCGCCGGGGATTCCACGATCGGCTCGCCGCGCACATTGAAGGAGGTGTTGACGATCAGCGGGCAGCCGGTTTTTTGGTAAAAGGTTTCAATCAGCCGGTGGTAGCGGGGATTGGTGCTTTTGCTGACGGTCTGTACGCGCGCCGAATAATCCACATGCGTCACCGCCGGGATTTCCGAACGGCGCCTGTTGAGCTTCCCGATGCCGAAAAGCCGCTCTTCCTCCGCGGTCATGGGGATGCGCTTTTCCTGTTTCACCGGCGAAACCAGCAGCATATAGGGGCTGGGGTGATCGGTCTCAAACCAGTCGGCAAGATGTTCCTCCAGCACGGACGGGGCAAAGGGGCGAAAGCTCTCGCGGTATTTTATTTTCAGATTCATTTTTTTCTGCATTTCGGGATTGCGGGCGTCGCCGATGATGGAGCGGTTGCCCAGGGCGCGCGGGCCGAACTCCATGCGCCCCTGAAACCAGCCGACCACCCGTCCGCTGTCGATGAGACCGGCCACCGTATTGTACAAGGTTTCGTCATCCATATGGTGGGCGACGGCGCCGCTTTTGTTGATAAAGGAGGCGATTTGCGCCTGCTCATAGCGCGGGCCCAGATAGGAGCCCTGTTGCAGGGCCGCCTTTTCCGGAAGACGCGCGGCATGGCCCAGGTGGTCGTGCCAAATCGCCAGCGCCGCGCCCAGGGCGCCTCCGGCGTCCCCGGCGGCCGGTTGTATCCAGATATCCTCGAAAAGGCCTTCGCGCAGCAATTTGCCGTTGGCCACGCAGTTCAGGGCCACGCCCCCGGCCAGGCACAGGTATTTTTCACCGGTTTCCCGGCGGATGTGGCGGGCCATGGTTAAAACGATCTCCTCGGTCACCTCCTGCACGGAACGGGCCAGATCCATTTCCCTTTGCGTCAAAGTGCTTTCGGGTTTTCTCGGCGGCCCGCCGAAAAGTTCGTCGAAGCGCCGGTTGGTCATGGTCAGTCCGGCGGCATAATTAAAATAGTCCATGTTCAGGCGGAAGCTGCCGTCCTCATACAGTTCCACCAGATGTTCCCGTATGGCGTCGACATAGCGCGGTTCGCCGTAGGGGGCCAGACCCATCACCTTATATTCCCCGGAATTGACCTTAAAACCGGTATAATAGGTGAAGGCGGAGTAGAGCAGGCCGATGGAGTGGGGAAAGTGCATCTCGGCCATCATTTTCAGGCCCGTTTCGCCGGCCACGCCCCAGGAAGATGTGGCCCATTCGCCCACGCCGTCCACCGTTAAAAAGGCGGCCCGTTCAAAAGGGGAGGGGTAGAAAGCCGAGGCGGCATGGGAGATATGATGTTCCGGGAAGAGTATCGCGCCCTTGTAGTCCAGTTTCTTTTTGATCAGGTCGGGAATCCACAGCTTTTCCTTCAGCCACAGGGGCATGGCCTTAATGAAAGAGGACAACCCTTTTGGGGCATAATGCAGATAGCTTTCCAACAGACGGTTGAATTTTATAAAGGGCTTGTCGTAAAAGGCGATGGCCTTCAGGGCGCTGACGTCGATTCCCGCTTCCCGCAGGCAGTAATCCGCGGCCTTTTGCGGGAAACGGTGGTCATGTTTTTTACGGCTGAAACGCTCCTCCTGTGCCGCGGCCACGATCTCGCCGTCACGCAGCAGCACGGCGGCGGAGTCATGATACCAGGCCGACAGGCCTAAAATATATACAGGCTTCATTTGTAAGAAATCTTTTCCGGGACTAAGTTTGATGAAAGGGCTAAAGTTAGCCGAAGGGCCGCATACAATCAACAAGAGACCATTGAATATGAAAAAACTTGTCTTTATCCTGATTACTTTTATTCTGATATTTTTGGTGCTGGCGCTGTTCGAGGGCGTGTTGCGCCTGGCCGGTTACGGCCGCGACTATCCGCTTTTTATTCAAAAAGGCTCCACCCTGGTGACCAACCCGGACTTTGCCCGTAAATATTTTTCCGACGCCGATATCTCCATTCCGGAATTGATCGAACAAAAAATCCCCGCGAAAAAGGCAAGAGGCAGCCTGCGCATCGTGGCCCTGGGCGGCTCCACCACCGCCGGATTCCCCTACGAGGTCAATATCAATTTTCCCTGGTTTTTAAAAACCCGGCTGCAAAGGGAATGGCCCGGAAAAAAGGTGGAGATGATCAATTTGGGCATATCCGCCGTGAACAGCTTCACCGTGGCCGATATGACGGATGAGGTGATCGCCCTGGAGCCGGACGCCGTATTGATCTACATGGGGCATAATGAGTTTTACGGAGCGCTGGGACCGGCTTCCACCCAGGCCATCGGCAGCAACCGCGCCCTGATTCGCCTTACCCTGTGGCTGCGGGAGTGGCGGCTCTATCAACTGCTGCAAAACGGGCTGCGACTTTTTTCCCCGGCGGAGCAGGGAAAAAGCAAGGCCTCGCTGATGAGTCAAATGATCGGCCGGGCACAACTGTTGCCGGGCGATCCCCTGTACAGGACAACGCTGGACAATTTTAGCGCCAACCTGTCGGAGATACTGGCTGCCCTGAAAGAGGCCGGTATCCATGTGATTATCAGTCCGTTGGTCAGCAATCTGCGCGACCAGTACCCGCTGGGGCATACACCGCTGATGGAGGAGAAAGAAAACAGGGAGAGATATGAACAGGCCCGCGCGGCCTGGAGGGCGGACAGCACGGCGGCGGCTCTGAACAGGCTGTCTCCCTTGCTGAAGCTGAAGCCGGTTCCGGCGGAGGCCGCCTGGCTGGCGGCAAGGATTTATGACCGGCTGGGACAAAGGCCGCAAGCCGAAAGCTACTTCCGCCTGGCCCGGGATAACGATCCCATGCCCTTTCGCGCCCCTTCGGCCATCAACCGCATCATTGATTCACTGGCCGGGCGTTTTGGTGTGCCGCTGACCGATAC
>WGCN01000199.1 GCA_015493745.1 Calditrichales bacterium
ATCTGCACATCATTATAAGAATGATTGGCCTTGATCGTCTCTTCGCTGCCGTCGGCATGATGCAGAACCAGCGTCAGTTGGCGGCCCGGGGCGAATTCCGTCAGGTCGATCAGGTCGATGGTATCATCTTCCAGAATCTTATCGTAGTCCGCCGGATCGGCAAAGGTAAGGGCCAGCATGCCCTGCTTTTTCAGGTTGGTTTCATGGATGCGGGCAAAGGAGCGTACCAGCACCGCCTTTACCCCCAGGTAACGCGGCTGCATGGCGGCATGCTCGCGGGAAGAGCCCTCGCCGTAGTTCTCATCACCCACCACAATACTGGGAATGCCCGCCTTTTGATAGGCGCGCTGCACCACCGGCACCGAGTCATACTCTCCGGTCAGCTGATTTTTCACCTTGTCGGTTTCGCCGTTAAAAGCGTTTACCGCGCCGGTCAGCGTATTGGCCGAAAGGTTTTCCAGGTGACCGCGCAGGAACAGCCAGTGTCCGGCGGGGGAGATATGATCCGTGGTACATTTACCCTTGGCCTTAATCAACAGTTTCATACCCAGAATATTCTTGCCGTCCCAGGGATCAAAGGGCTTGAGCAGTTGCAGCCTTTTGGAATCGGGGGCAATCTTAATCTCGATATTGCTGCCATCCTCGGCCGGGGCCTGATAGCCGTTATCCTTCACGTCAAAACCTTTCGCCGGCAGCTTTTCACCCTTCGGTTCATCCAGCTTCACCTGCTGTCCCTCTTCATTGGTCAGCGTGTCGGTAAGCGGGTTAAAGCTCATATCCCCGGCGATGGTCATGGCCGTCACCAGTTCGGGCGAGGCCACAAAGCTGTAGGTGTTGGGGTTGCCGTCGTTACGCTTGGAAAAGTTACGGTTAAAGGAAGTGATAATGGCGTTCTTTTCCTTTTTTTCGGCGCCGTGGCGTTTCCACTGACCGATACAGGGACCGCAGGCGTTGGCCAGCACCATGCCGCCGATTTTGGCAAAGTCATCCAAAAAGCCGTCACGTTCCGCCGTGTAGCGCACCTGCTCCGAACCGGGCGTAATGGTAAACTCGGCATTGACCTTCAGCTTTTTATCCACCGCCTGGCGGGCGATGGACGCCGCGCGGGAGATATCCTCATAGGAGGAGTTGGTACAGGAACCGATCAGCCCCACCGAAAGCTTTTCCGGCCAGTCATTCTTTTTAACTTCTTCCGCGAATTTGGAAATCGGCGTGGCGCGATCCGGGGTGAAGGGACCGTTGATGTGCGGTTCCAACTCGTCCAGATTAATTTCGATCACCTTGTCAAAATATTTCTCCGGCTCATCGTAAACCCCCGGGTCGGCGGTCAGATGTTCGGCAACGCCATCGGCCAGGGCGGCCACTTCGGCGCGACCCGTACCGGAAAGATATTCGGCCATGCTGGCGTCATAGGCAAAGGTAGAGGTGGTGGCGCCGATCTCCGCGCCCATGTTACAGATAGTTCCCTTGCCCGTACAGGAAAGGTTTTTGGCGCCCTCGCCAAAATATTCCACGATATAGCCGGTTCCGCCCTTAACGGTCAGCATACCGGCCACCTTAAGGATCACATCCTTGGCCGAAGTCCAGCCGTTCAGTTTACCGGTCAGCTTAATGCCGATCAGCTTGGGGAACTTGAGTTCCCAGGGCATGCCGGCAATCACATCCACCACATCGGCGCCGCCCACGCCCACGGCAATCATACCCAGACCGCCGGCATTCACCGTGTGAGAGTCGGAACCGATCATCAACCCACCGGGGAAGGCATAGTTTTCCAGTACCACCTGATGGATGATACCGGCGCCGGCTTTCCAGAAGTCGATGCCATATTTTTTTGCGCCCGTGGCCATAAAGTCATACACGTCGCGGTTAAATTCTATGGCGTGCTTCAGGTCGGTTTCGGCGCCTACTTCCGCCTGGATCAGGTGATCGGCATGGATGGAGGAGGGGACGGCCACCTTTTTACGGCCGGAATGCATAAACTGCAACAGCACCATCTGGGCGGTGGCATCCTGCATGGTGGTGCGGTCGGGAGCAAAATCCACATAATCCTCGCCACGGCTGAACTTTTGTTTGGCCGCGCCTTCATACAGGTGGGTATAAAGTATCTTCTCCGTATAGGTCAACGGGCGGCCAACCACCTTGCGCGCCTGCTCCACCCTGGCGGGAAGATTTTCGTAAACCTTCTTAATCATATCTAAATTGAAGACCATTTAATTATCTCCTTGTTTTACAAACGTATAAGTGGGTAAATTTACATCATAGCGTAAATTAAAGCTAAAAATATTTGGAACGATTTAGTCACATTCTCGTCTATCCGTCAAACAGATTAACTTTTTATTTGCCGAATAGAAAACCCGGGGGAATTTCATGTCCAGTGTCGCGGCCATCCAGTGCCGTCGGTTAAGCAAAAAATACGGAAGCTTTACCGCCGTCAAACAGATCAACCTGCAAGTGCCCTCCGCCAGTATATTCGGCTATCTCGGGGCTAACGGTGCCGGAAAAACCACCACCATCCGCATGATCCTCAACCTGCAGAAACCCACGGAAGGCACGGTAAGCCTGTTCGGGCATTCAACGAAGGAATTTGGCCGCATCGCCCCGCGCATTGGCGTGGTTCCCGGAGAGGTGCGCCTCTATGAGGATATGACCGGCCTGGAAACCCTGGACTACTTTCAGAGTTTTTTGGACGGTCCGCCCCTTTTGCGTACCCGCCTTACCGAAACGCTGAAGATGACCTCCTCCGATCTGACAAAAAAAGTGCGTGCCTATTCCCAGGGGATGAAACAGAAGCTGTTGCTGATACAGGCCATGCAGCACGATCCCGATCTGCTCATCCTCGATGAGCCCTCCGAACGGCTCGATCCGCTGATCCAGATGCGTCTGTACGAACTGCTGGCCGATTTTAGAAGCCGGGGCAAGACCGTTTTTTTCTCCTCCCACAATCTGCCGGAGGTGGAGCGGATTTGCGACCATATCGGCATCATCAAGGATGGCGAACTGATCGTCCAGGATGAAATCGAAACCCTTAAGAAAAAACTGCCGCGCACCATCCGCGTCACCTTTCGCCGGGAAATGCCGGCCGGGGAGTTGGAAAAGTCGGGTCTTAATTTCACCGTCCTCTCGCCACGGCAGGCCGATCTGCACATTCGCGGCTCCTTCGAGGAAATCTGGCCCCGTTTATGCAAAATGCCCCTGTCCAATATGGACATGCCCGAATCTCCCCTGGAGTCCTTTTTTATGGACTATTACCGCAACGGCACGCAGGGAGGCACGGCATGATTTCCCCCCAACAATTTAAACGCATTTTTAAAAGCCAGCGCTATGTTCTGCCCCTGCTGATGCTGGTGGCTTTTGCCTGGCAAATGCTTTATGTGGTCATTCTCTCCAGTTCGGCCATGCGCCAGTTGGCCGAGGCCTACTTCGCCATTATGCCTCCCGCCTTTAAAAAATTCATGAGCATCATGGGCGCCGGTTTTTCCAGCGAACAATTTCTCGCTTTTGGCTATACCCATCCCTCCATGCTGTTTATTCTCTCCTTTGTGCCGGTGGCCATCGCCGGGCGTTTTATCACCGCGGAACTGGAAGGACGCTCCATTGAACTGTTGGCCATCCGCCTTTTCCCCCGCTCCCGGCTGATATTCAGCACCTGGCTTTATATCTTTCTGGCCCATGTCCTGCTTTTTACGGCCATGATGGGCGGCACCCTGGCCGGACAGGCCCTCACCGGTCTGGACGACGGGCTGGCAGGCGGATTGATTTTAAAAATCATTATGAGCGGACTGCTCTTTTTTACGGCCATCAACAGCATCATGGTCTTCTCGGCTACCCTGTTCGATAACCGCGGAAGGGCCATGGCCTGGGGCATTGGGTTTCTGTTGATCGCCTTTATCTTTGACGCCCTGGTAAAGGTATGGGAACAGGCCGCCTTTTTAAAAAACTACAGCCTGTTTCACTGGTATCAGCCGGTGGACATCGTTAACGGCAAGTATGATTTCAGCACCGGCATTCCCGTGCTTACCCTGCTGACCCTGTTCTTTTTGGGAGCCGCCGTCTTTCATTTTTCCCGCAGGGATATGTAAGATAAAAACATTCTCCGCGCCAATTGCCTCCCCTTGCCCTATAGGGAATTATTGAACAAACGGAAACGTTTAAGTGACCAACTTTAATGCCGATGGAACTACCGTCCGATGATGTGGTTTACCCACTGCAAGCGATGGACACGCTTCCGGTTTATTAAAGCAATGTGCCGGGAGCTTCGTGCATGGAGCTTTGATTAAGTAAACAGCGCAAGAAAAACGCCGATAATTTTAGTTGAAATGTTGCCTTATTTTGGTGAGATTGTATCTTTGAATTTTGAAGGATGAAACGTGGCCGAGCAATCGAAAAAAACCTACATGACCGCCCAGGAATTCGTGGACAGTTGGGAAAAGGAAATCTATGAACTTACTTTTCTGGATTACTTCACCTACCTGTTGATAAACGAGCTGAGCTCTTCCATGGAAAACGACTATTTTAAAAAGCTCTCCCTGGAAAATATCCATAACCTGCATACCCATGAGATCACGTCGCTGGCCTTTGCCATTGCCGACAGTCTGCAATCTTTTCTGGAAAAAAACTGTTTTGGCGGCTGCGCCCTGGGATGTCCCAATAAACTGTCCGCCCCCTTTACCCCGGAAGAGGATCAGCGCCGTATTGAGTTTGTAACCATGGAGTTTGACGGCATCACCGCCAATTGCCTGACCCGTGAAGAGTGTTTCCATCACGATGTAATGACCTATGTGGTTGCCGATACCATCATCGATTTTTATAATTTTGAAATCGGTCTGCAACTGGAAGAAAGTGATGAACAGCTTAAAAAGCTCAACCAGTTTATCATGAACGTTATTATCCGCTTTATATACAAAAAAGGGCCGGAGCTGCTCAATGCCCCCAACGAGCTGGCCACCGATTTGTTTGACGAGGTTTTGGATATTGATGACAAGGGCTGGGAAGAGACGCTGCTGGACACCCCCGCGGAAGAGGATGAGACCGAAATCTGGAAATACAAATATCAACGGGTGGACTATATCTTTGACGCCTTTCTGGAAGAACGTCCCGACTATATGACCGATCCCGGCTTAAGCAAAATCCTTTCCTTTTTTAAAAACTACCTCAACGACTACATCGTTCTGGACCGTTTTGATTTGTTTGACATGGATGACTTTGACGAATTTCTGTCGCTGATCCTGCCTCAGCAACTACTGGCCGAGGAAAACATCACCGTTCCGGGAACGCGCCTGCTCTTCTTTCATCTTTTTGAGTTTATCGATCAAAATGCCGAGACCCGTCTGTTGGAGGAGTTTGACCGTTTTGCCGGAGACAAGTTTTCCGAATTGGAACGCAGCCTGAACATCGTGCGCGCCTATCAAAAACAAAAACCGTTGATCAACTTTTTATTGTCCGAGGAAGCCGGTGATCCCGACCTGCATGAGGGATATTTCGAAATCAGCTTCGATGATTCCGGTGGCTGCACCCTGTACGATATTCACATGAAAAACTATTATAACGGCGTTCGCATGCCCATCGTACAAAACCTGCCCATACACAAGGGTGATATCATCCAGGGGCAACTGATGGTCAAGGCCGGCGATACCCGTTTGGCCTTTCTGGACATGCTATACCCGGCCAACAGCAGATATTACCTTTTCTAGGCCGTTAATCACCTCATCAGGCCGGTAAGCGGATAGTAATGTAGTACCTTTTTTTTTAACTTACATTAAATTTCCATGATACGTATTTTTTATTTCACCGGAAATAAAACAGAGCTCATCCATGATAAAACACGTTAGCCTCTTATTGATCGCAGTCAGCCTGCTTACCGCTCAGAACCCAGACTGGCGGGCCATCACCAATATGAACAGCATCACCGGCCTGACCCAAACCGGCTCCTCCATCCTTTGGGCCGCCAGCGGGGGCGGAGTCTATCGTTACGATATCTCCGGCGACGCGGTTACACGTTATACCACGGTCAACGGTCTGCGCAGCGTAAATATCCGTGCCGTGGCCGTTAACGGGCGCAACGAGGTTTTACTGAGCAGCGCCAACGGATATCTGCAAATGATCGGCACGGCGGGAGAGGTACGGGAAGTGTACCGTTTTGAGGATATAGAACTAAACGACCTTTATGTTGACAGCGATACCCTCTGGATTGCCGCCGGAAAAGGGCTGGCTGTAATGCAGTACAAAGAAGGCCGTTATGCCTTTTTTGATTATTTTGTCAATTTTCCGCAACAGATTAAAGAGGTACGGAAAGTAACACGCTTTAAGGATAAAATCTTTATAGCCACCGATAACGGCCTTTTTACCGCCCCGGCCCGTTATTTGTCGGTAACGCTCAATGATCCCCGGAACTGGACCCGCTTCGGTGTATACGAGGGGCTGCCTGCAACCTCCATAACTTCCCTGGCGGTTTTTAACCAAAAACTGTGGATCGGTACCCCGGCCGGCCTGGCATCCATGGACGGAGAACAACAGATAGAAACTATCGCCTACTACCAGGGCAAAACCATCGGCCCCATGCTGGGTACAAGCGATACCCTTTACCTTGCCGTGGACGCGCGCCTGTACAAAAATACCGCCGCCACCATAAACTTTTCCAACCGCCCTTTCAGCGCCACCATCACCGCCCTGGAGTCATCGGGTCAACACCTTTGGCTGGGCTTTATCCGCAAGGGCCTGTTAAATGAACAAAGCAACAAGCGTGTTTTACTGGACGGCCCCTACGACAACCCCATTCGTTTCATCGTGCGCGACGGTAATCAAAACACCTGGGCCCTGGCTCAAAAATACAAGTTTTTCCAACCCTATAGCGGTATCTATTTTTACGACCAGACACAATGGCAGCACATCAGTTGGAGAGGAGACAACGGCGCAAATATCTGGAACCGGAAAACCGCCGCCGGCACCGCTTATGTGGATCGCTATAACACGGTGTGGCTGGGCAGTTGGGGAGGTGGTATTTCCTTCTTTCGCCAGGGTGAATTCGGCTATATGCACACCCAGCTTGCCGAGGGTACCCAGACCATCCGCCGCGGCAACGATATTCAGGTTACCCCCGTAACAACTCCCGCCCCGGAATACCGCGGCCACTTTAGCGGCGCCAACAACAATGTGGATGATTACGAGGTCATCACCGCTTTTCAGGAAGACAGCTACGGCCGGCTGTGGATTGCCAACGCCTACGCGCAAAACGGCAAATATCTTGCCGTGGTCCCCTATGATGAACAAACCCGGTTTCCGGATCTGGACAAGAGCCAATGGCGCTATTTCGGCGTTTCCGACAACCTGCGCCTTTCCGGCGATAAGGGTATTGCGGCCATCACCATCGATGACTTCGGCCGTGTATGGCTGGGCACCCACGACCAGGGCGTCTATATCCTGGACTACAACAACACCCTGGATGACCGCAGTGATGACGCTGTTTTCCGGCGCAACATCG
This sequence comes from Calditrichales bacterium, assembly GCA_015493745.1. Lineage (GTDB taxonomy): Bacteria > Calditrichota > Calditrichia > Calditrichales > J004 > J004. The sequence goes on from WGCN01000199.1 coordinate 7,478, forward strand.
ATGATAATCTGGCGGGCAATGAGGTACGCGCCCTGGCCGTGGACAAAGATGGCGTGGTCTGGATTGGTACCACCGCCGGCCTCAGTTCCTATGACGGTCTGAACTTCTACCGCCATCCCGGAGACGGTATCGCCGGCGTGGACGGCCCCATCGGCAATGAGATCAGTCAGATTGTCGTCGATGAATACAATAACAAGTGGGTGGCCACCTCCTCCGGTTTGAGTATTTTACGTGCCCAGCGCAGCGTTTTTGAATCCGGAGCCTGGGTCAGCTTTACCACCGCCAACAGCGGCCTGCTGGACAATAACGTGCACAGTGTTTCCATAGACCCGGTTACCGGAGAAGCCTGGATCGGTACGGAATCGGGCATATCCGTCTATAGCGGGGCCTTTGCTGAAATCCGCCCCGACTTTAAACAGGTGATCGCCGGGCCGAACCCCTACATCCAGGATGGACGACAGACACCGTTTATCATCAAGCGGCTGAAAAACAATTCCACCGTCAAGATTTTATCCCTGAACGGGCGTCTGATCCGCACACTGAAAGTGGATGACGGCGAAATCGAAGGCGGGCGCGCCATTTGGGACGGCAAGGACAAAAACGGTAATACCGTGGCCAGCGGCATTTACATCTTTTCAGCGTATACGGCGGATGGCAGCGCCACCAGTGGTAAAATCGCGGTAGTTAATCCCTGATTATGTTAACGTCACTTTACTTAAAGAATTATATTCTGATCAAAGAAGCCGAGGTGCCTTTTCATCCCGGCTTAAATATCGTCACCGGTGAGAGCGGGGCCGGTAAATCCATTCTCGTCGGGGCCCTGGCCCAGATTGCCGGGGCACGCGGCAGCAGTGACATGGTGCGCGGCGATGAGCGCAAAGCCGTCATCGAGGCCCACTTCACCCTGGAGCAGCAACACCCCCTGTGGCTCCTGCTCGATCAAAACGATCTGGAACGCAACGGCGATCTGTTGATCATCCGTAAGGAAATCAACGCCTCGGGTAACTCGCGTATTTTTATCAACGACACGCCGGTTTCCCTGCAAATTCTTAACAGTTTCAGCCGGCAAATGATAGACCTGCATGGCCAGCACCAGCATCAAAAGCTGCTGCACCCCGAAAACCATCTTGGCTATCTGGATCTGTTTGCCGCCAACGGGGAGTTACGCGGACAATTCAAAGAGGCCTACGACAACTATCTGCATCTGGCCGCCGAACTCAAACGTTTACATGCCGAAAAAGAGACCGCCCGCCAAACCGAAGAGTTGTACCGTTTTCAAATCGCCGAGCTGCAACAGCACCAAATTGACGATGCCGACCCCGAAGCCCTGCGCGAGGAACTGCGGCGCCTGCAAAATTATGAGAAAATCCACCAGTCTGCCGGGACGGTTTTAAACCTGCTTTACGAAAATGAAATTTCCCTCTCGGAAATGCTGAAGGAACTGCTGGATCAGTTGCGCTTTCTCGGCTCCGTGGACAGGGAGTTTGAGGCTTACCGTGAAAATGTGGAGCAGGGACAGGCCCTGATCGAGGATGCCGGACAATTTACCGAACGCTATCTCAGCGGCCTGGAGTTTGACCCGCAACGGGCGGAGTATCTGCGGCAGCGGGTCTCCGATCTCGATTTTCTGCTCAAAAAATATCAAAAGGACGATATCGAAGCCCTGCGCGCCTTTAAGGAAGAGCTGAGTGAAAAGCTGGACGCCATCGCCAATGTGGATCAATTCATCACCCGTGCCGAAAAAGAACTGAAAAGCCGGATAGAGACGCTGAACACCCTGGGGAAACAGCTTTCACACTCCCGGGCGGAAGCGGCCCAAAAACTGCATGAGCGCATCCACGCCTATCTTAGGGATATGGCCATGCCCGAAAGCTGTTTTCACTGTGACCTGATAACCACGCCCAATCCCACATCGCCCTTCCGCCTGGAAAATGAGACGCTGGAATTATCCGAAACCGGTTTCGAAACCGCCCGCTTTATGTTTACGGCCAATCCCGGGGAAGCGGCCCGGCCCTTGCATAAAATTGCCAGCGGTGGTGAGTTGTCCCGCATCATGCTGGCCATAAAAAGCATTCTGGCCGCCCGGGACAAAACCCCTTTGCTGGTCTTTGATGAAATCGATAGCGGTATTTCCGGAAAAACCGCACAGATTACCGGCAAAAAGATCGAGGAGCTGGCCGGCTACCATCAACTCATCTGCGTTACCCACCTGCCGCAGATCGCCGCCTTTGCCGACCGCCACATCCGGGTTTATAAATCCAGTACGGCGCAAAGCACCGAAGTACGGGTGGATGTACTGGATAATGAAGCCCGTATCGAGGAACTGGCCGGTTTGCTGGGCGGGGAGGAAGTCGGCAGCCAAAGCCGGGCCAACGCCCGCGAACTTCTGGCCCGCAGCGGCAAATTCCCTTCCGCGTAAGCTCTCGACCCCACCCCCGGCCTTCGGGGAGGGGGCAGGATACAGGTAATAGCGTTAACCTCCGGATTCACCCGGGGGTTTGGAAAAGATGCGGAATTCCCGTCATCCGTTTCAACGGATTAGCCCATGCCGGAAGCCCCCTGACAGGCTGTGCCCAGAAACTTCGTATGCGAGTTCTCGAACCCCACCCCCGACCATTCGGGGAGGGGAGTCATGATGGGCAAAAGGAGGTAACCCCCGGATTCATCCGGGGGGTTGGAAGGGACGTAAAAGTCCCTCCTATCCGTTTCAACGGATTAGCCATGCGGATCGGGAACGGAAGATTTCCCGTCCTTGGGCTTGTACGCCCCGACAAGTTCTTCACCGATACCAGGCGCAGGCCCCCCCTTTTTGCGGAGTTTAAAGACCGAATTAATTATCAAGCCCGATTGGCCAAAATATTACCACTATCGCCCTTTTTTTGTTTTTTTTCAAAATGTCCTCCGCGCTTCCTTTCCGCCCCGGCATAGCGTATTTTAAGCCAAATGCTTACTTCTCCGTGAAGAAAAAGTGATTTAATTTCCCGTATTCTGTTTCGACTAATAAAACAGAGGGAGCCGGAGCAGTGAGAAAGGCAGGATAACATGCTTTTTAGAAATATATTTTTGCTTGTCGCAACACTTGGCCTGGCCGGAGCACTTTCCGCCGGGGTGAGCACGGACTATGTCACCTTTAAAGCGCCCCTGCCGGGACAAACCTATCTGAACTACCACTTCAGCCTGAACAACGCCGATATCACCTTTAAACGCGGCACGGACGGTTTTGACGGTGCCATTGAAGCCACATTATATATCTATGATGATCAGGAACATTTGCAATTCGAGGAAAGCCTGAACAAATCATTCCATTACCACCGCTTTAGTAAAACCATCGCCCGGGACATTGAGCATTATCTTTGCATACGGGCCAGCCTGCCCGCCGGAAGTTATCAGGCACGGCTGGAAATCCGGGATAAGCACAGCAGCCGGAGAATCACCAAAAAGGAACAGGTGCAGGTACCCGCCTATTACGGTGGATTTCATCTCAGCTCCATTCAACTTTTTTCCGAGATGCCGGAGAACAAGGGCAAAACCTACCCCAATTTAAGCCATGACTACTTCTTCAGCTCGCCCGTGGTGCACATATATTATGAATCCTATTTCCCGGAGTCCGCATCCGACGTGGAAGTCAGCTATTCCCTGTTAAATGAAAACGACAAGGTGATCTACACCAAGAGGGAAAGGATATCCGTTCAATCGCAGAATCCCGGCTTTAAGACCACCCTGTCCACAACATCCCTGGCACCGGGCAGTTACCGTCTGCGCATCAGCCAGAACAATGCCGGAACCGTTGCCCGGACAGAAAGCCGCTTCACGGTCATCCAGTCCCCCATAGACCTGCGCTACAAAACCTATGATCAGGCCCTCTATGAAATCCGCTATCTGCTGACAGCCGCCCAATACGATTCCATGAAGGCCATACCGGCCAACCGCTGGCAAACAGCCCTCAATCAATTCTGGCAAAAACATGATCCCCGCGGTCAAAGTGTTTATAACGACGTCATGCTGGAGTATTACCGGCGCCTGCAAAACGCCAACAAGTGGTTCGGTTCCTCCCGTAAAAAGGGCTGGCTTACCGATCTGGGCATGGTCTACATCCTTCTGGGACAACCGGATGTGGTTGTTAAGGCCGTTTCCGGTGACCGCTTTGCCGGCAGCCGGCAGATATGGGAATACCGCAAACTGCATCTGCGCTTCACGTTTATCAGCCAGAGCCTCTTTGCCGAATACAGCCTGATCAACAAAAGCGATCTCATACTCGTGGCCGGGAATTAAACACTAAGCGTTTGCCGCGCCAGATATCGTTATCCGGCCCGTGATTGGCGGACAGGCCTGTACCGCTACGTTAAGCCACGATTTGATCGTCGGCAAGTAGCATAAAGTCAGGACGCCGGCAAACCGATTTACTGTTTACGGTAAGAGTGTTGTTCCAAATGCCCAAAAGCCGTCATATTCCCCCAAAAGTATTACCCACAAAAGAAATCGATACAGAGCCAAAAACAACGCCCGGAAAAACCGGGCAGGGCCAAAGCCCTTTTTTCTTTTTTCTTGAGCAGATTCATACTAATTTATAGCCAACCAACGATATGGAGAGCCTGTCATGCGTTTCTTCAAAGTCCTCCTTATACTTTTTTTTCTAAGCGCCCCCCTTTTCGCGGCAGGGCCGGTACACCGGATCATCATCAACGGCGTGATCAATCCGGTAGCGGCCGAATATATTGAACAGGCTGTGGAACGGGCGGAAAATGAAAATGCGCAGGCCCTGTTGATCCAGATGGATACCCCGGGCGGCTTGATGGAGTCCCTGCACGGGATAATGAAAACCATCCAGAATGCCCGCATTCCCGTAATCGTCTATGTGGCCCCCTCCGGGGCGCGAGCCGCTTCGGCCGGCATGTTTATCACCTATGCCGCCCATGTGGCCGCCATGGCTCCGTCCACCAATATCGGTTCGGCCCATCCCGTTTTCGGCGGCGGCATGCCCGGCGGCGGGGAACAGGACTCCCTTTCCGGCAGCATTATGATGGACAAGGTGACCAACGACGCCATCGCCAAGGTGCGGGCCGTGGCCGAACAACGCGGGCGCAACGCGGACTGGGCCGAGGAGGCCATCCGGGAAAGCGCCAACATCACCGCTTCGGAAGCCCTGAAACGTCATGTAATCGACTATATCGCCCCCACCACCGGCGATTTACTCAAACAACTGGACGGCCGGGTCGTCACCCTGGATGACGGCAGCACCCATACGCTGGAAACCGCCGCCGCCACGGTCATCACTTTTGAAATGACCTGGCGCCAGCGTCTGCTCGATGTTATCGTCAACCCCAATGTGGCCTACATCCTGATGATGATCGGCACCCTGGGCATTATGCTGGAACTGTACAGCCCCGGCGCCATCCTGCCCGGCGTGGCCGGAGGCATCGCCCTGATCACCGGTTTTTTCGCCCTCAACACCCTGCCGGTCAACTATGCCGGTTTCCTGCTGATCCTCTTTGCCATCATTCTCTTTTTACTGGAGATCAAAGTACCCAGCTACGGACTGCTTTCCATCGGCGGCGTTATCGCCCTCTCCATCGGATCGGTCATGCTGATTGACTCCCCCATACCGGAGCTGAATATTTCATGGGAGGTTATCGTGTTTGTGGTTATCTTTACGGCGTTGTTCTTTCTGTTTGCCATCGGTCTGGCCTTGAAGGCCCAAAAGCGAAAACCGCAAACGGGTCAGGAAGGATTGGTAGGTGAAACCGGCGTGGTCAGCAAGGTATTGAATCCGGAAGGCACCGTGCGCGTCCATGGTGAATACTGGCGGGCCCGCAGTGATACACCCTTAAAAAAAGGCACCCGCGTGCAGGTGGTGGCGGTGGATAAAAATCACCTCACCTTAAGGGTAAAAGCTTTAGATTAAGTTACGCGGCTATGGCGGAATATCCGCCGGAGACGACAGCATAAACCGGTTGTTTTAAAACCAAAGGAGGAGTTATGAGTCCGGGTATAGGTCTTTTACTTGCTTTACTTTTTATTTTTGCCAGCTCCATTCGTATTCTTAAGGAATATGAACGGGGCGTGATTTTCCGCCTTGGGCGTGTGATAAACTCAAAGGGCCCGGGCATCATCATTCTTATTCCCCTGATCGATAAGATGGTCAAGATCAGCCTGCGCACGGTGGTGATGGACATCCCGCCGCAGGATGTGATCACCAAGGATAATGTTTCGGTTCAGTTAAATGCCGTCCTCTATTTCCGGGTGGTCGATCCCACCAGGGCGGTCATCGATGTGGAGAATTACCTCTTTGCCACCTCGCAACTGGCACAAACCACATTGCGCAGTATCGCCGGGCAGGTGGAACTGGACGACCTGCTGATGGATCGCGAGCGCATCAATCAGGAACTGCAACAGATCATCGACACCCATTCCGATCCCTGGGGGATCAAGGTCTCTCTGGTGGAGATCAAGCACATCGACCTGCCGGAAGAGATGAAGCGGGCCATGGCCAAGCAGGCCGAGGCCGAGCGGGAACGCCGGGCCAAGATCATTGCCGCCGAGGGTGAATTTACCGCCGCCGACAAACTGACCCAGGCCGCGCACAAGCTGGACGAATCGCCTTCGGCCTTGCAACTGCGCTTTTTGCAAACCCTGGTGGAAGTGGCCGCGGAGAAGAACTCCACCACCGTATTTCCGGTACCCATCGATCTGTTTGCACCGTTTATAAAAAAAGTGCATCAGGAAATTGAAAACGCATCCAAATAGAGAGCCGTCATGAAACCCGTTCTGTTTACTTTTTTCGTTTTAATGACATTAAGTGCCTGTAGCATCAACAGACTGGCCGTGCGTCAGATGACGCCCATCTTTGAAGAGAGCGCCATGGCCCTGTACGAAGAGGATGACCTGCAACTGGCCGAACAGGCCCTGGCCTCCAATCTGAAATTGTTGGAAGGACTGTTGCGTAACGATCCGCGGAATCACAGCCTGTTGATGCTGCTGACCCAGGCCTATGCCGGTTACGCCCTGGGCTTTGTGGAAGACAGCAGCCCGCAAAGGGCTAAGGGCTTTTATCTGCGGGCCCGGGAATACGCCCGGCGGGCCCTGGATGACAAGGGGGTGGAAACCACGGATCTTGAGCTGCTAAAAAAGAACGTGAGCGTCATGGAGGCGGAAAAGATGCCGGCGCTGTTCTGGTACGCTTTTGCCTGGGCCGGTTATATCAATCTGAGCCTGGATGAACCGAAGGCTTTGCTGGAGCTGCCCCGCGTGGAGGTGATCATGGAGCGTATCGCCGGGTGGAATCCGGCCTATTTTAACGGCGCCGTTTATCTGTTTAAGGGCTCCATCTACGGTGTCAAGCCGCGTATCATGGGCGGTAACCCGGAAAAGGCGCGGGAACTGTTTGAAAAAAATCTGGAAATAACCGGGGGAAGGTTTTTGCTGACCTATGTCTACCTGGCCCGCTTTTACGCGGCCAAGGTTCTGGATGAGGAAGCCTTTGACGGCTATTTGCAAAAGGTGTTGTCCTTTGACCTGAACAAGGCCCCGTCGCTGAAACTGTTTAACGCCATCGCCCGCGATAAGGCCCGGAGATTGTTAAAGATGAAAGAAGAACTTTTTTAAGGAGATATGATGAGATTGCTGAAGGGACTGATTATTGTACTGTTGATGAGCGGCTGGGCCCTGGCCCAGAAACCGGTGAAAATTAAGTTTGCCACCCTGGCCCCGGAAGGTTCCACCTGGATGAATGTGATGAAAGAGTTCAGTAAAAGTCTGAAGGAAAAAAGCGGCGGCAGCATCAACTTTAAAATTTATGCCGGCGGTACTCAGGGCGACGAGAAAGATGTTCTGCGTAAAATCCGTATTAACCAACTGCACAGCGGCGGCTTTACCGGCGTGGGGCTGGGAGAAATCCTGCCTGAAGTGCGGGTGTTGGATACCCCCTTCCTCTTCCGCACCAAGGAAGAGGTGGACTATATCGGTGAAAAGTTCTTTGACCGTTTTGCCGCCGGCTTTGAGAAAAAAGGCTATATCCTGCTGGGCTGGGCCGAGGTGGGTTGGGTGTATGTGTACACCAACCGCGCCTTGCGCAATGAAGAGGATATGAAAGGGGTAAAGATGTGGATGTGGGAAGGCGACCCTCTTTCCAAGGCCACTTTCGAAGCCTTTGGCGTGTCACCGATTCCCCTTTCCATCACCGATGTGCGTACCTCCCTGCAAACCGGCCTGATCGACGGCGTGTATACCTCGCCCCTGGCCTGCGTGGCCCTGCAATGGTTTACCAAGGTGCAATATGTGATGGACCTGCCCCTGGCCAACTCCAATGGCGCCGTGCTGATTTCCAAAAGGATGTTCAATAAGCTGACCCCGGAACAGCAGCAACTGCTGAAAAGCGAGGGCAAAAAGTATTTTACGGAGCTGACGCAACTCAGCCGCCGGGACAACGAAGCCGCCCGGGAAGAGATGTTTAAAAGCGGTATGAAAAAAACCGAGATCACCGATCCCGGGCAACTCACAAAGTTTGAGGCCATCGGCGCCAGGGCCCGCCGTAATCTGGTCGGAAAGTTGTATGACCGGGAACTGCTGGATTCCATCGAACAGGCCTTAAAGGAATTCCGCGCCCGAAAGGGAAAATAACCATGGATATCAGGGAATTGACTACCGTGCTGAACGGCCTTCTCGATGCCGGCGCCTATAAGGACTTATGCCCCAACGGCCTGCAGGTGGAGGGGCAATCCGATGTGCGCCATATCGTTTGTGGAGTAAGCGCCTGCGTGGATCTGTTTGAACAGGCTCTGAAGCACGGCGCGGATACCATCCTGGTGCATCACGGCATCATCTGGAATTTTGAACGGCCCCTTTATAACGGAGCCTACAAAAAACGGGTCAAGTTGCTGTTGGAAAACGACCTAAATTTGCTGGCCTACCACCTGCCGTTGGACGCCCATGCCACACTGGGGAATAATGCCCTTATCGCCAGGGAGCTTGAACTGAACGAACGGGAATCCTTTGGCGACTACAACGGCATGCCCATCGGATTCAGTGGTCTTTTTAACAACACGGCGGACAAACTCTTTGAAAAAATCCGGCAACGGATCAATCACAATGCCATGATTTTTCCCTTCGGTCCGTCATCGATAAAAAGGGTGGGCATCATCAGCGGCGCGGCGCAAAAGGAGATCAAACAGGCGGTGTTGCAAGGCTTCGACGCCTTTATCACCGGCGAGGTCAGCGAACATGTTTACCATTACGCGCGGGAAGAGGGCATCCACTTTATCGCCGCCGGGCACCACGCCACCGAGGTGTTCGGCGTACGCGCCCTGGGGGAATATATCGGCCGGGAATTCAACCTGAAAACCGAATTTGTCAATATCGACAATCCGGTCTGAACTGTGATGCAAGGACTGCCTTAAGCCGGAATTCCTGTATTCAGGAATATCCAGGCTCAGCTGTTCACCACGGCATACCTTTACCCACGGGCCGATTTTATGCGCGCCAGGAACTCCTGGCCGTTTCCCGCACTAAGCAAAAGCTCCACCTTCTCCTCGGAAGAAGCCACTTTCGCGATCTCGGCCAGCAGGCGCAGATGCAGCTCCGGTTCGCTTTCCGGGCTCAGCAGCACGAACAACAGACGGACATGCTCCCCTTCATAGGTTTTCAGCTTAAGCTCACGTGACACAATGCCCACAAAACAGATGGCCTCATCCAGCTCGGTGCAATGGATATGCGGGGCGGCCACACCATGGGCCAGCGTGGTGGGGAACTCATGCTCCCGCTCAAACAGTTGCGGACTGATCTTGTCAAAAGGCAGGTCGGGGTAGAGTGTCTGCGCCCCGGCCATGATGCGCGCAAGGGCTTCTTCATAGCTCTCGGCATCGATAAACAGAATATGCCGGCTGTTGAGCAGACCGCTCAGGTTGGCTTTCACCCGTTCCAGCACCCATTGGTTTTTCCGCTCTTGCGGCGGAATTTTATCTTCAAAAAAGACTTCATTTTCGGTAGCGGACATCAAAACCCGGCCCTTGGGCGGAACACCCCCGGGCAGGCGGCGCGCCAGCAGTTCCTTGTTCAGCAACTGAAAAGACACCTGCGACGGCTTGGGCAGATGCAACCATACGGGAATACCCGGCCCGGCGATTTTCTTCTCCACTTCCGGACTTTGTGAAGACCAGCGGTAAAGGTTTTTCTTCTCCACCACTTCCGACCAGTTCTCACAGATCAACTGATTCAGATCGCGGTTGTCCGTCAGGGCCAGCACATGACCGATGGTGACGAAAACATCGGGCGGAATGACATCGGTGGAAAGGGCATTGCCCCGGTAAGCGCTGTATCCCTGTTCACAGGCATCGTTGACGGCGTCGACATTGGTATCCACCAGCACACATTCCACGCCCTGGCTTTCACGGATAAAATCGGCCGCCTTGCGGGAAAACTCATGGGCGCCCACAATGAGCCAGTTGGTTTTGTCGGGCTGCTCCACCTTTAGCGCCCGGGCCAACAGACCCGCCGTCCCCCCTTGTATTAATATGGTACTGATAATGATGCTGAAGGTGAAGGTCTCCAGAAAAACCGAATCGGGATGCCCCATGGCCACCAGACGCAAGCCGAACAGCGAGGCCATCGATCCGGCCACAACACCGCGGGGAGCAATCCAGGAGAGAAAAAGTTTTTCATTCAGCGAAAGCGACGTGCCCCGCGAGCAAACCAAAATACTCAGCGGACGGATCAGAAAAAGCACCCCGGCCACCACCAGCACGCCCATCCAGCCCATATCCAGAAAGCTTTCCAGCTTCAGGTTGGCCGCCAGCAGCATAAACACCAGGGCAATGGACAGCTCGGTCAGTTCCGATTTAAACTGCTTGATGTGTTTTAAGCGGGGCGGCGCCGCCCAACCGATCACCAGGCCGGCGATAACCACGGTTAAGATGCCCGATTCATGCACGATAAAATCCGATATGCTGAACAGAAACAAGGCCGCGCCAAAAACAAAAATATTGCTCTGCTCCTCGGGGATAACCTCCTTACGTAACAACCCGGTGATAGCCTTACCGCCGATATAACCCAGCACCAGCCCGATCAGCAGACGCAGACTGAGATGCCAGATGTGGGTGAGAACACTGCCCTCGACCGCCAGCCATTCAAAGCAGAGGATGGCGATAAACACGCCGATGGGATCGATCAACACCCCTTCCCAGTGTAACACATGGTACAGCCTGGCTTTGATACGGATGCGTTTTAGCAGGGGGGCTATGACCGTCGGCCCGGTAACGATGATCAAACTTCCGGCCAACAGTGACATCTCCACGGTAAAATCCAGCAAAAAGTAGATCAGCGTGGCCGTGCCCAGCCAGGTGACCAGCACCCCCAGGGTCAACAGACGCCAGATCATTTTAGGGGCCTTCTTTAATCCTTCCGGGTTCAGCGTGAGTCCCCCCTCAAAAAGAATAACGGCCACGGCCAGGGAGATAATCACCCGCAGCCCCTCTTTAAGCGCATCGGGATGGATCAGCCCCAGAAACTCGGGCCCCAGAACGATACCCCCGGCCAGTAAAAGTATTATGGCCGGCACACGCAGATGGTTGGAGACAATAAACAGACTTACACCTATAAATACAGAAAAAACAAGAGTGGAGAGCTGTAAATAGTAGTTTTCCATAGAAATGGCTTTCCCGGTTATAAATTGGCTTTAAAAAATTGCACAGTACCCTATCTAATTTAATCTATGAGCAATTAAGGTCAAGTTTTCCTTTAAGTTAAGACCTCTTTTAACAAACAAAAAATTTGCGCTTCCATCCTTGGCCGGGATTATTCCTGCTCTTTTGAAAAGTAATAATTTAACAATCCTTTTAACAAATAAAAACGGGATACATCCTCTCTGTTGCTTTTATTATAGAAACAGGTAAATATTCCGAGCATATACAAACTGAAAACCGGTTACAATGGTCTGAATATTATTGTTCATTTAAATAAATGTCCACTCCATGTACACCGGTAAAATATAAGAGAGCAGCTTATGGATAAAAAAATATTACGTTCCAGTCCTCCCGGGATATCCCCCCCGGAGATTTTCCAAATGCTTCTAAGTATCGGCGGTGTTATTTTTGTTGTTGAAGGGCTGATCATGTTGATGTTGCCCGTTTTTATTTCAGAGAAGCTCCAAGGCTTTGAGGGATTGATTGACGCAACGATTCTGGCACTGGTAGCATCCCTTATTATCTACTTTTTACTAAAAAGGGGTTTGATTTCCTGGGACAAAAAACAACAAAAACTTTATCCGGCAGACAAGGGGCTAAAACGATTATCCTGGGCCAGTATTACGGTTCTTTTTATCATCGGCATTTCTTTTTTACTGGTCGCCACGCATATTACATTTACCCTTGAACAAATCATAAAAGATACGCCTTCCCTTGAGGTATTAATAAAACCCGTTGAAAATATTCTTCTGAGCTTTGGGCTTTTTCTTGCCGGACTTCTCGTGGCCATGGAAGTCATTGTTTTTGTTCCGGTGCGCAAATTGATTAACAAACTTTTTTTCAAGATGAATAAAGCCTCTGAAGAAAACAGGCGCTTTGCCAACGCACTGGAAAGAAGTATAAACGGTGTTATCATAACCGATACGACAGGATATATCAAGTGGGTGAACAGCGGGTTTTGCCGGATTACAAAATATAGCAGGGATGAAGTGTTGGGAAAAAGGCCCGGAGAGTTGTTAAAATCCAAGGACTTGAATGAATCGGAAAAATTAGAGGATGCCGAATGCCGGGAAAGAATACGACAGGCCATTAAAAAACAAAGAGCCTTCAAGGAAACACTTATAAATCAAACCAAACATGGTAAAAGATTTTACGTCGTCATCGACGTACAACCGATGTATGATACCGACAGGAATTTTACCGGTTTTATTTCCATTAATACGGACATAACACAAAATATACTTCATCAAAAGGAGCTTCAGGAAAAAGTAGGCGAAATTGAAAGCTTAAATAATAAACTTCAGCAAGAGGTAAAAAAGAATAAGGAACTGGCCCAAAAAGCTGAATCCGCCAATGTGGCGAAAAGCCGTTTCCTGGCAAACATGAGCCATGAAATCCGTACTCCCATGAATGGTGTTATCGGAATGCTGGAACTACTCAAGGACAGTGACCTGGATTATAGCCAGAAGGAATATGTTGATCTAATCGAGGCCAGCGGTAAGGCTCTTTTGGATATAATAAATGATATTCTTGATTTTTCTAAAATTGAAGCCGGTAAATTAACTCTCGAATATATTGATTTCAATTTCAGGGAAACTGTAAGAAATGCGACCGAACTGTTAGCACTTCAGGCCTACACGCGCGGATTGGAATTAATTGTTAGGATTGCGCCGGAAATTCCCCATTTCATTAAGGGAGATCCAACACGAATTAAACAAATTATTACAAATATAATTGGTAACTCCATAAAATTTACAGAAAAAGGTTATATTATTCTGGATGTATCCGGGGCCTCCGTTGGGTCGGAAGATACCATTGAACTTTTCTTTTCAATTTCAGATACGGGTATTGGTATTAGCAAAGAGAAACAAGCATCGCTTTTCAAACCTTTTGACCAACTGGACAACTCAACCACACGGAAATTCGGTGGCAGCGGATTGGGACTTTCCATAACACGGTTACTTATCAAAAAAATGAATGGCCGGATCACGGTCGAAAGTGAACCGGGAAAGGGTACAACTTTTAATTTTTCTATTCGCTTAAAACCCGCCAAACAACTCAATGACCCCATTAAGACACGCCCGGTCTTTCAGGCCCGTGCGCTCATTGTTGATCCGCACCCTGTTAACCGCCTGTTGCTGGAAGAGTTACTACATGACTGGGGTATGTCCGTCTCTTCCTATCCGGAGTTAAGCGTGGTGCCCTATGAGATGTACAACAACGACAGCTTAAAGAAAATCGCAATAATCAACGAGGAAGAATGGAAAACTAAACGAAGCGGTTCACCCCTTTCCGGGAAGGATAACCAATATACCCTTATTATTAGTACAACCAATCAAAATCTTGCTATAACGGGCAATGCCGGAGAAATGTTTGCCAATGCCTTTTTACGAAAACCGATACATCCACTCACACTCTGCCAAACACTCAATCAGATTTTTAATAATGATGCTCCGGAATCCGTATATGAGGATGAAGCTAATACCAGGGTTCGCCATTATAATTATAAGGGGCGTGTATTATTGGCGGAAGATAATCCCGTCAATCAGAAAGTAAGTTCTTTTCTTTTAAACAAATACGGACTTTCGGTTGATATTGCGGAAAACGGATTGGAAGCAGTTCAAAAAGTAAAACAGACTTCCTATGATATGATTTTCATGGATATACAAATGCCCGTATTAGGTGGTGTTGAAGCCACGCAAAAAATAAAAAAACTGTTTCCGTCGAGTCATACCCCCATCATTGCCCTTACCGCCTATGCCCTGACTTCGGATAAGGAAAAGTTTTTAAAGGCCGGTCTTGACGACTATCTCACAAAGCCCATAGTGGAAGAGCGTTTATCGCGTATATTGAGCAAGTGGCTAAAATAACGGATTCTCCGGTATACTTTTTATAAACTATCCCCTTCGTTACGCCGGGGTTTCGGTCGCACCGGTATCCAAACCTGTTCCTCGGTACCGGGGTCATCGGGACGGTAATCCGCCTCCATGATCTCAAACTGGGGACGGGCGTCCAGATCATAGCCGGAATAAGGCAGCCAGTGACCAAAGATGTATTGAAAGGTACGATGGAACTCCCTTGCCGCCCCGCGATGGATAAAGACGGCATATTGGCCGCCGGGCAGGATAAGTGTTTCCATCCCCTCCGGTACTTCACGGTGGTCGGTCACTTCCACGGCGGCCCATTTGTCAAACCGGGTATCTCCGTTAAAGGTGCTCAGGCTGAAATTTTCTGGAAAGACCTGAACCGAATAAAAGCGGTCGTCTGCTTTATGGCCGATTTCAGCGACACGCGGCCGGAAACTGCTCCACAGCTCGAAAGCCCTGTCCTCGGAAACGGTGGTTTGCATGCGCATCCCCAGAAGTTTGCGCTCTTCCGCCATGCGGATGTGTGGTTTATCCATGTCTGCCCCGCGTTCTATGATTGTTTTTTCAGAAAATCATAGAGATACTCAAAGTCAGGGGTCAAACGTCCCTGATGGGCGATTACCGCCCGTTTAAACGGCGCGGGGATATCCAGCTCTTCAAAGGAGGCGGAGAAGTCCGCCCGGGCCAGATCGACCACATAGGGAGCCAGGGCCTCGCCGAAAAAAGCGGTCGCCTCGCCGGGCAGCTCGCTGGGCAGTTTATCCACCGCCAGAATCACCGGGCCGTGGGCCTGCATGCTTTCATCGGCCTCATCCTTTTGAGGGTCGTAAACATAAGCGGGCTTATCCGAGGCCGTGCAGTGCAGGGTACACTCCACCGAGCCCTGTACATCGCAGGTGATGTCGGCGATCACCCTCAAATCGGGCTGT
Source organism: Calditrichales bacterium (assembly GCA_015493745.1). Classification (GTDB taxonomy): domain Bacteria; phylum Calditrichota; class Calditrichia; order Calditrichales; family J004; genus J004. The sequence goes on from WGCN01000199.1 coordinate 22,946, forward strand.
TTTTCGCTGTACAGCCGGGCTACCGCCTCTTTGGTAATCAGCCGCGGATAGCGGGTCTCCCAATAGATACCGTTGATAACCACGGTCAGATCGGGCAGATAACCTTCAAAGTCCGCTTCATATTTTTCAGGATGGCTGAAATAATCCTGCCAGTCGAATTGATGCGCCGGGTTTTTGGGCTTTACAAAGTTATCGCAATCGATGATCACCTTATACAGGGTCTTCCGGTCAAAGGAACCCTCCTTTTGCATTTGGCGAAACTCCGGGGGCGTCACCTCCTTCACCGGCAGCAGATCGATGATCTCCTGTGCCCCTCGGGAAACGGTGCCGGCGCCGGTGAGGGCAATGCTCCAGGTCTGCCCCGTGTCGGGCATGCCGTCGGCTTCAATGTTTGCGGCCACGGCGCGAATGGCTTTTTTTGCCTCCTCCAGCGAAGCATACTCCCGCGCCTGGCGGATTTGGGACAGGGGCGAGGCGATACCTTCTTTTTCCAGACGGCGGCCCAGCAGCCACAAGGCATTGATGGCCCCGGCCAAACCGGCATAGGGTCCAAAAAAGATCAAACGGCGCCCCCGCTCATCGGTCACTTTTTCATAGTCCAGCAGGGTTACCTTTTTATCGAGAATGGCCTGCAACAGGGGCATATTATAGGACTGACCCTTGATGGTGTGCGAAAAAAAGACATGGGGTTTTCCGGGATACAAGTCATCCACGGGTACTTCCTTTACACCGAAGATGATATTGGCCGCGCTTAAATCATCGGAAATGTGCGCTCCGTTTTCCCGCCATTGAGCGGCGCTGAAGTAACGGTTATCCCAAGGTTCCACGGTTACTTCGATTCCCTTTTCCATAAGCCGGGCGGCCTGGGCCGGCGTCATGGGCGATCTTCTTTCGGTCGGTTCGATATTTTCCTTGCGGATGGCGATATGGCCTTTCATGGCGTCCCCCTGTTTTCAACTAATAATTTATTTTCATCAAAAAAAGCTTAAATTTAAGCCTTGGTTCCCTGACGATCAAACAAATCCTTAACTTATTTCCACGGAGACGCCATGCGTTATTTATTAC
>WGCN01000200.1 GCA_015493745.1 Calditrichales bacterium
GTCAAACATATTTCACGGGATTATAAAAAAAAGGAGCGGATTTTCTCCGCTCCTTTAAAAGAACTACAGACGATAATCAACGCCTATACGCAACAGGCCCATTCCCGTGCCAATTTCACCGGCAACGGAAAGCTTATCGGAAACATAGTAGCGGGCGCCCAAACCGCTTTCAAGGGTCATAAAACCCACCGACGGATCGGAATAGAGCCCACCATAAGGGCCAGAGTAACTTACCCCGCCAAAATTAAAACCCAGACCGGCTTTCAGATAGGTATCCAGCTTATCAGACTTAAATACATCCACATGGTAGTAAGCTGCCACGGTCAGAATAATATTGGTGTAGGTCCAGCTGCCATAAGAGTAATCATCCGTGTACGAGGAGTAGCCGAAAGAGCCGCCAAAACCCAAAGTGGCCGGCTTATCACCTACGTTTAAAAAGTCGTTCTGGAATCCATATTCAAAGTCGGCAACCAGGCCAAAAGAAGCGCCATAGACCGCCCCAAGGGCTACCTTGGCTCCGGCAATCATATCACCCTTTTTAAAAAGCGGTGCTCCCTGCGAAAATCCCGATTGCGCCAAAAACAAAATCAGCGCAAGTATCAAAACAATACGTCTCATAATATCTCCCGATGTTAGGTTTAACATAAATACAAGTTTTCTTCCCAAGCCTTTAAGGTAAAAAATAAAAATTTCAGATTCGTTGCAACTGATCACATTCTGGCCGCAAACAGAGCCAACAGGCTCAACAAAAAAGCCCACAGAATATAACCCAGCCCCGTGCCGGCAATGGCCGCGGGCTCAATACTTTGCAACAGGTTAAACTTTTCAAGAAAATAAAATACAAAGGTAGAAATCAGCCCCGTGCTCATGGCGCTTACCACCTGCCGGGAATTGATTTTTTTAAAAAACGTTGATATTACGGGAATGGCCACAACTGTAGTCAGCAAACCCGAAGAGAGATAGAATATGTCCCACAGACTGTCGGTGAACAGGGCATACAGATAACTAAGGAAAACCGCAAAAACCGACGAAAGGCGGGCCAGGCGATTGATAACCGCCGCATCCGGTTTTCGTTTCATCATGAGCGGTTCCACAATATCCCGGGAAAGGGAAAGAGCTACGATATTGCTACAGGTATCGATGGTGGACATGGCCGCGGCAATCAATCCCACGGAAAGTATCAGGCTCAACCAGGCCGGGGCAAAGCGGGAAAGAATCTCACTGAAAATAAGCGCGCCGTCATTAAGATAAGCGGGAATGACACCATCAACGGGCGGAAACAGTTGCAGGGCGGCGAGGCCGATAACAGCCGGCGCCAGCCCGACAAACAAAAATGAGTTCAATGAAGCAACGACAATGCCTTTACGGGCCTGGCCGTTATCTTTGGCCGATTGCAATCGTACCCACAAATCGGTCTCCACCAGCCAGCCGGGCAGATAGGCCACCGCCGTAAGCAGGATGAGCGTTATCCCCGGAGCCACCCACATGCCGGCCTCCTGTTTCGGCGGACTTAGATTGACCAGCGTTTCCATACTCCAGTCCGTTTGTCCCCAACCCAGCCAGGCTATCGCCCCCATAAAAACAGCTACCAGCACAAACTGGATTTTATCGGTAGAGACCACCGCGGCAAAGCCGCCGGTATAACTGTAGGCGGCCACCACCAGGGCTATAAGCAGATAGGTGGTTTGCGGGCTTATACCCAAAAACGGAGCAATTATTTGCCCGGCGGCATAAACCTCCGCCCCGCCCCAGGCGATAAAAACGAACAAAAGGGTAAACGCCATAATCAGACGGGCAGCGGTGCCGTATTTACTTTGCATCAGCTCCGGCTGGGAAAAAATATTAAACTGCCGGAAGCGGGGAGTCAGCCAAAAAAACAGTCCCATGGTCACCAGCCAGGGAATGATCAACAGCCACATGCCGCCCACACCGTACCAGTAAAAAAGCTGAACACCATACATACCACTCCAGCTGATGGACATCATGCTGGCGGAAATGGACAGGCCGATGGCCCAGCCACTCAGCGATCTGGACGCCGTCCAAAACTCCGTATTATCCGTTTCCAGCCCCGATCTTTTTTCCTTGAAATAAACCCGGAAGCCAATAACAATAACAACGATGCTGTAAACAATAAAGCCCGACCAGTACCAAACATAAGTAGACATGGAAATCTCAAAAAAGTAATACCCACGGAAGAGGAAAGATAGCTGTCCGGACGTTTTAACTCAAGGAAGAGGATAAAACCTGGACATAAAAAAAGCGCGGGCCGGAAGCCCACGCTGTCAAATTAAAAAGAATACAGGTTGGCGATCAGCCGCATTTACCTTCGCCGCATTTGCCTTCACCACATTTGGCATCGGCTTTTTTAGCGCCTTTTTTAGCTGCCTTATCGCCACCGCATTTGGCTTCACCTTTTTTGGCCGCTTTATCATCACCACATTTGCCTTCGCCACATTTCTTGCCATCTTTGGCCATTTTACCTTCGCCGCATTTCTTACCGTCTTTGGCCATTTTGCCTTCGCCGCATTTCTTACCATCCTTGGCCATCTTACCTTCACCACATTTTTTGCCTTCTTTGGCCATTTTGCCGTCACCGCATTTTTTGCCTTCTTTGGCAGCTTTATCGCCACCACACTTCTTGTCTGCTTTTTTAGCAGCCTTATCGCCACCGCATTTGGCATCAGTCGTTACGACGGCAAGGCCCGCTTTATCCGCGGATATGGCCTGTACCGGCTTTGTAATAAAACCGACGGCAAAAGCCACAACGGTAAAAAGCAACATGATTTTAGCAAGATTCTTGCTCATAAGAAATACCTCCGATATATGAATTAGTTAATTGTGTGTTAAACATAGTGTTTCTGGAATGATGGCGCAAATAATAGTTTGAACATGTCACATTTTGATCACATCCGCATCATTTTACGTCCGTTTATTTCCCTAAACGCTTGATGAGAGTTACGGATTATTGTATCATCAATCATCACAAACTTTTGACATCTTTATGAAATATCTACTTTTATTTGTCCCGATTGCATTGCTGGCCTGCGCGGAACATACGCCGCCCGGCCATGCCCGGGTAAAAAAAGCCCCCCTTCACCAGGAGGTTCACATCACGCATTCCACACGGCCCGTTACCGTTAGCCTGTATGGATATATAAACTATCTGTATGATTCCACCCTCGTCAGTCCGGTGGCGGCCACGCCGATCAGTATCAGCGTCAATCCGGGCGAACGGGTTCACCGCGGGCACCTGCTGCTAACCTATTGGTCCCGATATCAGGGCTACGACTACACGCCCCTCGAGATCCGGGCCCCCTTTAGCGGCGTGGTATCGAGCATTTACGCTCAAATCAATCAACCGGTTCAGGCCGGGGAAGAACTTATTCGTCTCCTTGAAAATCAATATTTGAAAATGAACATCCCCGTCAATCCGGTCTTAAAAGATTTTTTCCGCAATGACCAACCGGCCACGGTACAGATTGACGAACATACTTTGGACGGGTTTGTCCGTTTCTACAAGCGCCGTTCCCAATCCCTGGAACTGTTTTTTAACAATCCCCATCTTATAAAACCGCCCATTGGGTTGATAAAAACGGATATTTTCCTGGGTGAGCAAAAGGGCACCTTTATCCCGTCAGCCCTTTTTTCATCCACGGATTCCCTCCAGGCGTATATCCCGGAACTGGGACCGGTCGAAATCGTTGCCCTTGGCCGTTCCGATTCCCTGAGCTGGATTTACCCCAACCTGGCCGGCATCGACACCCTGGTCATTTCACCAGACGCAGAGCCCCCCGCAACAGTTGACTAAGCATATCCTTGCGCCGCCATTTTATACCGCTGCTTTCCCCGGAAGGCCAGTAAAAAAAATCTTCCGCTATTTTAAAAGAGGGCAGGCTTTCGGCCAAAAAGGCTTTTATATCTTCAGCCGCCAGCTCTTTACTTAAAGAGACAACCGCCACGGCTCTTTGTCCGAAACGGGGATCGGGCCGGGGCAATACCAGGGCGTTCTCAACTCCGTCCATCCGCAGCAGATGCCGTTCTATCTCCTCCGGCTGGATATTTTCTCCACCGGAAACAAACATGTTATCCCGCCGGCCGGTGACCGTTAAACAGGAATTCTTTAAACGGCCGAGGTCGCCGCTGGCAAACCACCCCTTCTCATCGAGCGCGGATTCGATAACACCGTTTTTGTAATATCCCAGAAAAAGGGTATCTCCCCTTAATAAAATTTCATTACCGGAAAGTGAGACCTGCCGGCCGGGAAGAATGGCGGCATCAGCCGGATTGAGGTCAGGCGGGTCAAAATGCCGCTTCACGGCAACGGTGGAAGCCATTTCCGTCAGGCCATAGCTGCTGTATACCGGCCAGCCCAGTCGCAGAGCCTGTTTTAACAGAGAGGCCGGGATGGCGGAACCTCCCAGCAAAACGGCGCGCAACTTTTCCGGGGAATGGATTTCCCGCAGCAGTACCCTGCGCATCTGCGCGGCAACCAGCGACATATGGGTAAGGTTTCCCGGAAGCCCGTCTTCTACGGATTCGCGGCTAACCACCGTGGCCCCGCGGATAAAACACCTTAACCAGATAGCCAGTCCGCCGATATGAAAATCGGGTAAAACATGCAGCCAGCGCTCTCCGCGGCGCAGTTCAAAAAACGCGGCCAGGGTTTCCGCCGAGGAAAAGAGGTTCTTCAGGCTAAGCAGGGCGCATTTCGCATAACCCGTACTGCCCGAGGTGAGAATCACCAAGGCCGCCTTTTCCGCGTAGAGATCAAAGCTGAAAGAAACATCCGGCACGGGATGCGCTGCGGGAAAATGTTCCGGTTTAACAAACAGCTTTATTTCAATATCTTTTTTTATATGATCCAGGGTTGCCGCTTTCAGCCGTGGGTCCAAAGGCATAAAGATCAGCCCCAAAGACCAGCAGGCAAAAGGCAGGCCGGGAGCTTCGGATAAAAAGCGGGTACGCAGGGCCACAACATCGCCCTCTTGCAAGCCCTGTTTCGATAAAAATAAACGCCAGCGCCCCGCCTGCTCATCCAGCGCGCCAAAAGTCAGTTGCCGCTGTTCGCTTTCCCAAAACAGGAAGTCCCTGTTCCGTTCAATAATTGTCCGGTAGTCCATATCATTTTATCCGCACCATTACGGCGGAATTGAGCTGTTGCCTGGCCCATAACGCCTCCTGCCATTGCCATACCATATTTTGGGCGGAAAAAGGGGGCTGCAACGTATCCTGGGAGAAAAAGGCAAAGGTTCCCAATCCCATGGCCGTGGCCGGGCTGCCCCAGGCGGAGGCCATGCAGGCAATGGCCGAAAGCCCCAAGCCGGATTCAAACGCGGAGGTAAAAACAATCTTTTTTCGTGCCTCCACTCCGGCCCGGGCCAGTTTTTTTATACGGGCCATATTGCCAACCAGAGCCGGCTTTATGATCAGCGCGGCCAGCCCAACCCGCTTCCGGGGTATTTTAAAATCCCGGTTATGCAGCGTTTCATCATAGGCATAGGGAATGCCCGTATATAGGTATAGTTTTTCCAGGGATTGCTGAAATTTTAAAGGTTCTTCGATATATTCGATTTTATCCGGATTCATATGACTTAAAAAATATTCCGCCTGTTCAAAAGACCAGTTGCGGTTGGCATCCAGGCGCAGTTTCTTATGGACGGGAAGCGTATGACACAGCTTTTGTACATGGCGGATTTCCTCATCCAGATCCCCCTGCCCCACCTTTATTTTATAAACCGATGCGGCCGATGAGAGTTGTTTGGCATCCGGCTGATTACCGTGGCTGTTAAGCTCCGTAATCAGGGCATTCAGGGAAAAACCCTTCAAAAACTTATCCGCCAAAAACAAACGGGGATCGCGGTTTTCCTCACGGGACTTAAGCTGCCACAGGGCGCTTTCCAGGGCAAATCGCAAAAAGGTATCGTCCGGCATGGCCCGTAACGTTTCAGCCAAATCTTCCACCGAATTAATTTCCAGCGGTATATCCACGACCCGCTCCCGGAGCAGGATTTCCATGCCATCCACAAAAGAAAGCAATGTCTTTTCGGTATGTGGCGGGAAAGGAGCATATTCACCATAGGCCCACACCCCGTCACGGTTAGCAAGACCGATAATAAGACCGCGGCGTATTTTATATTTTTTTCCCCGCATATTCAGGGGCGGTGAATAAGGAATCGCATATAAAAAGATTTTATATTGAGTTATACGCATAAGCTTAGAATATCCAACCGGCCGAGAACATCAGGCTGTATAAGAAGAGGAGTTTTCCCGTATCGGCCAGAACGTGATTTAACGGAGCTCCCGCTTCGCCATGCAACACCCGTTTGATACCCGGCAGGGCCGGGATCAGGGCAAACAGGGCAATCACCGAAAAATAATTTTCGCGGGTCATATAGATCAGCACAAAGGGAACCACAGCCGCCGCGCCGATGCTGACCAAATATTCCATGCGCGCGAACCGGTCGCCGAAACGTACCGCCAGCGTCCGCTTTCCGGCCTTTACATCCGTGGATATGTCCCGGAGATTGTTAATGGTCAATAAAGCCATGGAAATCAGTCCCGGCGCCAGCCCGGCCGCCAGCACCACCGGCGTTACGGTAAGCGCCTGCACATAATAGGTGCCCCCTACCGCCACCGGCCCGAAAAAGATCAGCACGAAAATATCACCCAGACCGTTATAGCCCAGCGGATAGGGTCCACCGGTGTATAAAACCCCAAACAGGATGGAAAGTACCCCGATGGCCAGAACCGGCCAACCGCCGCGAAAGATCAGATAAAACCCGACGACAAAAGCCGCGGCAAAGGCCAGGCTAAAGGCCCGTTTCATCTGACCCGGAGAAACCAGCCCGGCCTGGGTAGCCCGGCGCGGGCCCAAACGTTCACCCGTATCGGCGCCCTTTTTATGATCAAAGTAATCATTGGCGAAGTTGGTACCAACCTGAATAAGCAGGGCGCCCCAAAGCGCGGCCAGGGCCGCCGGGAAATAAAAATGACCGTCATGAAAGGCCATGGCGCTGCCCATAATAACCGGCGCTGCCGCCGCGGGCAGGGTTTTGGGTCGCGCCGCTTCCCACCAGATATTCAATCCTGACATAAAATCAACCAATACTTTTTGCCCCGCTTCCGGGGACTATGTCCTGTGCGGGCCGATGCCTGTTTTTTATTATTAATTACGGACGCCGCGTGAATTTTTTAAAATCCGGCTTGCGCTTCTCCAGAAAAGCGTTCTTTCCTTCCTGTCCTTCCTCGCTCATGTAAAAAAGCATGGTGGCATTGCCGGCCAGTTCCTGCAATCCGGCCTGACCGTCACAATCGGCATTCAGGGAGGCCTTGAGCAAACGGATGGCCGTGGGCGAATTGGCCAGTATCTCCTGTGCCCACTGTATGGTCTCCTTTTCTAGTTCCGCCAGGGGAACAACCGTATTCACCATACCCATCTCATAGGCCTGTTGCGCGTTGTACTGACGGCAGAGATACCATATTTCCCGGGCGCGTTTTTGCCCCACCATGCGCGCCAGATAGCTGGAACCGAATCCGCCGTCAAAGGAACCGACCCGTGGCCCGGTCTGACCAAAAACGGCGTTGTCCGCGGCAATGGTCAAATCGCAGATCACATGCAGCACATGCCCGCCGCCGATGGCATAACCGGCCACCATGGCAATCACCGGTTTGGGCAGGGTGCGTATCTGCCGCTGCAGATCCAGAACATTCAAACGGTGTGTGCCGTCATCATCCACATAGCCAGCTTCACCGCGCACACGCTGATCGCCGCCGGAACAAAAGGCCTTCTCACCTTCCCCGGTTAAAATCACCACGCCGACCTCTTCATCATCGCGGGCATCGGCAAAAGCTTTTATCAATTCCCGCACGGTTAAGGGGCGAAACGCATTGCGCACTTCCGGACGGTTAATGGTAATTTTAGCCATACCTTCGGCCTTGTGATACTTTATATCGGTAAATTCACCGGCAACTTGCCACTCCATCTCCACTCCTCACTTTATCATATTTATTTAAGATTTTTCCTGCTCTTTCCAGCTGATAGCTCAGCGGATACCAATTTAACATTATTTTTTATTTCCTCAAAAAACGATCGATCCGCAGGCGAAATTCTTGTGGTTGCATCAGATGTGCATTGTGACTGCAGGCACTTAAAGTTTCCGTTTCAAGATTCGCCCCCCATGTCCGGAGTTTCTCGGCCAGGGAGCGATACTTTTGATCCCACTCTCCCGCCAGAAAAAGCACCGGAATATCCGCGGCTTTGAGCCACAGGGTATAATCGGCCTGCAAACCGCTGCTAAAGGCTTCCAGAGCTTTGGCCCAGCCTTGAGGGTCTCCCTGCAAACGGCGTTGCCACATCGCCCGGTAGCCGCTGCTCTCCTTCAGCCCTTTAAACAGAGGCTGTCCATACCACTCTTCAAGAAAGCGCACTTTATCCGTCCTTAAAAGCCGGCGGGCCCGGTCGGCATCCAGGAGACGGCGTTGTTCCCTCTCCCCGGCACTGGAAATGCCCGGCAAAACGGATTCCAATATCATTTTTGAAAAAATCCCGGGATGACTTTCCCGGCATATCAGGGCCAAACGTCCCCCCATGGAATAGCCACACACCGCGGCCTGATCATAGCCTTCCCGGCGCAAAAGCGTATGCAGCTCCTCCGCCAGTCTCAAACCGCTCATATCAACGGGAAAGGATGCCCGGCCATGCCCGGGTAAATCGGGCAGAATGCAGTAATATTTCCCGGAAAAAAAACTTGCCATTTCCAGCCAGTCTTCCTTACAGCCCATAAAGCCATGCAGAAACAACAGTGCCGGCCGCCCTTTTTTCCCTAAAAAGAGACGGGACTCTTCCTCAAACATGACTTAGTCCAAATCCCGTATGCGCTGATATAGTTCCCTGTGCCGGGCCACATTGTATTCCGCGCCTATCTGCACTTCAATTAAGGTATGGGCCTCAAGGTTCCGCTCCCGGAAAACTTTTTCCAACTCCCGCGGATCCGAAACGGATTGATAGAGCAGTCCAAATTGAGCGGCGCTGGATTTAAAGTCATAGCTATGCGGTGTGTTAAAATAGGGATTAAACCACTCTTTATGTTCGGCAATGGGTAAAAAATTAAAGATGGCACCGCTGTGGTTGTTAATCAATACAATGGTAAGAGGCGGCCTGTGCTCTTTCAACTGACTCAAACTGTTCAGATCATGCAGAAAGGCCAGATCGCCGATAACCAGTGTAACAGGCTGCTGCAAGCCGCGGCTGTAACCGATGGCACTGGCAAGGGTACCGTCGATGCCGCTGGCGCCACGATTGGCCGCCACCCACTCCGGGGCATGAGCATAGGGGGGGCTCATCATATCCATATCCCTGACCGCCATGCTGGAAGCCAGATAGAGGGCGTTTTTGTTATGACGGGCTACGGTGCGGGCCACAAGGATTTCATCCGTTTGTTCGGCCGAGGCGCAAAAAGAGGCCACCGTTTCCGCCACCCGGTGATTTATTTCCAGGCAGTGCCGGGTCAATGCCTCATCCCCCGGCAAGGCGTTACTCATCCAGTAATGCAATGTGGCGGGAATATCCGCATGCAGCTCATGGCTGTGATTCAGGGCAGCGTCTATCCGGTTAACCCGGGGCGAGATATGCCAAAACGTTCCGGAATGCTCCTGAATAACCTGCAGCAATCTTTTGGAAAGAAACTGCCCGCCGATATGTACCAACGGTTTTTGGAGCAGCATTTCCCGGAAATCCTTGCGCAACAATAAAAGATCGGCATGGCTCAGGAGTTGCGGCAGGGGCTTAAGGCGCAAGCCGGAGGTGATATCGGCGATGAGTGGCCAGTTGAGACGGGCGGCCAGTTCTTCCACCGCCCGGCGTTCAGAGCGGCATTCCAGCCGTCCGGCCAGCAAAAAACCTTCTTTTAACCCGACGAGCGGCGCCAGCACCTCCTGACCCGGGATAGCCGGGCTGAAGAAATGTTGTGTATAGGGTTTCTCCGTTTTCCGCCGCGGCGCGGGTATGGCCTGCAGATAGGCCCCGGATACCGGTTGAACGGAGGGGGCCAACGGTTCACGAAACATAAAGTTAAAATGGACAGGACCGGCATTGTGCGGATCATGAGCCCGGGACAGGCCATAATTCATGGTGCTGAGCAGCCAATTCAGGGCGATTGACTCCGTGGGAGAAGGTATGTCCTGGAAAAAGCGAACATAGTCGCCGAACATTTTCACCTGATCGATGGTTTGGTTGGCGCCGCTGTCACGTAGTTCCGGCGGGCGGTCGGCACTGAGGATGAGCATGGGCAGCCTTTCCTGATGGGCCTCGATTACCGCCGGAAAATAATTTGCCGCCGCCGTGCCTGAGGAACAGATCAACACCGCCGCTTTTCCCGTGGCCCGGGCATAACCCAGAGCCTGAAAGGCCGCGCCGCGTTCATCATAGAGCATGCGGACATCCGTGCCGGGATGGCGGGCGGCGGCCACGGTCAGCGGAGTGGAACGGGAACCGGGCGAGATGCAAAAGGCGGTAATACCGTTACGGATGCACTCATCCACCACATGATGGGCCCAGAGCTGGTTTATGTTTTCAGGGAAATGATTATGTAAGGACATCATATATTCGTCCATAGCTCATAATCCGGGCATTAAAGCCGCGGTTTAAAAAACGTGTGCTTTGCCCGGCTGATGTTCAGGTACAATTTGCTCGATGGCGCTCATAAATCCGGCAATTTTATTTTCGATCTCTTCCCATTCGTTTTCGGCATGGGAACCCTGAACAATACCGGCGCCGGAGTAGAGGTACAGCGCATTTTCATAGACCAGGGCCGAACGGATACCCACGGCAAACTCGGCGTCATTGCGGGAAATCCATCCCACGGGGCCGGCATACCAACCGCGGTCAAAGCCTTCGATTTTTTCAATTTCTTCCATGGCGGGAGCCGAGGGAACACCGCCCACGGCCGGTGTGGGATGCAACCGGGCCAAAATACAGGCGTCGCTTTGTCCGTCCTTAAGTGTGCCGCGAAAGATTTTTCGCAGATGCTGCAGCGAAGAAAGTTTTAACACCGACAGGTTTTTTTCCACGCTTACCCGGCTGCACAGTTCATTAAGGGTGTCACCGATGCTGTCCACCACAAAACGGTGTTCGCGCACATCCTTTTCGCTGTTAAGCAGATCGTTCTCCAGCCGCAGGTCTTCTTCCCGGTTATGCCCCCGGCGGCGCGTACCGGCCACCGCTTCGGTAAAGATATTGATCCCTTCCCGACGGTAGAGCTGTTCCGGCGTGCCGCCGATAAAGGCGGTGCGCTCATTAAACTGAAACCCGAAATAGTAGGCGCGGTGATTGTTAAGTTTTAAGCGCCATAGGAGTTCCACCGGATTCAGCGGATGTTCGAACTCCATGCAGGTACGGCGGGCCAAAACAATCTTTTCCAGCTTGTTCTCCGAAAAGGCCTTCAATGCCGTATGAATGTTTTGATGCCAGCGGGGCTTATCCGGAAAATCGGTGCGCCGGATAAAAGCGGGTAAGGCCTCATGCTCGGCCGCCTGAAAAGAAATCCCGCTCCAGGCGTTTAGAATTTCCAGCAACGCTTTGTTTTTATCCTGATCGTCTCGCACCAGCACATTGCAGGCCAGAAATGTTTTATCACCGTCACGGATGACCTCAAACAAGGGCACGGTAAAGTGATAAGATGAGAACAGCTCCCAGCGGTAATCGGAGGCATGTTTGCGATTAAAACGCATACCGCCGTAATAACGCACCCGAGGGTCGGCATCGGCCAGATAGGTTTTTAAGCGGTTCATCAGGGCATGATACTCAGGCACCAACGCGCCGGAAACACTATCCGCGGCGGAGACGCCGGCGACCTCAAAACGCCCTTCCCGGTCGCGCCAGTAGGTCTTTATTTCCGATGTTTGATTTTTCAGCCATTGCAGTAAATCCATGCCGGCGATGGGTATCTGCATGCGTAAAAAACGGTTATAGTCCTGTTTTTCCAATCCGGCAAACAGCGCTTTCAGTTCTTTGACAAAAGCCTGATCCATTTCGGCGGCTACAAGGCGGGCGGGCATCAGCTTTGACCCTCCGTGACCGCTGCCGGCTTGTCGCCCCGGTAGATGGTGGCAATGCCAAAGGTCAGCGGATAGGCGCTGACGTTTTTGAAACCGGCCTCCTCCATCAGACGGCAAAAAGCATCTCCGTAGGGGAAGGTTTCCACGGTTTGATTGAGATAATTATAGGCATAGCTGTCTCCGGAGATCAGGGCGCCGATTTTGGGTAAAACATGTCGGAAGTAAAACAGATAAAGCTTACGCATCAGGGCATTCTCCGGCAGGGAAAATTCCAGAATCAGCGAGCGCCCTCCCGGTTTAAGCACCCGTATCATCTCCCTTAGTGAAACGGACGGGTCCATCACATTACGGATGCCAAAGGCAATGGTGGTTACATCAAAGGTATTGTCAGGGAGGTCCAGGGCCGTGGCGTCGCCGGTTTGCAGGCGGATGGCATCCGTCAACTGTAGTTTTTTCAGTTTTTGGCGCCCTTCGTCCAGCATTTTTTCGGACATATCCACACCTAAGGCCCGGGTAATCCCGGAACCGTGCCGCATCAGGGTAATGGCCACATCACCGGTGCCGGTGGCCAGATCCAACAAATAGAGGGGCCGGTAATCCGGCAGATGGCGGGCCAGTTTTTTTCGCCAGGCCACATCCTGGCGCATGGAAAGAAGCCGGTTGAGCAGATCGTAGCGATGGGCGATACGATCGAACATGAGCCACACTTTTTTTCGGGATATTTCTTGAGTCACAGTAAGAGTTGTCATTTCTATGGTACAATGTTAAAACCAGCAAATTTACCATGAAGAGTGACATCGGTCAAATTTTAAACGCCTCCCCCCCAACAAGCCGCGCCCTTAGCCCCAAGGCGGTATCTCCGCGCCAGGCTCACGGCGGCCCGGGGATCAGCTCGTTTTGGGGATGTGTGCCGATAAATTCCGGGGAGGAAACTGCGGAGAGTAACCTCTCGCATAATCAACCGGACGATAGTATGATGCGGCCATACGCTTGTTGCCGCCGTTTTTTGTGGGGTTGTCAGACTTTTAGTACCTTTACCGTTGGTGGCTCCACAGAGGCAACATCAATTATGTGATTAAGACGGCAAATTTAATTTATTCTAAAAGAATGAGGCTCAAATTTAGGATAAACTATTTTTTTTACTTTCCCTGTTTCGTCAAAACGAAACTCAAGTTCCGTGTGATATCCATAAATCAACCGGGCTTTTTCATTATATTCCCTGGGAGTGCTCGTGTATTCCAAACCATCCTTGTCCAGCTCTTTATGGCGCATATCCGTAAAATCCTGTATGGCCTTGTAG
>WGCN01000201.1 GCA_015493745.1 Calditrichales bacterium
ATTACTATTAATATTTTATAACAGGGCAAGAAGCAAAGCCGGTATTATTCATATTGCCGGGGAAGCTGTTTTCTTAGAGCGGGGGCAATGTTTTTCCGGTAGGTACGAGCTGGCCGAATATTTTGGACTAAAAAGAAGCCAGGCCGGGAAAATACAACGATGGATAGAATACCTTGAAAATTCGGTCAAACTAATAGACAAACGAAAAACCCGTAATGGATCAATAATTACAATACTTAACTTCGACGAAATGACGAAATTTAGACGAACAGATAAACAATCAATAGGCGATCAATAGACAATCTATAGACACAAACTATAATGAATATAGAATGAATATAAAGTGAACAAAGAACTAAGAAGCCTGAAAAAACAAAATTGAATGCTTAAAAAGTTGAAAAATAAAGCCACAATAACCATGAAAAAAGCTTTTAGGTTCTTCCATAGGTTCCCTGATACGGGTTGTTATAGACCGCGCCATTTTCTTAGCGTTAGGTATAAAAAGGCGGTTTCGGTTTCGTTTTTTTTGTATCATTTTGCTAAAAACCGGCTCCTAAACGGCCCCCATGAAAAAGAAAAAGCCCCGTAAACGTTGATTTACGGGGCTTTATGCTCCGGCGGTAGGACTCGAACCTACAACCTAGTGATTAACAGTCACCCGCTCTGCCATTGAGCTACGCCGGAATAGGGCTCGTTTCATTTAAACAATCTGTTTCAAATGACGAGCCACTAATATAAATAATGGAATCCATAACAGTCAACAGAGCGCCCCATTTTTTAAGATAAAAAATGATTTTTTTTTCATAGGGGCGGCTATTCTGTCAATTCTCATTTTTTCCTCATTCTTATTTCACTTTCGGCCGAAGCTGAATACTGTGAACAAGGATGTTTATAACGGAAAATTGACATGACTGATAAAATCTACGATAAGACTCCCCCCACGGTGGAGGACTATCAAAAATTGATAGAAGATCTGAGAGTACGTCTGAATGTGCTGAACGCCTCTGTATTTTTATTGGAGGAGCGCTTGCCACCCAGAGATCAGGAAATGGAAAATTACCTGAATAAAATTAACTCTGAACTGGAAGTGATACGAAGAATGATTATTACAACACCCAAAGTTGTTTTTCAGAAGAACTGATTTATGGATTTTAAAGATATTTCCCTGCTGGTCATCGAGGATGAAGAACTGGTGCGCGAAAGCTATGTGGATATGTTTGAGCTGTTCGGCTTCCAGATCGACGATGCCGCCAATGGTCAGTTAGGGCTGCAAAAACTGGCTCAGAAAGATTATGACATTGTCATCACCGATCTGAATATGCCCGTGATGGATGGTCTGGAGACCCTTAAGCGTATCAAAAAGAAAAATATCCAGACGGAAGTCATCGTCATCACCGGATTTGCCACCATCGAAAACGCCATCACCGCCATGAAGGAAGGGGCCTTCGATTACATTACCAAGCCCATCAGTCTGGAACACGCGCGTATTGTACTAACCCGCTGTGTACAGCATATCGAGGCTGTGCATGAGAACGAGGCTCTGCGCAACGTTAATGCCCGCCTGCGGCAGGTAAATGAACTCAAGGATAAGTTCATCACCATAACCAATCATGAGATGCGCACACCGCTGGCCGTTATCAAGGGATATATGGAACTGTTGGACTTAAGCCTGGAAAACAAGAACGCCGAAACCGAAGAGTATATCGGCATCGTGAACAACACCCTGGGTGAACTGATTGAACTGGTGGAGCGCATGCACAACCTTTCCGAAGCGGAAGCCTCTGGCAATCGTTATAAGCCGCAACTCTTTAACATTGTGGAGAGCATCATCGAGGTCGCTTCCGGTATGAAATTGTTATTTCAGAAGCGGGGTATCCATTTCAGCGTTTACTCCAATGAAAAAAACATTCCGGTACTGAGCGATGAAAACGGCATACGGCGCATGGTGCGGGAGTTGCTGCAGAACGCGCTGAAATTTACCGAAGAGGATGGACGTGTGACCCTGCGCATCCGTAAAGAGAAGGCGGAGGGGAAAGTTTATATCAAAGTGGAAGATACGGGGGTGGGCATACCCGCCGATCAGCTAAAAATAATATTTGAACCCTTTTATGAGGTTCAGGATGTCATGCACCACTCCACCTCACAGACGGATTTTATGGGGGGCGGCATCGGTGTGGGACTTTCCATCGTCCGGGAAATCGTCGAAGGCGCGCGCGGTGAAATCGCCGTGGAAAGCACACCGGGGCAGGGCAGCATCTTTACTGTCATCCTGCCCTGTTCCCAGGAAACAATCCCCGTTTAAAACTGCATCATTTCCTTAAATTCATTCCAACGGTTATCAACCTCAAAACGACCGATCTCCTTCAGGCGATCCATGCTGAATTGTTCGACGGTGAAGGAGGCGGTGGTGCTGCCGTAAACCAAGGCCCGGCGCAGGGTGATCTCGTCCAGGTTGTCCTGTTCCGCCAGATAGCCGATAAATCCACCGGCAAAGGTATCGCCGGCGCCCGTGGGGTCTTTCACCTCGGGCAGGGGATAGGCCGGGGCAAAGAAAAAACGTCCCGCGTTGTAGAGCACGGCGCCATACATGCCACGCTTTATTACCACCACCTTCGGCCCCAGAGCGGTAATATGCCGCAAACCCTCCAGAAAGTTCTCCGTTCCCGTGTATTCGATAAGCTCCTCATCATTGATGATCAGGATATCCGTGCGCTGGATTACACGGGTCAGCGACTCTTTTTTCCCGCTGATCCAAAAGTTCATGGTGTCCAGAATAACCGCCTTGGGTTTATGCATCTGATCCAGCACCTTCAGTTGCAGGTCGGGGTCGATGTTGGCTAAAAAGAGATAATCCAGGCTTTTATAATGATCGGGAAGAACCGGGTCAAAGGTCTCGAAAACATTGAGATCGGTAAACAGGGTGTCGCGCATGTTCATATTTTTATGATAGACGCCGCCCCAGCGGAAGGTTTTTCCCGCCGCTTCGACCATTCCGTCAAAGTTTACCCGACGTTGTTTAAGAAAGTCAATATCGGCGGGGTTGAAGTCATCACCGATCACCCCCACCACATGTACCGGGGCAAAAAGACTGGCCGCGCTGCTAAAGTAAAGGGTGGAGCCGCCCAGGGCGTTATCACGCTTACCAAAGGGGGTTTCAACAGAATCATAGGCGATGGAGCCGACAACTAAAATACTCATTTTTCTCTCCGGGGTTTACATACGTTCCGGGGCCTGGATATGCAATATCCCCAACCCGTTGGCGATGACAATTTTTGTAGCCTCGATCAGGGCCAGGCGCGCCAGGCTTAGCTCCTTATCATCCGTGATAACACGGCATACCGTATAAAATCTGTGGAAAACAGTGGCCAGGTTATGCAGATAGTTCACCAGCTTATGCGGCTCCAGAGTTTCGGCACACTGGCTGATGATTTTGGGGAATTGTATCAATTCCTTGATCAAAACGATCTCCTCATCCACCTGCAGAATATCCAGCTTTTGCTTTTCTGGATGGCTTATATCCAGCTTGCGCTCGGCCGCCAGGGTGTGGATACTGTTTATCCTGGCATGGGCGTATTGAATATAAAACACGGGGTTCTCATCCGATTGGGTTTTGGCCAGCGCCAGATCAAAGTTCAGATGCGAATTCATGGAACGCATCAGGAAAAAATAACGGGTAACATCCACGCCGACCTCATCCATCAGGTCGTCCAGGGTAACAAAGTTGGCCTTACGGGTGGACATTTTCACCTTCTCGCCCCGTTCGGTCAGGGTCACAAACTGATGGATCAGCACGGTCACCTTGTCGACATCGTATCCCAGGGCTTTCAACGCGGCCAGCACATCGGGATAGGTGTCGATGTGATCGGCGCCGAAAATATCGATAATACGGTCATAGCCCCTTTCCATCTTGTTGACATGGTAGGCCATGTCGGGCAGGCGGTAGGTGGGTTCTCCCGTGCTTTTAATGATGACCCGGTCCTGGTCAAACCCCAGCTTACTGGTTAAAAACCATGTGGCGCCGTCATGGGTATCCACCAGCCCTTTTTCCTTTAAACGGGTCACGATTTCATCGATCTTTCCGTTATCGTACAACGACTTCTCGTTAAAAAAGGAGTCAAAGGAAAAACCGAGGCGGGCGATGGTCTTTTTTATATCCTCGAAAATAGCACTCTCCGCGGCATCCTTAAAAGGGGTTACATCGCGGATGTCCTTCAGGGCATCGCCGTGTGTGTCATACAAGCTCCGGGCAATATCACGGATATATTCACCCTGGTAGTGATCTTCGGGAAAGACGATGTCCTGCCCGCAAATTTCCAGATAACGCAGGCGTACCGATTCGCCCAGCACCCGCATTTGCCGGCCGGCATTGTTAAAGTAATACTCCCGGGTAACCTCATATCCCGCCGCCTCCATTATGGAAGCCACGGCATCGCCCAAAACCGCTTGCCGTCCGTGTCCGATGGTCAGCGGCCCCGTCGGATTGGCGCTGACAAACTCGATCTGCGCGCGTTGGGGGCGGGGTAATGTCCCCCGGCCGTATTTTTCTTTTTTTTGCAATATTTCACGCAGTTGTTCGTAGAGACCTTCCCGCTTAACATAGAAATTGATAAATCCCGGCCCGGCAATTTCGATTTTGTCCACATAGGGATTGTCGTCCGGAAAAAAGTTTACGATATCCGTGGCAATATCCCGCGGCTTTTTTTTAAGAAAGCGTGCCAGTTGCATGGCGATGTTGCTGGTATGGTCTCCGAACTGTTCTTCCCGGGGGCGTTGCAGGATAACCGGTACGCCGCTGATTTGGTGTTTATCCAGGAAGGCGCTTAATTGTTGTTTTATATATGCTTCACTATTGTTCATTAACGTTTTCTTCCGTGATCCATTTAAATTTAGCATCCGCCCACAAGCGTTCCAGACCGTAGTATTCACGCGCTTCCTTACGGAAGAGGTGAACAACGACGTCTATATAGTCCAGCAGAATCCAACTGGAGCTGTCTTGTCCTTCCCGGTGGTAGATGGACTGGTTGAAATCTTCTTTAAGTTTTTTTTCGATATTGTCGGCAATGGCCCGAAGCTGAACTTCGGAATCGGCTGACATAATGACGAAATAGTCGGTAACATGGCTCAGGCCCCGTACATCCAGGGTGCATATCTGGTCCCCTTTTTTTTCAAGACCCAGTTGAGCGATGTTATCCGCGAGTTCTGCGGCAGTCAATGATTACTCCTGATGGTTGAATATGGGCAGGGTTTTATAATCCTTCCCGATGATGATGGTGATGTCGGCAATGGGCGACGGGTTTTCATAGGACTCCACATTGCTGTAGAGCACCCCCATGGCATCGGCCAGTTGGCGGGCGTTATCCACCTTTCCGATCTGGTCAATGATACGTGTTTCCGCCACATTCCAGTTGACTTTTCCTTTTTTCAGATAGTTTCCTTTATTGACAACATCATAGTTGTGTTTGCGTAACAGCTTTGTCAGTTGGTCGGCAACACCCTTGGCGCCACAGCCGTTGAGAATCTCCAACTGTATTTGCCGTTGCACGGGTGAATAGTAGGGCTCGGTCTCTTCCTGTTCCATGGGCAAAGCCGGTTGTTGCTCCGAGGGTGCCGCCTTGTCCGTTTTTTCACTGACGGAAGTTTGTTTGTTATTGCCCCAGAGGTGATCAAGAGCGGGCAGGGGGATCATATCCATAAACAGCAAAAAAGCCGAACCGGCCACAATTAAAGCGATGATGATGAAAAAAGGCCATTTGGTTTTCTTTTTTGGCCGGGGTATAGCGGTCCGGGTAACGGAATGGTGTCTTTTTTTACTGATTTGCGTGTTTTGTATTCTTCTGCGATGTCTCAATCTGTCAGAACGCTCCCAAGTTAGGTCAAAAAAATAACCGGGCTTATAACAAACCCGGTTTAAACATCAACTTGCTTAAAATGATTTACCGTTTGCTTCCGTTGCCATGGCTTCCGCTGCCCCAGGGCATAAAGTTGGAATAGGGCGAACCGTAATATCCGCCGCTACCATAGCCGTAACCATAGTTATAAGGTGCCTTTTCTATCCGTAAGGAGATAGATGAATTTTTTGATATGCGATAATTTAACTGCGCGCTGCCGAAAAACTGTGGTTGATTGGAATTGGATTGATCGCCAAAGCTTTGATACGGAGTGGACATGATGCCGATATTGGTTTGCAAGGTCAGATCTTCCGAAAACGGAATGAACATGCTGTTGATATAGGCATTTTGTAACACCTGGCCGCCGCCACCCATGCCAAAGGACATTGATAGCTGATGGCTCATCTGAATTTTACCCACATCCAGCCAACTGAACAGGGACGGCATGGAGGGCTGGGTCAATGCGGTTGTAATATTAGGCTGGCGCGTATCTTTTTTTAACTGCGCCGAAACCCATACCGGCATGGTGAAAACAAAAACCAATGCGAACAGGGTAGCTTTTTTCATCCTTCATCCTCCTTTGAATGGGCTAAAATATCAAACCTGTATCATTAAATCAACCTTAGTATCAAGAACGTTACTTTTAATGACCGGTTCCTGCCGACCTTAAATAAAATCACAAGGCCGGATAGCGCTTCCGGGCCAGCTCTTTGCCCCGCACAAGGCGTAAACGGCTCATAAAAGATAAATATGTTTTTATTTTCGTAAAGGATATTTTTTATTTACAGATTTTTATTTAAATTAAGTGCCTTGCATGAAAATATATAGCCAGGTCCCACGCAATAGGACTTCGCCCAACCCCGTCAGGTCCGGAAGGAAGCAGCGGTCAGCGGATGCACTATGTGCCGTGGGTCAGCCTGGCTTTTTACATTTAAATAAAATTTTCTGCTTATGTCTTATGTAGTTATCGCCCGCCGCTATCGCCCGATGAGTTTTGAAGAGGTGATCGGCCAGGAACATATTACGCAAACGCTGGCCAATGCCATTAAAAATCAGCGTATAGGACAGGCTTATATTTTTTCCGGCCCGCGTGGCGTGGGTAAAACAACGACAGCCCGCATTCTGGCCATGGCTTTAAATGCCGAGGACGGACCGACGCCCACACCCGATATCAACAGTCCGGTTTGTCAGGCCATTATTCAGGGGCGCTCCATGGATGTCATGGAGATTGACGGGGCGTCCAACCGCCGCATCGAAGAGATTCGCAACCTGCGCGAAAACATCAACTATACCCCTTCCGAAAGCCGCTATCGCATCTACATCATCGATGAGGTGCACATGTTGACCAATGAGGCCTTTAACGCCTTGTTGAAAACGCTGGAAGAGCCGCCCGCCCATGCCATTTTTATTTTTGCCACCACGGAAATTCACCGGGTACCGGCCACCATCCTTTCCCGTTGCCAGCGGTATGACTTTAAACGTATTCCGCTGGACACCATAAAAAAACATCTGAAGCTTATCTGTGACCGGGAAAAAATTGGGGCGGAAGATGACGCTCTGCTGGAAATTGCCAAAAAGGCCGACGGCTCCATGAGGGATTCACAAAGCATTCTCGATCAGATAATCTCCTTCAGCGGTCAGAACGTGACACTGAAGAGCGTGCAGCAGGCTCTGGGGGTTCTGGATCAGGAGGTCTTTTTTAAACTGAGCGCCCTGATTGCCGCTCACGATATCAAGGGTATTTTGCTTTATGCCCGGGAACTGTTTGGTTCCGGTGTGGATTTGCTGGAACTGCTGACAGGTTTGGAAGAACATTTTCGCAATCTTCTGGTGAGCCGGGCCATGGAGTCGGCGGATTTGCTGGAAGTGTCCGAGATGTATGCCGAACGGTATATCAAGGAGGCGCAGGGATTTGAGGAACGGGATCTGATCAGCTATCTTACCCTGTTGGGGCAGGCCATCCAGGAAATGAAATGGAGTCCGCAACCCTATCTGAAGTTTGAACTCTCTCTGGTGAAAATGGCTCAGATGCCGGAAACAAAAAGCATTGAGGCCATACTCCGGGAACTGAGTCAGGTAAAAAAAAAAGCCCTGAAGGCCTCTAAATCCTCCGTTTCCTCCTCCCCGGCGTCTGCTTTAGCCACCGATGTACATATTCTGTGGCCTAAAGTGGTAAAGCATATAAATTCAAAAATGCCTACACTGGGCAGTGTGCTGGCCCAGGCCGAACCTCAAAGTATTCATAACGGGCATCTGCGCGTATCCCTGCGCTGTGAACGTTTTAACAGTGAGCGCCTTGATAAAAACATGAAATTTATCAATGCCGGGATCCGGGAGGTGACGGGGCAGCCTTTGGGATTAAAAATAGACTATGAGATCGTTGAAAGTATTACGGGCCGGGCCGGGGAGAAGTTGGGTAAGGTGCGGGAAGAGAAACTTGAAAAGTTGGAACAGCTCAGGAAGGAGAATGTTCTCTTTAATAAGTTTGTTGAAGAATTAGGCCTTGAGCCGGATTTTTAATTTAAAAGGAGAATGAATTATGAATATGAATGATCTTTTAAAAAAGGCTCAGGAGATGCAGGCGGAAATGTCCAAGGCGCAGGAGGGGCTGGCCGAGATCACCGCCGAAGGCAGCGCGGGAGGCGGTATGGTTAAGGTAACCGCCAATGGTAAACTGGAAATTCTCTCCATCTCCATCGAGCCGGAGGTCGTTAATGCCGATGAAAAGGAAATGCTGGAAGATTTGGTGGCTGCCGCGGTTAATCAGGCTATAAAAAACGCCCAGGAAAAAGCGGCCGAGGCCATGCAGAAAATTACCGGGGGGATGTTGGGTGGTCTTAATTTGCCGGGCATGTAGGCTCTGGCTCTCAGTTCATCGTGGTAAATAAATATGTCTCAGTTTAGAATTGCTTCTTTGGATAATCTTGTATCTCAGCTGTCCAGGCTTCCGG
This sequence comes from Calditrichales bacterium, assembly GCA_015493745.1. Lineage (GTDB taxonomy): Bacteria > Calditrichota > Calditrichia > Calditrichales > J004 > J004. The sequence continues at coordinate 8,840 of WGCN01000201.1, forward strand.
GTATCGGGCGGAAGACGGCTCAGCGCCTGGCCATCTATATTTTAAAGGGGTCGGAGGAGTATGCCGGGGCCCTGAGCGGCGCCATTGTGGATGTAAAACAGAATACCCGTTTATGCCGGCAGTGTTTTAATATTGCCGAGGATACATTGTGTGCCATCTGCGCGGATACGACACGCGATTCATCAAAAATATGCGTGGTTGAGGATATCGTGGATGTTATGGCCATTGAATCTTCCAATGAGTATGGCGGCGTCTATCACGTTTTGGGCGGGGTCATCTCTCCCCTGGCGGGTGTCAGCGTGGAAGATTTAAAAATACGCGAGTTGGTGGAACGGGTGCGCGCGGGCGATATCCGGGAGGTGGTGCTGGCTTTAAACCTGTCCACCGAGGGTGAAGCCACGATGATCTATCTTTCGCAACTACTTAAAAACCATTCCGTGGAAATTACACGCATTGCCCATGGAATCCCCATGGGTTCCCATTTGGAATTTGTGGATCAGACAACGATTGGCCGCGCCATACAAGCCCGCCGGAAAATCTAAACTTTCCACTCCCAGCCTTCCACGGCCAGTTCGCAATTGGGAAACAAGGCCCGGGCTTTTTTCTCGATAGCACGTAAATCGGCGTCGCTATGGGCGGGATTGTGATGGAAGAGTATCAGTTTTTGGGCTTTGGCCTGCGAAGCGGCGTCACAGGCGGAAACGAAGGTGCTGTGCCCGTAGCCGGCAAACATTTTATATTGCTCCTCGGTATATTGGGCATCGTGGATTAGAATGTCCGCATTTTGGGAGAACTTTATCAGCCGCTGGTCGCCACCGATATATTGCTCCACGTCCGTGGCATAGACAATCTTTTTATCTTTATATTCGATACGCATGGGGTAGCTGCCATCCTTGGGGTGAAAATAGTATTTCATCAAATGGATGGAGAGGCTGCGGTCCAGGGGAAGTTTCTCCATAACATGGGCCACTTTTGGCGCCGGCCGGTCTTTGGTGAAATAGATGACATCGTTCTCGGTCATGTCATGAAATTCCTTGGTGGAACGGAATTCATCCATGGCCACGGGATAGAACTGAGGCATGACCAGGGTTCTGAGAACCTCTTCAAAGCTTTTGCCCAGAGTGGCCGGGCCGAAAAAATGGATAAAGACATTGGGCATATACAAGGGGGCAAAGAAGGGCAGGCCCAAGATATGATCCGAGTGGGTGTGATTAAAGATGAAGGTGATATGAAAGGGGGTGTCATTTCTTTTTTGGTGTTGCAGAATCTCCGGCACCAGTTCCTTTCCAAGATTAATCACGCCGCTACCCGCATCCAGAATTACGATGTTTTCGGGGGTGCGGGCCAGCACGCAGGCGGTATTGCCGCCAATTTCCGTGCCTGCCTTTGAAGCCACGGGATAACTTCCACGGACGCCGTAAAACTTAAGTTTAAATTTATAGTCAGCCATAGGTTCTACCTTATGTTCTCATAATTGAATTATTGTTTCGCTTCCAGACGTTTTATCTTATCCCGTATCTGCGCGGCTTTTTCATACTCCTCGGCTTCCACGGCTTTTTTCAAATCCTCTTTTAGACGGTCCAATTCCTCGGAACCGGATTTGAAAATGAAACTTCGGTCCATGTTTTCCTCTTTATCCTCGGCCACATAACTGGCCTGATCCATCACCGATTCCTCAACGTATATCGGTGTCTGGTTTCGTACGGCCAGGGCGATGGCGTCACTGGGACGTGAATCCACATCCAGGGCCTGGTCGTTTTCCGTTCGCAAACGGATGGTGGCATAGAAGGTATTTTCCTTTAAATCGTTGATCAGCACACTTTCCATCCCAATACCGCATTGGGCCATGATTTGCGTGGTCAGGTCATGGGTGATCGGGCGGGGCGGTTTGATGTTCTCCAAGCCCAGGGCAATGGATTGCGCCTCATATTCACCGATTATTATAGGCAGTGTACGATCCCCTTCGGTCTCTTTTAATAAAATCCCACTGGACTGATTTTGCGTTAAAAAAACGCCCTTTACTGAAACTTCTATCATTTTAAACCTTTTTGTAGTGTTCCCCAGCCTCGACATGTTCCCGGCTGAGTTTAAATGTTGTAAGCTCTATGTTTAACAGAACTTTAACTCGGATAATTTCAAAAAAGGTTAATAAAAACGATACTAAAGTCAAAATCTTTTTAGATTAGAAGCAATCTATTGGTCCGGGAAATTTATCTCATTGATTTTCAGCACTTTAGCGAAAAAAGTTTTTCCGGGAATTTATACCTTGATCGTTCTTGAATAAAATATATATTAGGTCGATAGGAATAAAATATGAAGATAATCCTTATTTTTATTGCCATGTGCTCTTTGGCCGCCGCTCAAAGCTTTAAAGCGCTTCAACGTATTAACCTGACGGAAGCGGGGGATTCGCTGCTTTTAAGCCCCATGGCCATTGATATCAGTCCCGAACAAAAAGTCTATGTGGTGGATACGGGTCACAACCGTATCGTGGTTATGGATATCCGCGGGAAAGTTGTGCGTACCATCGGCGGTTTTGGTTTTGATGAGGAGCAGTTTGACGAACCCCGGGATATCTGGAGCCGTTCGGTGGTTGATATTTTTGTTTCCGACTATAACAATCGTCGTCTGCAACGTTTTGACCGGCAGTTGAACTTTCTTTCCTTTTTGGAAGCCAACAGCGCCCTGAGTGAGGAACTGCAATTTGATTATGCCGCCAGTTGTGCCGTGAGCAGCCAGAATGAACTGTTTTTGCTCAGCCGAAACCAGGATAAGGTGATCAAGTATAACCGCAACGGCGACGCAGAATATGCCTTTGGCTATCTGGAAAGCGCCTCGGCGGAACTGAATGAACCGCAGCAGATCGATATTTGGCGCGGAGACCGTCTGCTGGTGAGCAACAGCGGCGACTCCTCGGTGATTGTTTATGATTTTTTCGGAAACCTTGTGCGTCGCATCTCCAGTCCGCGCTTTGTAAGTCCTTCCGGTTTATCCATTATAAACGATGACTATTTCCTGTTATCCGATCCGCAGGCCGGCCGCCTTTTTCTTATCGACCATCACTATGCCGTAAGGGCGGTAAAGGCCGCGCCGGTAAAGCACCCCCGTGACGCCGCTGCCATAAAGGATGGCGATCGCTACCTGCTTTTTGTCCTGGATGGAAATGAAGTGATCAAAGGAATATTGACTCTGCCGTGAAAAAGCTTCTGTTTATTGTTGTTTTTATGGCGGCAGGGGCGTTAGCCGCCCAGGGGAATTCCTCTCCCTGGCAGGTGGATTCCACCATAGTGCCCGGGCGCCCGCTTAGGTTTTTTACTTTTCCCGACCGTCATTTACCCGTAAAGGAATCGCTGGAGATTTATTTAAACAAACGGCGGGCGCAACCGGTTTTGGATTTTCGCCTGGAGGATACACGCATACGTTTTGTTCCGCCGCCGCAAAAGGGCGATACCGTACGCATCCGCTACCGGCGTTACCCCATCAATCTTAAGCGACGCTATACCCTCTTTAAAAAAGATACCCTGACCCGTAAGGAAAGCGGAGAAATCGCCGCGAAAAAAAGAGTGATTATTTCCGCCGTGGATCTGGGGACGGCCTTCGAGGATTTCGGCAGCGGTCTGAAAAAACGCGGTTCCATCGCCCGCGGGGTGAATATCGGTTCCAACCGTGATCTGACCCTGAGTTCCGGACTGAATCTGGAACTTAGCGGCCAACTGAATGAAAACATTGAGATTGTCGCCGCTTTAACCGACGAAACCACCCCCATTCAGCCGGAAGGGAACACGCAGACGCTGGATGAGATCGATCGTGTTTTTGTACAGTTTAAAAGTCCCGTGCTTGATGGAACGGTAGGAGATATCTACTACGACGTCAATACGCTGCGTTTTGGCAATCTTAAAAGAAAACTACAGGGTATCAATCTGTCCGGCAAATATAAAGGCCATCGTCTGGAACTCACCGGGGCCACCACGCGCGGATTGATTAAAAGACAGATTTTCATCGGCCGGGAAGGAAATCAGGGGCCGTATCAGTTAACCGGCAACAACGGCGAACGGGAAATTATCGTATTGGCCGGTACGGAACAGGTATGGCTGGACGGTCAAAAAATGAGCCGTGGAGAGAGCAACGACTATGTGATCGAATACGGCAATGGCGAAATACGTTTTACCAACAAAAGGCTGATTACCGGGGAGAGCCGCATCGAGGTTGATTTTGAGTTTTTCCCTGCCGGGCAAAAGTTTAACCGCGACGCCTATGGCGCCACTTATGAAGGCGCCCTGGGATTCGGCCTGAGCTACTCCCTGCGATATTTTCGTGAAAGCGACAGCAAGGAACGCCTGTTGGGGCGTGAGAGCGGTTTTACCTCCGCCGAAAAAGAAGTGCTCAGGCGCGCCGGTAATGATCCGTTCAGGGCATTTGTCAGCGGGGCCAGTGAGGTGGGCGCGGGAAAAGGGCGTTACATCCGGGCCGATACACTCTATGCCGATTCCCTGTACCGCATCTATAAATATGTGGGGCGCGGTGGGGGAGACTACCGGGTTTCCTTTAGCTATGTCGGTAGGGGGAACGGCAGTTATACCCGCGACCGGCTGGGGCAATACCGCTGGATCGGCCCGTCACGCGGGGATTATGAACCGGTAAAGCTGCTGCCCCTGCCGCAGGATCATCAACTGGCGGATTTGGATGTTAAGTGGCGGATCGATGAAAAAACAGACTTTAAGGCGGAGTATGCCTTTAGCCGTTTTGATCCGAATACCTTTTCCGCCCTGGACAATAGCCGGAACAATGGTCAGGCCCTCTTTATGCGTTATAAAACCCGTGACCGGCAGATCGCTCTTTTCGGTTTACGGCCGGGGCGCTTTACGGCGGATATCAGCGCCACTTATGTCGATGATCGCTTTCAGTCCCTGGACCGGCTAAACAAACCGGACTATCAACGCTACTGGAATGTGCTCAATGACAATCTTGACACCCGCGAGGAAAAAAGCCTGCAATTTAACGGAAGCTATTTCCCCACGGAGAACATAAATTTACGCTTAAACGGGGGATTGCTGAATAAGGCCGGGCAAAGGACCCGGCGTGTAAACAGCGCCCTGGAAATGCGCAAAAGCAGCTGGGGGCGCGGCGAGGTGGATTTTACCTATCTGCGCAGCCGGCAGGAGAACCGGCAAATCGACAATACCTGGCGACGTTTGCAAAGTGAATACGGGTATGGTCTGGGAGGTTTTGAGCCGCAGCTTATCTACCGCTTTGAAAACAGAAGGAATCAAACACCGGCGCTGGTAAACGGGTTTCGCTATGATGATGTGGGTTTGCGTCTTAATATCCTGGATTGGTGGCGGATCAAGGGGTTCGCCCAGTATCAGACGCGCTATGATCAGGTGTATGATGTGGAACGGCAGGGTCGGCTGACGCCGCAATCGGTGGCGCGTACCGCCCGTCTGCATTTTGAGCTCACCGGCGTGCCGCGTACCGCCCTGACGGTGGATGTGCTGCGCCGCCAAAAGGTGTTCGAGGAACGCTTTAAAAATATCCGGGTCGATACACTTAAGCTTTTGTATGCGGATGCCACGGTTCAGGATACCGTCTGGCAGGATAATGCCACCAATCTGGCCGATGTGACTTTTAGCCACAGTCGCTGGAAAAATGCCCTGCGTATCAACGCCAAGTACAGGATCAGCACCGATCAGACAGCCTTGAGAGAAAAGGTCTATATCAAAGTGGAGCCCGGACGGGGCAACCTGCGTTTTGATACGGACTTGCAGGAATATGTGCCCGATCCCGACGGGGATTATGTTCTGTTTATCGTCTCCTCCGGGCGCTTTGAACCGGTGACCCGCTTAAACTCGGCCTTACGGCTTACCTATGATGGCGCGGCCTGGTGGCGAAAACCCGGCCACTGGTGGCAGGTTATTCTGAAAAACCTGAGCGGGAACAGCTATCTGCGCGCGGACGAGGAGACCCGGGAACCGGATGTTGCTTCCATCTACCTGTTAAACCTGAGCCGCTTTCAGGGGGCCTATACCTTGCGGGGCGCGCTGGTGTTTGATCAGGACCTGTACATCATGAAACGTAACCGTGCCCTGAATTTCCGCATCCAGTATCGCTATCGGGATGATCGCTTTAACCAGTTCCTGGATGCGGCGGATAACGAAGACCGTCTTAATGTGGAGCGGGCCTTGCGCATGGACTGGCGCATTATACCGGCCCTGAAAAGCCAGACCGAGGTGCGCGGACGGTTTGTGACGCGTAACAGCCGAAGCAACGTCATGCGCAACCGTAATATCAGCGGCCTGTTGGCGACCGAAAAAATTACCTGGCGCCTGAACAAACGATGGGAGGCCCGTTTGGAAACCGAATACGGGCGCGAGGAAAACCGCACCGATAACTATCCCCTGTCCCTGTGGTATGGTCTTTTTAAGCCGCAGCTTAATTTTATTATTCCCGGAAAGGCCCGGCTTTCCCTGAATTACGAATATCAGACCGTGCGTTTGCTGGACAATCCCTTAAACCTGACCGTGCCCTATGAAATGGCCCGCGGGCGCAAAGAGGGCCTAAGCCAGCGCTGGCAGGCACGGATGGAGTATAACATCACCAAAAATGTTCTGTTTAATTTCTCATACAGCGGACGGAATGATGCGGGACTAAGCCGGGTCATCCACACCGGCCAGGCCGAAGTGCGCGCCTATTTTTAACCCGCCGCGGGCGGGCCGACCCATTTTTTAGAAGGTGATTTGCAGGCTGAGCCCCAGGTATTGCTCATCGACCCGCGGCTGCAGAAGCGGGTCGTAGGAACTGAACAGGGCATCGGCGATGGAAGCGCCCCAAAGGGCCAGGGCGGTGTATTGCATGATGCGCCGCGTTTTGGACATGGTGTTGTAGTCGTCATAACGACCGGCAATCCGTGCGGGATCTTTTTCATCAAGGTATTTTTGGCGCATATTTTTTTCCAGCGCGTAGGAGATACCGACACTCAGCGTGGCACTGATAAAAGCGCCACCGAACAGATAGGCCTTGGAAGGCTGCTTTTTATACCACTGCCCCCATCCGGGAAGGAGCAGAGAGCGCAGGGCCGCCGCCGGGCGAATGTCTTCCACAAAAACATATTGCGTGTAAGGGATGACGGTTCTCTTTTCCCGTTCCTTTTCAAAACTGCTTTTAATCCTGCCGAAAAACTCCAGAATTTTGGGTGAGGTCTGTATGGGATCCGGTTCGAAAGCGGGGTTGATGGACAGAAGCGTATAGAAATGTGAGCGTGAGGAATCGGTCAATCCGGTATTAAAGAAAGAGAGGGCCAGATACTTGTGTATATGCTCCAAATCCTTTTGATCCAGACGTTCGGGGTTTTTCAGTAACGTGCGTCCCAGTTGGATAACTTCGTCAAACTTTACTTCATTATAAAGGAACCGTAATTGAAAAATATCATACTCCTTGCTCTGAGCGGAGAGGTGGCCCTGAGTAAGCAGTATGGAAAGCCATGAAAACAGCAGTACTTTATTTAACATAGGTTATTTTTAATATCTGATGTTGCTCCCGGGTACGGATAAGAACAAAATAGGCGCCCGAAGCTACAAAGCGGCCCCTGTTGTCCCGGGCATCCCAAAAGAGGGAATAGCTTCCCGGGCGGAAAAAAGAGTTCTCCAGCCGGCGTATCTTTTGTCCCATGCTGTTTAATATATCAATTTGTACGGTACCACTCAAAGGTATCTCAAAATCCATGCGAATGCGGCCGTTGAATGGGTTGGGATAGGCCCTGGCCAGGCGGAATGTTTGCGGGCCGGGCCGGGGATATTCGACGATGGCGGTAATATCCGGGGTGTAAATATCCACATCGTCGACAATGTCGTTCGAAGAACCGGTGTAACCGCCGATAATAAATATTTTATTTTCCAGCAGGGCTACGGCCATACCGCTGCGGGCCGTGGACATATCCTTGCCCCGGCTCAGTTGCCCGTTACCGGTGTTAAATATCTCGACCAGGGTGCTTTTACCGCTGTTTGTTTCACCGCCAATCAGGAAAATAAAGGAGTCGATGGCCGCGGTGGCGCCATAAGCTCTTGGGGTGTCCAGGCGGCCTATATCCGTCCAGGCGGCGTTGCTACTGTCGGGACTAAGCTTGTAGATGGTGTTGGTCGGGCCGCCGTAAAAATAGCCGCCGAACATGTAGTAAGTATTTTCATAAACGGCGTTAAAATGGGCGGCGCGGCTGTGATCTTCCATATCGGTATCGGCCTCTTCCCATTCACTGTTTTCCGCATCATACCACTCGATGTCATCCACATAATCCGATGATTTCCGGCCGCCGAACACATAAATATGATCATTCAGGATATTGGCCGAGTGTCCTTCGCGTTCGTTGTGCATCTCATGCGCCTTGCTCCACATATTTTGCGCAGGGTCATAGACTTCCATCTTTTCCATAACCTTGTTGTTGCTGCGGCCGCCGATCAGATAAATTTTATCTTTCCAGACGATGGCGGTGGCATTGTAGCGGGCATACTTAAAGGATGCGACCTCGGTTATACTCCAGGTTTCATTGAGGGGGTCATAAACTTCCACACTGTTTAACACGTTGTTATTAACAGACTTACCGCCAAAAACATAAATTTTGCCGTTATAAGTTACCGCCGCCGCACCGGCACGCGGTATGTTCAGGCGCGCCGTGGTCGACCACTCATCGGCCGCGGCCGGGGAAAATAATCCCGCCGATAAAATTAAAACTGCTGTTAGTATTCTTTTCATGTTTTTGCTCCAAAGCATATTTCATGGAAATATAAGTCAAACATTGTGCCAGTTAACGTGCAAAACGAAAGTGTTTTTCCAGCCGTTCCCCGGCCCGTACCGAAAGCGTATCGGTAATGGTGCCCAAAGCCGGATTTACCAGCCTTATGATGTTACGGCCCGCCGGTACGATCAGGGCCTGTTTCAACGGTGTATCTTCTTTGTATTTGTCGTTAATGTAAATCCGGGCCCAGGGCGTGGCCTTTATCATCAGATAGGCAAAGTTGGGCCGGAGACGCACGTTCAGCGTATCCTTTTTCCCGGCGACGATATTCACGGTAAAGCTTTCACTTTTATAGTTGGGGTTAATCAATTCCAGGCGGTGGGTGCCCGGAGTGAGCTCCAGCGCCTGTTTCAGGGGAGTTACATCCACGGAATCGCCGTCCAGCAGCACTTTGGCCCAGGGTGAGCAACTGACATAGATGCTTCCCGTTGCCGGTAGCTCAGTCTCCGTCGGGGAAGGCCCGGACGGGAGCGTGACCGGCGGGGAGTTGTCTGCCGTCTTAATGGGAGATTGCCGGGGCCCGCTCTTTTCCGCAGGTTGTTTGTTATCGGTGGCCGGTGCGGGGGGAACACTGTCCTGAACGCTGCTGAGTGTCTCCGGAGGCACAGCCTGTTCTTCCTGCCGGGGGGTAAACAGAATGAAATAAAAAAGTACGGCGATCAGTAACACTCCGAAGCCGGGGAGCCAATAAGGGGACTTTTTTTTAGCGGTGGGGCTGTCCGTGGCGGGTGCTTCCGTTTTTTCGATTTGTTGCAGCAAAACAGCCGCGTTCGGCGGTCTCTCCTGTGGTGCGCGTGCCATAAGCTGGCGGGTCATGTCCGTGAGTAGCCGGGGCACTTCGGGTCGCAGGCTGGCGATATCGGTCGCTTCCTCGCTTAAAACAGCCTGCAGGGTGGCCGCGGTGTTTTCTTTTTGAAAGGGATTGGTCCCGCACAGCATCTCATACAGGGTAAGCCCCAGACTGTACAGATCGCTTTGTATGCCGGCCTTTTCACCACGGATCAGCTCCGGAGGCATATAGGCCGGAGTTCCCATGCTTTGTCCCTGAGCGGTGACTCCGGGCATATCCTGAAAAGAGGCCAGGCCAAAATCGGTTAGTCGGGCCGTAAAGTTTGAATCGATCAGAATATTACCCGGCTTAATGTCACGATGGATGACCCCTTTGCCGTGGGCATAGTCCAGGGCCTTCAGGGTATCGCGCACTATGGAGATGATTTGAGGCAGGGCCAGCGGCTGCTTTTCATGTATCAACTGCTCCAGGGTCCCTCCCTCCACATATTCCAGCGATATGTATACCAGGTCGGGGCTGATATGGAAATCATAGACATTGACGATATTGGGGTGCTGGAGATGGGCGCTGATACGGGCTTCCCGCTTAAAGCGCTTTAACAGATCCTGTTCGCGCAGCCACTGGGGATTAAGCACCTTCAGGATAACCGTGCGGTTCAGGTTCAGATGTTGGGCTTTATAAACGGTGGTGATGGCTCCGCGGCTTATTTCATGAATGATCTCATGATTCTTAATGTTCATCCACCATGCCCCATTCCTTTAGCTGGTATTGCAGCCAGCGCCGGGATACATCGAGAATTTCAGCGGCTTTGGTGCGGTTTCCGCCGGTCATTTCCATGGTTTGCAGTATGGCGTATTTATTGATCTCCTTGAGGGTTTTGCCCACCGGCATTTTTGGCTCGCTCTTTTTAAGCTGAAAAACATCGGGTTCGATCAGGCTTTTGGAAGACAGGATCACGGCCCGTTCTATGGTGTTTTCCAGTTCCCGGACATTGCCGGGCCAGTCATACTGTTGCAAATAGCGCAGGGCCTCTTTGCTGAAGCCCTTAAAGTTCTTTTTATTTTTCAGGGCATAGTGTTGTAAAAAATGTTCGGCTAACAGCAAAATGTCGTCGGGGCGCTCGCGCAGGGGCGGCATTTTTATATAAATGACATTGAGGCGATAGTACAGATCTTCCCGGAAGCGTCCCTCCTGGACTTCCTTATACAGATCGCGGTTGGTGGCGCAAAGTACGCGTACATTGACTTTGCGGATTACATTGTCACCCACGCGTTTTAATTCGCCCTCCTGCAAAATACGCAACAGCTTGGTTTGAATAGGCTGGCTGATTTCACCCACTTCATCCAAAAAAAGAGTGCCGCCGTCGGCATCTTCAAACAGGCCGGGTTTATCCTGATGGGCGCCGGTAAAGGCTCCCTTTTTATGGCCGAACAGCTCGCTCTCCATCAGGTTCTCCGACAGGCTGCCGCAAAATATCGGTATGAACGGTTTATCCTTTTGGTTGGAATGGTCATGAATGGCCCGGGCGATTAACTCCTTGCCCGTCCCGGATTCGCCCTCGATCAGCACGGTGGCGGTGGAGGGGGCCACGCTGTGCACCATTTCAAATATCTTCTGCATCGGCTGGCTTTTGCCGATGATTTCCGGAAAACGGTCATTAAGGGAGATGCGTTCCTTGAGTTTTTTATTCTCGTTTTGCAGATCGTTGAGCATTTGGGCGTTTTCAATGGCGATGGCCGCCTGCCGGGCAAAAGCGGTTAAAAAGTCCAGACTGCTTTGATCAAACTGATCCTCGGACATTTGACGATCCATGTATATGGCGCCGATAATGCGATCCTCTATGAGCAGGGGGGTGCAGATAACCGAATGGATCTTTTGCAGAATAATGCTTTCGGCCCCGCTAAAACGGTCATCTTCCTGGGCGTCCACGCTGATCAGCGCTTCACGGGTTTGTAACACCCTGGTTACCACGCTGGAGGAGTGCTCCTTCATGGATTCGATTCTCTCGCGGGAGAGGTTGCGGGCCGTTACCGTTTCATAATGGGCCGTTTTATTCTTTTTCAGCAGTATAAACCCCCGCTCCGCTTCCAGCACCCGCATGGCGGAATCCATTATTTTATCCAGCAAAACGGTAATCTCATGGGTACTGTTAATCTGCTGGCTGATGGTCAATAGGGTTTCAAAGGGATTCTTTAACATGATTCATTCCTCTAATTGGTAACCTGAAATGTCCCCTCGCGGGAACTGCTGCTGTTGCCGAATTCATCGGTGACCTTGAGTATCCAGACATAGTTGGCCGCCGGAAGCGTGTTGCTTATGGTCAGGGTTTGGGTTGCTCCGGGGATATCCGGTATGGTGGTTACCGGGCTCAACAGGCCCTGGTTTATCTGAAATATTTCAATTTTCAGATTAAACCAATAGGGCAGGCGCACCTTTTGCCAAATAAACCGGATGGAGTCGACCGGGACGGTTTGTAAATTTACCGGCTGATTCAATACCGGGGTTTCTTCGATAACGCGTGTCAGATAACGCTTACCGGATTTAACCGTTTTTCCGGCATCGTCCAATACGCTTAGGATAAAGGCCCGGCCAATGAGGGATTGAATGGTGTTAACCGGCAGGTCATCGATGCTTAGCCTTCTGCTGAAGGTGCCGGCTTCCAGGCTGACGAACAGGGTGTCATGTACATTGTATTCTGGGATATCAAAAAAGACGCTGTTAATGTCGGCAATACCGTCGGGGTCGTTTACCCGGGCCTCAATTTGCAGATAGTAAAGGTCTTCCACGGGGAAAAATTGTGATAAATGCTGTGTGGTCAGGGAAATCGTTTCAAAATAGGGCAGACCGTCCAGAAAGAAATTAACGACGTGATTAGCGTTCAGGGTGACCCTCAGCGAGTCGCGGGTATAGCCATCGGCGGTACAATAGACGGTATAATCACCCGGTAACAGGTTCTCCAGCAGAAAGCTGCCGTCGCTCCGGGAAAAGACCTTTTCGTTTCCGGGTTCCAGGGTGATTATGGCATTGGAGATGGTTTGCACGGGCGCATAGAGTGTGTTTACCGTGCCGCTCAGGGTATAGCCGCGGTTACTGTTTTGCGGATCCAGGGGGTTGTCGTGTGGTACATCCTCAAGGCATCCGGCCGCAAACAGCAACAGGAATAGCGCGCTTAAATATTTTAATAAAGAATAGATCACTTTATTTTGCCACTCAAATATGTTAACTCCACTCCAAAAACAGCTACGCTTCTTAAGAAAGACACGTATGGATAAAATCCCTTGTTTTATCCCGGTTACTTAAGCTGACACCGTCCATGCCGGTAGAGAAAAGCTGTGTAATGTGGATAAATATTTTTGAATATAGCGAAATTAGCGACAAAATATAATAAAAATTTACATTTATTTCGCACTATTTGCCCGGGATGTGCAAATAGTGCGCTGAGAGAAATTATTAGCGAAAAAAATCAGACCTCCGCCAGGCATATACGGTTGCGGCCTTCATCCTTGGCCCGGTATAAGGCCCGGTCGGCTTTTTCTATGATATCCTTGACCGAAGAGGCCTGTTCGCTATGGCAGATACCGCAACTGAATGTTACCTGTATGACATCATCACCGGCCTCAATTTTAAGGTTGCGCACTATAGATAAAAGGCGGGATACATATTTTTGCATATCCTGCAGGCCTACCGTGGATGAGATGAGGACAAATTCTTCGCCTCCGTATCTGAAGGCAAAGTCGATACCGGTACGCTGATTGTTTTTAAGCACGGCGGCGACACTGCTCAAAACCGTGTCGCCCGCCGTGTGTCCATAGGTGTCATTTACGGATTTGAAGTGGTCAAGATCTAAAATCGCCATGGCAAAGGGGACGCTTTTCTCCAGCCAGCGATCCCAAAAGCGATTTATCATGGAATCAAAGGAGCGGCGGTTGAGCAGGGCGGTCAGGGGGTCGGAGGTGGCGTCTTCCTTGTATTTTTCATTTTGGGCCAGAAGTTCCTCGGTAACCGAGGCCAGTTCGGTGAACTTACGCAAAGCGCGGGTCATTTTATCATAGCGACGGACAATCTTGCGGCATAGCACGGGGAAATCGGGCGCGTTTACCGGCAGGGGAACCATATAGTCCACATGGGCGCGGTTTACGGCATGCAGAATATATGGAAAGATATTGGGTTGATTGCGGACAAAGAGAATTCTCTGGATGTGCTGGTCATACTCCAGAAAGGAGCGTAAAAAATCGACCCCGCTCTGGTCTTCCTCATCGATAAAAGCGATAACGCAAAGAACCGATTCATGGTTGATTTTTGAAGCTATCTCAGCGAAATATTTAGCCGTCAGTCCGGTATATTTACTTTCTTCAATGGCCCGCTTCAGGTCGGCAATTTTCTGCGCGGGCCGGTGCAGTACCACAATATTCCGTGTCGATGCGTCCAAGAGTTTCTCCTCATGATAAAGATGAATACATCTCATCATTCGGACAGCGGGACTTATTTCTTTAAGGATTCCTCGTATTTGAGCGCGGCGGCTACAAATTCACGGAAAAGAGGGTGTGCCTTACTCAGCCGGGATTTTAATTCCGGATGAAACTGGCAGCCGATAAACCAGGGATGGTTCTCCAGTTCAATTATCTCCACCAGGGTGCCGTCCGGTGAAAGTCCGCTGATGCGCATCCCGTGAGATTCAAACTTCTCCCGGTAAGCATTGTTGAATTCCCAGCGGTGGCGGTGGCGTTCACTGATGGAGGTCTCCTTGTAGGCCTGGAAGACTTTCGTTCCCTTTTGGATGATGCAGGGATAGCTGCCCAACCGCATGGTGCCCCCCTTGTCGGTCACGCCATACTGCTCCTCCATAAGGTGTATTACCGGTGACGGTGTTTCGCTGTTGAACTCGGTACTGTTGGCCTCTTTTTCCCCCAGAACATTACGGGCGAACTCGATGGAGGCGCACTGCAACCCCAGGCAAATTCCCAAAAAGGGAACCTGGTTCTCCCGGGCATATTGTATGGTCATCAATTTTCCCTCGATACCGCGTTCGCCAAATCCGCCCGGAACCAGAATGCCGCTACAGCCTTCCAGCCGGTTACCCAGGCCGGTTTTCTCCAGCTCCTCGGTGTTGATCCAGCGCAGCTTTACATGAACATCGTTTTCCATGCCGGCATGCACAAAAGACTCGATGATGCTTTTGTAGGCATCCTGCAGGCTGACATATTTTCCGCAGATGGCAATTTCAATTTCGCGCTGCACGCTTTTGTAGCGGGCGATTTTCTTTTCCAGGTTTTCGATATGGCGGGGACGGTCGGGGAGTTTCAGGCGTTCGATCACCAGGTCGTCAAAACCGGATTGCGCGTAGGTCAGCGGTACCTCATAGATGGTTTTTACATCCAGAGCCGTTTTTACGGCATTGTGGGAAACATTGCAGAAAAGACCGATCTTTTCCTTAAGGGATTGATCCAGAATGCGATCCGTACGGCATAAAAGGACATCGGCCTGTATACCTATTTCGCGCAGGCGCATCACCGAATGCTGGGTCGGCTTGGTTTTCAATTCATCGGCGGCGGCCACAAAGGGTACCAGGGTTAGATGAACCACCAGGGTGTCTTCCGGGTCATTTTGCAAACGGAACTGGCGCAGGGCTTCCAAAAAGGGCAGGCTCTCGATGTCACCCACGGTGCCACCGATTTCAACGATGACAATATCGCTTTTTATCTCTTCGGCCACGCGGATAATATGGTTTTTGATCTCATCGGTCACATGCGGGATAACCTGCACCGTGGCGCCCAGATAATCCCCGCGACGTTCCTTCTGGATAACGTTGTTGTAAATCTGTCCGGTGGTGGTGTTGTTCAGACGGCACATGTCGGTGTCAATAAAGCGTTCGTAGTGGCCCAGATCCAAATCGGTTTCGGCGCCATCCTCGGTGACATATACCTCGCCATGCTGGTAAGGGCTCATGGTGCCCGGATCGACATTGATGTAGGGGTCAAGTTTTATGATGGTTACGGAAAATCCACGCGATTTCAACAAAAGTCCCAGAGAAGAACAGGCGATGCCCTTACCCAGTGAAGAGACCACCCCGCCGGTAAAAAAAATAAATTTGGTTGCCATCAGTTTTCCTGTATTTCGGTTATTATTTTTTGTGCTGTTTTCACATCTTCTTCCGTATCCACGCTCAGCGCCTTGTAATCGCTTACCATAGTGTGTATGGTATAGCCGTTTTCCAGAAAACGCAGTTGCTCCAGTTTTTCCGCCTGTTCCAGCATGGCCGGCGGCAGTCCGGTTAATTGCGCCAGAATCTCTTTCCTGTAGGCATAGATGCCGATATGCTTATAAAAAGGAACCGTGGCCGGCCATTTTTTTTTATCCGGCTCATCCCGTAAAAAGGGGATGGTGGCCCGGGTAAAGTACAGCGCCCGTCCGTGTATATCGCGGGTAACGCGTACAAGGTTGGGGTCTGTCAGCTCTTCATAGGATGAGACAGGCCCCACGGGGGTGGCGATCTGTACCTCCGGGTTGCCGAACATGGCCGCCAGTTGATCCAGCAGCCGCGGCTCGATAAAAGGTTCATCGCCCTGAAGGTTGATGATGACGTCGGCATCAACTTCTTTTATGGCCTCGTAAACGCGGTCAGTTCCCGAAGGGAGGGCCGGGTCGGTCATGACCACGGCAGCTCCGAATTGCCCGGCAACACGCTCTATGCGCTCATCGTCGGTGGCGATGATGACCTGGTCGATCGATCCGGCCAGACAGGCCCGCTCATATACATGGCGAATCATGGGCTTATCGCCGATCAGCACCAGCGGTTTTCCCGGCAGACGCGTGGAGGCGTAGCGGGCCGGGATAACACACACTATTTTCATCGCTTTACAACCTTGGGCACGCAGAAGAAGCCGTCACCGGAGAGCGGGGCGTTTTTCAGGGCTTCCTCCCGGGGAAGGGACGCCTGCGGTTCGTCCTCACGCATAACATTTTTTAAATCCAGGCTGTTCATCATCGGCGCCACGCCCCCGGTGTTCACTTCA
Organism: Calditrichales bacterium; assembly: GCA_015493745.1. Lineage (GTDB taxonomy): Bacteria > Calditrichota > Calditrichia > Calditrichales > J004 > J004. The sequence goes on from WGCN01000201.1 coordinate 25,428, forward strand.
TTCAACTTCTCCATATAGCCCAAAACGGCGTTCATTTGGCGGATATAGGAAGGATAATCTTTTTCTTCTATGTGCAGATGAGCGAGACGGGCAATTTTCTTTATATCTTCTGTTGTTACGGACATGCGTCATACATCCTTTTAAAATATAGAGTGTTCAAAAATTTGTGAATATTTTCTGACCGAATCGATGACGGATTTGGCGCGCAGACTGTCCAGAACAGACGGCTGCCAGTGGTCGATTTCTATGGGTACCAGACGGGGTTTGATGACCGGCCCCTCCTTATTCTTAAAGATATCGACCGCCGCCAGAGCCGAGAGTTCGTATGTACGTGAATTCCCGCCAAAAATAAAATTTCCCAGTGAGTAAAATACGGCCTTTCCCTTATATAATTCAACGCCTTGTAAAACATGCGGGTGATGTCCGATGATCAGATCGGCGCCGGCGTCGATCACCTGATGGGCCAGACGGATCTGTTCCTTTTGCGGATAGTGTTCTTTTTCCAGCCCCCAGTGAAAGTTAACAATGATCACATCGGTCAGATCTCTGTATTTTTCGATATCCCTGCGGATCAGGCCGATACGGCGCATGGCAGTACCGGCGGAGTCCGCCGTGGCCGGGTGGGAGTTGCTGTGTTTATGGGTGCCGTAATAAGAGAAAAAGCCCAGGCGCAACCCCTTGCGTTTTAAGATAAGCGGGTGGTGGGCCTCTTCCTCCATGCGTCCCGCTCCCGTATAGTATATTCCCCGCCGGTTCAGTACTTCCAGGGTTTCCAGCAAACCGGACTGGTTGAAGTCGTAAATGTGATTGTTGGCCAGGGTAACCAAATCGACACCGCCGGAACTTAAGACCTCTGCCAGTGGGGGCGCGGCTTTAAAATTGAAGAGTTTCTCTGTCTTATCGGTGCTGACCGTCAGGGGGTTTTCCAGATTTACCATGGCAATATCGGCCTGGCGGAAGATATCTAATTTTTTAAAGGCGTAGGCGAAATCATTCTTGATATAGCGGCCGAAATGGTTGGCCAGGGTTACGTCACCGCCGAAAATCAAAGTTACCCGCGTGGAGTCAGCCGCCTGAGATAAGGCGGTGAACATAAGGCCGGCCAGGATCATACGTTTTAGAAAAGATTTAGGTCTCATAAACAAAAAAACCGCCATGAAGGCGGTTATATAATTCATGTGGGAATGCTTTTACCTGTTGTTTACGATTTTTTCATTTAACACGTGGTCATCAAAGTAGTAAGCGGAAGGATTGACCGCCTTACCGTAATAGCGCACTTCATAATGCAAATGGGGAGCGGTGGACAAGCCCGTGCTGCCGACTTCACCAATTTTTTGACCCCGCTTGATCTGCTGGCCCCTGCGTACGACGATTTTGGACAGATGTCCGTAACGGGTGACGAAGCCATATTTATGGTTCAGTTTTATAAGCTTACCATAGCCGTTAACCCGGCCGGTAAATGAAACGGTGCCATCGGCGGAGGCATAGACCGGCGTTCCCTTGGCGGCGGAGAAATCCAGACCGTCATGATGTTTGCGTACCTTGTATATGGGATGGCGGCGCAGGCCAAATCCGCTGGAAATCACACCCGTAAGCACGGGCTTCAGCGAAGGCAGATAACGTATGGAGTCCTGCTTGCGTTCAAAGGTGGCCATCAGGGCATTGTAGCTTTCCAGCTCCAGTTTACTTTCCCGTTCCAGCTTGCTTAGCAGGGAAAGCTGGCTGTTTAAATCGGCGGGGTCGTCAAAACCGGAGATTTCATCGATAAAGTCATAATTATAATCAGCCCCCCCGATACCGACATTACGCACATCGGAACTGACCCTGGGCAGGCCCAGCACCGTACGTAATTCATCGTCTTTTTTTATGATATCGGCTATGCGTGTGTTGAGTGCGTTTATTTTAACCTTGGTTTCCTTCAGGCGGTTTTCAAGGGCAATATTGGTTCTTTCAAGCGTTTTAATCTTGGAGTTATGGCTAAAATCAACCAGTAAGTCCAAACTGATTTTACCCAAAAATGTAAAACCGATTAAAAAAATTGATATGTAGGTGAAGAGTTTGACACGAGAAATCTTATATTCTTTTACAGTCGAACTATTTCTAGGGACAAATATTAAGCGCGACTCATCTTTCATAAAGTAAAATCCTAATTGTATTGTGCTCTCGATCACTTTTTTCCGATTCAGAACCAAGTTTAAGGTAAAGAATTCTCACAAAGTAATCAAGAGCACAAAGGGCTTCGCGCCTATTTTTATTCGCTTTAACCTAAGTAATATCGCAAAACTTTGCTGCGGGAACTGTGACGAAGGCGTCTCAGGGCCTTTTCCTTAATCTGGCGTACCCGCTCCCGGGTCAGTTTAAACTTCACGCCGATCTCTTCCAGCGTGTGCGGCTTCTCACCATCCAGGCCGAAATAGAGTTTCAGAATCTTTGCTTCACGGGCGCTCAGGGTGGAAAGGATGTAGTTGACCTCCTCTTTCAGGGATTCCCCCATCACATCCGAATCCGGCTCGGGATCCTGCTGGTTTTGCAGGATATCTATCAGACGGCTGTCGCTGTTTTTTTGCAGGGGGGAGTCCATGGATACCGAACGTGTGGCCATTTTAATGGTATCGGTGATATCGCCACTGTCCACTTCCAGTACCTTGGCAATCTCCTCGGCGGTGGGTTCGCGCTCATATTCCTGTTCCAGCATGCTGTACACCTTGCCGATTTTAGTCAGCGTGCCCACGCGGTTAAGCGGCAGACGCACCAGTCGGGACTGCTCGGCAATGGCCTGCAGAATGGATTGTTTGATCCACCACACGGCATAGGAAATAAACTTAAAGCCGCGTGTTTCGTCAAAGCGGTAGGCGGCTTTCATGAGGCCCAGGTTACCTTCGTTGATCAAGTCTTCCAGGGACAAACCGTAATTCTGATAGGATTTGGCCACACTGACTACAAATCGGAGATTGGCACTAACTAGCTGTTTTAATGCACGTTGATCATTCTGTTTGATACGTTTGGCAAGATCAATTTCCTGATCGGGGGTGAGGAGTTTTACTTCCCCGATTTCCCTTAAGTAATTCTCCAATGATTGATTTTTACTGATGAAAAAATCGCTCACAAATATACTCCAGTTTTAATGTTATAAATTCGAGCTTCTATGATTAAGGCAATAATTGCAAAAATGCAATTATTTTTAGCCCTTAATGACTTTTATATACCCATTTTTTTAATATTTTCCAGTTCCTCTTCCACCCGGGCCAATTCATCATCCAGTTTTCTGATTTCAGAGATCAGGTGGTTGATGCGATTGTCGGTCGGCAGGGCGGTTATCTCGTCCTTGCGTGAAAGTTGGTACACCCGTCCGCCAAGCTCCAGCAGCTTCTCTTCCAGTTCCTTTTTTATGGCCAGCATATCGATCTTTAAACGGCCGATACGCGTGTATTCATTGGTCAGGGCGGAAGCCTTGCGCAGGCCGTCCAACATGCCGCGCCGGATTTTATTTGTCAGTTTCATCCTTTAACTCGATTCTGTCTACGATACCTACAATGGTGGCATCGGTTAGGGCCGGCTGTTTTTGCAGGGGCATCACCGCCTCGGAAGCGGTAATGTAAAAAACGATTTCACCGCTTCCCGCGCCAACGCTGTCCACCGCGATTAGCGGGGTGCCCAGGGGTTGACGTTCCATGTTGATGGGCTGGATCAGCAGCAATTTCAGACCGTCCAACTGGGGGTCTTTTTGTGTGGCCCAAATCGTGCCCATTGTTTTAGCCAGATGCATTATTCCGAAATATCCAGTTTGTCAATGATACCGGAGACAACCGCATCGACCGGCTTGCCCGCCGTAAGTTCCGATTGGCGCGCTGAACTGCCGGTGGTGATCATGACGATTTCACCCACGCCGGCCCCAACCGTATCCGCGGCCACCACGTAACCGCTCTTTAGCGTATAATCCAATTCAACGGGGCGAACCAATAAAAGTTTTAATCCGGTAAGTTTTTCATCCTTACGCGTGGCCCATACGGTTCCTATTACTTTTCCCAATGTCATAGCTTATATCCGTTCTGATGCCGGGGGCTTGCTGGCGTTACGCTTCAACCTTGCCACCCAGCGTCTGTTCCAGTTTTTTTTTCAAATACAACTTAAACCGGCAGTAGGGGCTGTTTCGTTCCTTTAATTGTTGCTTAAGACGGGCTACCACCTTTTCGGCACTGTTTACCCCCTCGGCGATCAAGGTGTCATATTTGTCGAAGTCGCTCCAGTGAAAATGGCCGATGCGGGGTGAAATTATGCATGACGCTTTTTGTAACAACAGCCGGTCAATCTTATGTGTCGAAATCTGATTGGCGCGGATTATAATATCGATCACGTTATTAAATTCCGTTGACCGGGGCATATTTTGTGAAACGTTTATGGCGATTATAAATTCCGCTCCCATATCCAGGGCGGCATTTACCGGAATATTGTCGCACACCGAGCCATCCACATACAGCCCTCCTTTATGCTCCAACGGCGGTATGATACCTGGGATGGAGGCACTGGCACGCAGGGCCTTCCTTAAATGACCGCTGGTAAACGTTTTACATTTTCCGCTGTTCAGTTCCGCCGCGCTGCAGGCAAAGGGCAGTTGCAATTCACCAAATTCCACATTGGGGATGAGTTCATCCACGGTTAATTGCAGGCGCTCTCCCTTCATCAGGCTGATACGGTGGGCGGCCAGATTGATCACCACGCGTTTTTTTATTTCCTGACTGAGCTGATGAAGCAAATCATCCGGCTCATGGCTGGTTTGTTGTTTAAAATAGCGGCTTCCGGCCTTGATAAAGCGTTCACTGCCTAAAAAGGTACGCACCCGTTCTTCCAGCCAGGCAACATCTTGTTTATAAGCGTACAGAGCGCCGACTAGGGCGCCGATGCTTGTGCCGGTTACAATGTCAATCGGAATTTTATGCTCACGCAAAACCTTAAGAACACCGATATGGGCCAGACCGCGGGCGCCGCCGCCACCGAGTACCAGTGCTGTTTTTAATCGTTTCATTTTACCCAAATGTGAAAATCTGCCAACAAAGAATATACTCGGCGCTTTATGCCGTTTCGCCAATCCCGGGGACACCGAAATGTACGCTTTTTTTGCTATATGGGGCAACTGGTAAAAAATTCAATGAAGGCAAGGGGATTTATGCCTTTTACAGCGGTCAAACATCCGATATGCGGCTATGATGCCTAATGCCGGTCCCACACGGAAGCGGTGCCGCGGATTGCCGGCGATATCAGGAGAAAAAGTTTTTTTGGTTTGTCCCTTTAGCAGCACTCTCCCCCCTCATGCCGGAATCGGCTTGTGGCTGTTGCTTGTTTCCTGTGAGAAGGATCAAAAAAAGGCGGAGTGAGTATCGCTAAGGGTGACATGGTTGCATTACTCTGCGACTCTGTCTATTTTGCCTAAAATAAAGAAAGGCCAAGCCATGAAATTTGTTGAAATATTACGAACCTATAATGCCATGGATATCGCCATCATAAAATCACTGCTGGATGGCGAAAATATAGAGTACCGCTTTTTGGGCGAGAACTTTAATATGCTGGAACCCATGGTGCAACCGGCCCGCCTCAATGTCTGGCATGATCAGGTGGATGAGGCGCGCGAACTGCTGTCCGGTTTTAAGGGCTCCTTTATGGCCGTGAGTATGCCGGATGAGGATTGATCCGGGTAATGGCGGCAAGAGATTCAACGGTTTGGGCCGTTATGCCAAAAGCCACTCACACACCTTTTCCACCCCTTCCAATATATGGGCAAAATGGTTTTGCTGAAAGGCTCCGTTCAGTGTGCAGCCTTCGCCCATGGCCGCGCAATCTTTTAAGGCGGCGGCGCCGTCAAATTCCACAAAAGCCATGCGGATGGTCAGTTCTTCCGGAGCACGGCCAAAAACCGAACCGGGCAGGGCGGCCACGCCGGTATCCTCCAGTAAGCGGCGGCACAAATCACGGCTGTTAGTGATGCCCCGTTCATATAACCTGTCCTTAAAAGGGCCGAAATCGGGAAAAATATAAAAGGCTCCCCTGGGTTCGGTCACGGCGATTCCGGCTTTACGGAAACGGTCGTAAATGGTTTTCGCCAGGGCGCGCAGTATTTTTCGAGAATGGGTCAGGTAGGTGTCAATTTCCGCTCCGCCCTCAAAGGCGCGGATGGCGGCGTATTGAATGGGGGCCGAGGTGGAGGTATAGGTTTCGCTGGCGATGACGGCCATGGAATCTTGCAACCAATGCAGGCTTTTGGGAAAGGCGAAAGTGCCCAGCCGCCAGCCACCGGCACCGCACCATTTGCTTAAGCCACTGCTGATGATGGTGCCTTCCGGATAGTAGCGGGCTATGGAAACATGCTGATGCTTATAGTGCAGCTCGCCATAAATTTCATCCGATAAAAGAATAAGGCGATACTTACGGGCAATTTGTGCCAGTTTTTTCAGTTCATCGCTCACATAGGTGTTTCCGGTAGGGTTGGCCGGATAATTCAGGATCAGGATGCGCGGATGCCCGGGGTCGTTTCTGCAAAAGGTTTCCAGTGTATCGGGGGTCAGATGCCATTGTTGATAGCTTTGTGTTGGCAACCAATGAATGTTGCGGCCGATGATGGAGGCCTGGGGCGCATAGGAGACCCAGGAAGGTGTGGGAATGATCAGGTCACCATAGTATGCCAGTTGCAGGATAAACATCAGTTCTTTGGAGCCCGGTCCAATCATGATATCTTCTGCCGAAAGGTTTAAGTGCTGTGTTCGGTTGTGATACCCGGCCACGACTTCCCGCAGAGCTTCCAGCCCCTTTACCGGCAGATAGTCCTTTTGATGGGCATTGAGCTGCAGGGCGCCCACCACCGGATCGGGAACGGGAAAGGGGGATTGGCCCAATCCGAAGCGGTAGACCTTTCTTCCCGCTTCGCTCAGTCTCCAGGCCCGTTCGTTTATTTCCAGGGTGGCCGACTGTTGCTTTCCCCGAACATTGAGGTTGATGTTGACCGGTGGGGAATAGAGTTCTCTTTCTTTCATAGTCCGCTCCTGAATGGGGAAGAACCGCCATTTACATCCTGATAATGCTCGTAAGTTTAAAAAAAATTATAAAAAATAAAAATCTATTTTATAAAAATAAACCTATCCGGGCATAAGGCATTAATAAAGACGGTTGGCCAGTTCGGCCAGACGGCACTCCACGGAGTTGTCCGTGCGAATCTGGTCAAAGGGAATGGAGGTCTCCTTTCCGGCCTGAACGGCGGGCATGCAATGGTTTTCACCGGCATCGATCATCTCCACCAATCGCCGGGCCATGCGTTGGGCCAGGGTGATATCCATGTTGTTGGGAGCCGCGCCGCGAATATCGCGCGAGAAGGGTTCGCACACCACTTTCTGCCGGGTATCTAACCCGTTTTGCAACAGTTCATCACGGAAAAACTCGGCGGCGTTGCCGTTATAGCCTGTTTGGCGGCGCAGGTCTCTTTTATAGCCCTCGGCGACGACTATGACCGTATTGCGGCGGGTGTTGATGGCGGCGGCAATTTTTTTCAGATCATAGGTCGAGCCGGGCAGCACGGCCAGATGGGCACCGGCGCCCAGACAGGAGTGCAGGGCATGGAAACCGCCCCGGGCCCCCATCATTTCTATGATATAGCAGCGCTGGTGGGTCCGGGAGTCGGCCATGTAGCAATGTATCTTATCGGCGCCGGCCTCCACACCGGTAAATTCACCGATGCAACTGGTTCCATAGACGTCGCTGTCGATGGTTACGGGGATAAAATAGACTTTAACGCTTTCCGGCAGGCGGGCGGCCAGGGCCCGTGTACCGGCAAAGGTACCGTTCCCTCCAATACCGATGACGATTTTAACCTGGCGCTTAACGATATTTTGAGCAGCCTGTTTTTGCAGTTCTTCCTTCTTAAAATCCGGGAAACGTTCACTGCGGAAATTGGCGCCCCGTTCCGAACGCAGCGGCGGGGAGAATATAACACCCCGGATGGTATCCAGTTGACGAAAGACCCGGGTGTCATATATCAGGCAGCGGTAGTCCTCATTCCGGTTGGAAACCAGTGAGCGGAAACCGGACGCGGCAATAAAAACCTGGTGTCCTTTCTTTTCAAGATACTCCGAAAGAAAGGCGGTTACCGAGTTATAACCGGGGGCGCAACCGCCATCCTGTATCAGCAGGACATCCATCTGATTATAGAGGGCTTCACCCTGGTTTAAATAGCGACTCATCTGCTGGACGAAAGTTTTGTAAATTTTAGCCCGGAGGGCAGGGGGCATGTAGGCGTCATCCTCCAGACGCTTACGGCTTAGCTGAATAAGCGCGCCGCCGGAACGGGCGATGATCGTACCCGTATGGGTATGCTCATCCAGTAGGGCGACTTCACCGAACATTTCCGCCTGGCGGTATTGTTTCAGGGTATGTCCGAAGCGGGTCAGGCAAAATACTCCGTCCAAAACCACATTGGCTGTCTCCCCGGTATCGCCCTCTTCAAAAACAATGTCCCGGGCGGAAAAGGTTTTAACGCTGCAAATGGCGGCTATTTGCCGGATTTCATCATCCTGAAGCGGGGAAAGGGCCTCTACGGCGCGTAAAGTGTCATAAATAGCTTGAGGGGTGTAGGACATGGTTGTCTCCCGGTACGATTTGGGTTGTCTTTTTGACGCAAGTTATTCACAGGGAATGATCCGTGCAAATAAGTACGGGCTTTTCTATATTTATCACTAATGTAAAACATATATGTATGATAAAATGACCAAAGAGCGTTTTCAAAAAATTGTGGCCATGCTGCAACGGCGACAGCCCGATCTTACGGTGATCATGGAAGGGGTACATAAGCCCCATAACCTGGCGGCTATTGCCCGCAGTTGCGATGCCGTGGGGGTCAGTGATATCCATGCCATTACCCCAAAAAAGGAACTGGGGATAAAAAAGGGGGTGGCCATGGGCAGCAACCGCTGGTTGGATATGCATCTGCACCCCACCACGGAGGAACTAGCTCTTTCCCTGAAAAAAGAGGGCTATCAGATCATTGCCGCCGATTTTAATGATCGGGCTCAGGATTACCGCCGGGTGGACTATACCCGGCCCACGGCCCTGGTGGTAGGGCAGGAGCTGTTTGGGGTTAGCGAGACTACCCTGGCTCTGGCCGACCAATCCATATATATCCCCATGAAGGGCATGGTACAATCGCTGAATGTTTCAGTGGCCACGGCCATTGTTTTATATGAAGCCCACAACCAACGTGAACAGGGCGGGATGTATGAGCGATGCCCCTGGGACAGGGAGACTTTCCGCAAAATCCTCTTTGAAAAGTGTTACCCGGATGAGGCTAAAAAGTATAAAAAGAGAGGCGAGCCCTATCCGGAACTGGATGAAAACGGGCATATTATCGATACCTCTTTAGGGAACTTCTCAAAGCGGGATTATCCGTAAACAATGCCTGTTTTCCGGTGAAGCTTGTTCTTTCCAAAATATTTTATAAAAGCAAAAAAAAAGCCGCCCATTTGGGCGGCTTTTCTGTTTTAAAAGCTAATACACGGCTTAAAGCTGGAAGCTTAAACGGCTGAAGAGATAACGGCCGTTAAAACCGAACTGCTGAGACCTTCTGGAATAGAGGAAACGGCCACCGCTTTGGTTGGCGGGGATGTTCATATCCGGATAGGTGTCGAACAGATTGTTGGCGCCTACCGTCAGTCTCAGGTTATGGGTCAGGTTATAGCCCACGCTGGCGTCAAAAATCCACTTGGCGCTAAACACCTGGCGGTTGCCGGCATTATTGGTGGCCTCTTCAACGGAACCGAAATATACACCACGGAACATTACGCTGTAGTCGTTGGTGTTATAGGTTTCGGTGATGTTGATTTTTGTACGCGGAACAGCGGCTTCCAGATAGATGCGGCTGGTTTCGTCAAAATAGGTATCCAGCTTGTCGGAAAGCAAAGGAGAGGCATGGATATCGCCTACCTGCTCTGTTTGGCTGAATGTGGCCGCGATATCGGAACGCAGGTGACGGGTATCGGAAAGATTCCAGCGATGGCTCAGAACAACATCCAGACCCTGGGTACGCGTGTCGATGGCATTGGCAAAAAAGGCCGCGCCGGTGGCGTTGACACTGGACAGCAGTTGGGCCAGCTCGGCATCCTTGGCCGTGGCATAATTGCCATTGGCATCCTTGGCCGGTTTAAAGGTACCCGTTTTAACCACGCGGTTTTGAATATCGATCTGATAGACGTCCACCGTGGCGGTGAGGTCATATTCGGGAATCTTGGCCGTGATACCCAGGGTAAGGTTCTGGGAATCTTCTTCCTTCAGCTTGGGGATGCCCAAAATCTTGGCCACCCGGCTGTTGTTGGAGAAGGTACCCACTTCGTTGGGAATACCATCCACAAACAGCGTGGAAGTGGCATTAAAGTTGATCTGGTGCAATGAAGGTGCGCGGAAGCCGGTGCTGTATGCGCCGCGAACGGCAAAATCATCACCCAGCTTATAACGGCTGGCTAACTTATAGTTACTGGTAGAGCCAAAGTCGCTGTAGTCTTCAAAACGATAGGCTAATTCAACAAAAAAGTCTTCGGTCATATCAAGTTCGATATCGGTGTAAAACGCGACACTGCTACGGTTGGCGCTTACTTCGTTAGCCGGGCGGAAACCGGGGAATACCTGCGCGCCGCCGGGACGTACCTTGCCGTTGGGCCCGCGTACCAACAGAGAATCCGGTGTGTTCGGCGTAACGATGTCGCCATTTTTGTCGTATTTGGCATAAGAACCTTCTTCACCGGCAAAGATTTGGTAGTTCTCATAACGGTACTCACCGCCAAAAGCCACGTTCATACCGCTCATGACGTCATCATAATAATGGCTGGCGTCAAAGTTGGAGGTGTTTTGCGTAAAGGCAAAACCACCGGAGTTGTAGGAGGTCTTGGTACGGTCTTCCAGGGAAGCGTTCAGGGTATTGGTGATCTGGAACTGGAAGCTGTTGCTGCCATAAGTATTGCTGAAGTCCACATCCCAGCCGAACAACTCACCGCGGATACCGGTAGCCAAAGACTTGTCGAAAATGTTGGAATTGATTTCCGGCAGAAAACCGTTGGGATATACGCTGGTTACCGTGCGCTCCTGATAGGGCAGGCGGTAGAAACCGGCGGAATTACCATGACGGTAACCGATGCCGCCAAAGGCATATAGTTCGGCGCCACGGGAGATGGGCACGGCCATATTGGCGAAGAACTGACCGGATTTCAGGGCGGCCTGACCGACGCGCATGTTGAAATCGCTGCGGGTTAAGCCGCGACGGGCCAGTTCGGACTCGGTGATGTCGTCGTTGGGGTCACCGGTATAATTAGGGTTGTTGTATCCCTTGAAAATCGTTCCGCCCCACTCCTTCATGCGGTTGGTGGGATCGCGGTCTTCATAGGAACCGGTAAAGTTGATATAACCGCCACGGTCGCCAATGGGCAGTCCATAGTTTACGGCCACGTTGTTGTACAAGCCGTCATAGCTGCCTTCGGAATTTTCGGAAACATAAGCGCCGCTGTTAGCGGTGGCGGTCAGGGCGTTGGTTTGGTTTTTAAGCACGATGTTGATCACGCCGGCGATAGCATCGGAACCATACTGGGCGGCGGCACCGTCGCGCAATACTTCGATACGGGCGATGGAAGCGGCGGGAATGGCGTTAAGGTCGGTACCTACATTACCACGACCAAAAGTACCGTTCACGTTCACCAGTGATGTGGTATGGCGGCGCTTGCCGTTGATCAATACCAGCACCTGATCCGGACCGAGGCCACGCAGGGAGGCCGGGTCGATATGGTCGGTACCGTCGGAGATGGTTTGCGTGTTTGAAGAAAATGAGGGCGCGGCATAGTTCATGATCTGGTTAACCGTTACCTGAGGTGACTGGGCTACCAGTTGCTCAATATCCAATACGTCCACGGGAACGGGGGTCTCGGTCTGGGTACGGGCTTTTTTACCGCGGGAACCCAGGACGACAACCACGTCACCCAATTCCACAATGGCTTCTTCCATGGCAAAATTGACTTCAATGGATTCGCCCGCTTTAACCGTAACCGATTTCTCCATCGGTGTGTAGCCGGTAAAAGTGGCGCGAAGCGTGTAAGTGCCTTCTTCGATACTAATCAGGTATTCGCCGTCGGCATCGGTGGCGGCACCGGTAAAGTGATCCAGTACCTCGACATTGGCGCCGGGCAGGGATTCGCCGGTTCTGGCGTCGGTTACGCTACCGGCTATTTTACCTGTCGCGGCCCAAAGACCGTTAACAAGCGTGAAAAAAAACAAAGCGGATATAATAAACCGCGATATGGTAGAAACTCTACGCATACAAGCCTCCTTAAGGATTAATGAAACAATGAAAAATACTTTAATTATGCAGGTGTTTTGTCCCCGGATGTTAGATCATTGCAGGAAAAACCATACAAGATTTTACAAACATAAGGATTTGATATTAAAAATCAAGACCATTTTCTTGATAAAAAATATTTCTGTTGAAATGCGAAAATCCATGAAGTATATTAATACCGACCAGTCGGTCAAAATAAAATTCGATTCAACACCACGAAAGAAAGTTCTATGGCACCGAAAATTGTTGACAGAGAAGCTAAAAAGGAACAGATCGTTCATGCGGCGATAGGTGTGTTTGCCGAAAAAGGGGTGGCCAACACCAAAATGATTGATATTGCCCGGGCCGCGGCCATAGGCAAAGGCACCATTTATGAATACTTTCGCAGCAAGGAGGACATCTTTGCCGCCGCTTATAATCGCATGAACCGGGAGATGGAGATGAAAATCGGCCAAATCCTGTCCGGGAGCGAACATCCGGCGGTGCAGTTACAGATGATTTTCGACTTGTCCCTCGATTATTTCGGTCATGATGCCGTGGAGTTTTCCGCGGTAATGATGGATTTCTGGGCGGAAGGTATCCGCCGGAAAAGTCCGGAAATGATGGGGGTGATCAATCTGAAGGAGATTTATGACCAATACCGGGAGATCATTGCCGGTATTGTGCGCAACGGACAACGGCAGGGCCTGTTTATCGATGTGGATCCCGTGTCCTATGCCTCCCTGGCCATCGGCGCGCTGGACGGTATGTTGTTGCAAATGGTCATGAGCGCCGAGATTATTGATATTGCACGGGTCAAGGAAACCTTTAAGCGTACCATGATACAATGTCTGCAAAAAGAGAAGCCCAACACGATTAATCCGGAGAAAAAAAAATGAAACCCATAAAAGTCGCTTTTTTATTGCTGCTAGGCTGTGTCACCGCCGGACTGGCTCAAAACGCCACGGAAATCATCCGCAAGTCCGATGAGCTTATGCGCGCCAATAGCAGCATCTCCGAACTGAGTATGAAAATCATCAAACCGGAATGGACCCGGGAGATGCGCATGAAGGTTTGGGCCTTGGAACCGGACTTTACGCTGGTTCTGATAACCGCGCCGGCCCGGGACAAGGGCACCGTGACGCTTAAACGCAAACAGGAGGTCTGGAATTACCTGCCTTCGGTACGGCGCACCATTAAAATCCCCCCCTCCATGATGCTGCAGGGCTGGATGGGCTCCGATTTTACCAATGATGATCTGGTACGCCAGTCGTCCATCGTGGTGGACTATGAGCACAAACTGGCCGGCATGGAAAAGCTGGACGGCTACGATTGTTACAAAATAGAGATGATTCCCAAACCCGAGGCGGGCGTGGTATGGGGCAAGGTCCTTATCTGGATCACCCGGAAGGGGTTTATGCAACTTAAGGCCGAGTATTATGACGAGGATGCGGTGCTGGTGAAAACCATGCGCGGCAGCGATATCCGTAAGCTGGGCGGCCGTACCTTCCCCACCCGTTGGGCCATGATCCCCAACGATAAGCCGGGACAAAGAACCGTTCTGATCTATCATGACATCCGGTTTAATCCCAAAATAAAAAGCAGCTTCTTTTCCCTGCAGAATATGAAACGGTTGCGGCCCTAGTACCGCGGTTTGTTTGACACAATATTATAATGAGGGCAGACCATGTTAGTAAAACTCGCCTGGAAAAATGTGTGGCGCAATAAAAAGCGCACCCTGATTGTAGCCGCCTCGGTTATGTTTGCCGTGGTGCTGTCCATTTTGATGCGTTCGGCCCAGTTGGGTTCCTATGCCTATATGATAGATTCGGCCACCCATCTGCAAACGGGGTATCTGCAGGTACAGCACAGGGATTACCGCGAAAACCGTTCTCTGGAAAAAAGCTATGTTCCGCCGGTGGGCCTGAAAGATACCCTGACGCAAATGACCGGCGTGAGCGCCGTGGCTCCCCGCCTTGAAACCTTTGCCCTTGTATCCCATGATTCCGTAACCCGCGCCGTGGGCATTCAGGGGATTGACCCGGCCGCGGAAGACGCCATGACCCGCCTATCCAAATGGCTGGTCAAAGGAAGTTTTCTTGAAAAAGGAGACAGTTCCCTGATCATGGGCGCCGGCCTGGCCAAAAAACTGAATGTTACCGTGGGCGACTCCGTGGTGTTGTACGGCATGGGGTATCACGGGCAAACGGCCGCGGCCATACTCAATGTCCGCGGTTTGCTGGAACTGCCCCTGCCGCAGTTAAACAACAGTGCCGTTCTGATGAGCCTTTCCCGCGTACAATATATTTACATGGCCCCCGGGCGGGTAACGGCCCTGGTGATGATGTTGGATCATCCGGATGAAATGGCGCGCATCAAAACGGAACTTGCCCGCCATGTGCCGGCGCCGCTGACGGTGATCGACTGGCAGGAGATGATGCCGGAACTGAAACAGTATATCCAGATCGACAATGCCAGCGGCCTGATCATGCTGGCCATACTCTACATGGTTATCGCTTTTGGGGTGTTTGGCACGGTGATGATGATGACCGCCGAACGGGAACGGGAGTTTGGCATTCTGAACGCCCTGGGGATGAAGAAAACCCGGCTGATGGCTGTTTCCGCCGTGGAAAGTGTTATGGTCAGCTTTATCGGCGCCCTGGCCGGATTGGCCCTGGGCATTCCCCTGGCGCGCTATTATGTGGAACATCCCATCCGGCTAAGCGGTGATTTGGCCGCGGCGTATGAGACCCTCGGCATCGAGCCGGTGATGTCTTTCTCGGCCCGGCCCGATATGTTCGGCGCCCAGGCCCTGGTGGTTTTTGTTATAGCAGTTTTTTGCGCTCTTTATCCCCTGTTTTTTATCCGGCGGATGCGGGCCTCCACGGCCATTCGCCATTAATCCGGAGAATAAATATGTTGTTTCTGTTAGCCTGGCGTAATGTTTGGCGCAATGTAAAGCGCAGTACCATTATCATCGTCAGTATTGCCCTGGGGCTGGCCGGCGGATTGTTTGCCGGGGCGGTGATGATGGGTATGGGGGAATCGATGATCAACTCGGCCATCGACCGCAATCTGGGGCACCTGCAAATTCACAGCCCCGCCTATCGCCGTGACGCGCTTGTGAGCAACTATATCCGTTCGCCGCAAAAGGTTCTGTCGCTGCTGGATACCCTGGGCAGCGTAAAGGCCTATTCCGCCCGCACGCTGCTGGAGGGCATGGCTTCCTCGGCCAATTCCTCCTACGGGGTGACGATAACCGGCGTTGACCCGGAGCGGGAAAGGGAGACGACCGCTCTGGTCTCCATGCTGGTGGCCGGTAACTTTTTGGCGGATAAGTACCGCACCCAGGCGGTTATCGGGAAAAAACTGGCTGAACGGCTGGGGTTGAAACTTAAGTCTAAAATCATATTGACCTTTCAGGACCGTTCCGGCGAGATTGTCTACATGGCCGCGCGCATCGTGGGCTTGTTTAAAACGGAATCCACCGCTTTTGACGAAATGACCGTTTTTGTGCGGCAAAAGGATGTGACCCGCTTACTGGGGGCGCGGAAACCGCTGATCCATGAAATAGCGATTCGCCTGAAAAACAGTTCCACGCTGCCCGCAACAAAGGCCCGGCTGGCAAGCGGCTTCAGCGACCTGAAGGTGGAGGAGTGGCGGGAGATCGCTCCGGAACTGGCTTTTATGTCCACCTCGGTGGAATCCTTCACCTATCTGTTTGTGGCCATCATCATCTTTGCCCTGATCTTCGGCATCACCAACACCATGCTGATGGCGGTGATGGAACGTATTCATGAACTGGGCATCCTGATGGCCGTGGGTATGAAACGGGGAAGGGTCTTCATCATGATCCTTATGGAAACCCTGCTGCTTTCCTTTGTCGGCGGTATGCTGGGCATGCTGATCGGCGGGGCGGCCATAGCCTGGTTTAACCATTTTGGTATTGACCTCAGCGCTTTCGCCCAGGGGCTGGAAGGTTTCGGTTCGGGCACAATCCTTTATCCCTATTTGCCGGGCGTGATGTATGCGGCGCTGACGGTGATGATCGTTGTGGCCGCCAATATCTCCGCCCTGATGCCGGCCTGGAAAGCTGTCCGTTTAAAACCGGCGCAGGCGGTGCGGGTCTATTAATCTTAAAAAACAACAAACCCGGAACAGGAGAACAACATGGCTTTAATCGATGTTCGCCATATTACCAAAACCTACAACAGCACGGCCGTGCCCGTGCATGCCCTGCGCGATGTGAATGTGCACTTCGAAAAAAAGGAGTTTACGGCCATTGTAGGACCGTCGGGATCGGGGAAAACAACGCTGCTTAACATTTTGGGCGGACTGGATGCCCCCACCTCGGGCGAGGTGTTAATTGGCGGTCAAAATATTACCGGCATGAAGGAGAGCGCCCTGGTGGAGTTTCGTCTGCGTCATATCGGTTTCGTCTTTCAGGCGTACAATCTGATACCGGTGCTGACGGCCATTGAAAATGTGGAGTTTATCATGCTGTTGCAGGGGGTAGGTAAAAAGGAACGTCATGAGCGTGCCCGCGCCCTGCTGGCCGATGTCGGTCTGGCCGACCGGCTGGACAGCCGGCCTTCGCAACTTTCCGGCGGGCAGCAGCAACGGGTGGCCGTGGCCCGGGCGCTGGCTTCCCGGCCCCGCTTTGTTCTGGCCGATGAACCGACGGCCAATCTGGACTCGGAATCCACCACCTCCTTATTGGATATGATGGAAGAGATGAACGCCAAATATGAAATGACCTTTATATTCTCCACCCATGACGCCCGCGTAATAGAACGGGCGCACCGGGTAATCACCCTGGAAGACGGTCGTTTTCAGGAGGACAAACAGTAACATGCCGCGTTGCGTAATCCTGTTGATTCTGCTTTTCCTCTGGGTCCCGCTAAAGGCTCAGGATTGGGATATCTGGGGATACGGAAAATATCTGGGCTCCCGTATCACCGGGTATCTTCCGCAAGAGGACGCCCTGGTTGATCATCAACTCCATCTGCGTCTGAACAGCCGCTGGTATCTTTCCCCGCGCGGCACCCTGGCCATGGAGTGGCGCCTGCGCGCGTTTTACGGCGACCTGCCCGGTAAGCTGCCCGGATTTAAAAGCTATGTGGTGAGCAGCTATCCCCTGACGGATATGGCCTGGACCCTGGCTGATGAGGGAAGCCTTTTCGCCTATGCCCAGATGGATCGTTTTTTTTGGGATTACGCGGCCGATGACTGGCAGGTAACCATTGGCCGCCAGCGGGTGGCCTGGGGAACCACCCTGGTATGGAATGTCAGCGACTTATACAATCCGCAATCCATTCTGGATTTTGATTATGAAGAGCGTCCCGGTAGCGATGTACTCCGCTTTCAATATTTTACCGGTCCCGCCTCGCGCTGGGAAGTGGTGATGCAGCCCGCCGGAAAAAAACGGCAACGCAGCCTGTCCCTGATGGGCGCCTTTAACCGCTGGAACTATGATTTTTACCTTATCATGGCCTGGCAAAGGGAAAAGCCGGTGCTTGCCGGAGCCTTTAGCGGCGATATTGCCGGCGCCGGTTTCCGCGGGGAATTCAAGGCCAGCGGCCACCCGCGGCCCGTGGATCTGGAAGAGACCTATCTGCCCGGTTTTGTCAACCTTTCCGATGGCCGTGGGGCCGATGTGCAGATGACGCTTTCCCTGGACTATACCTTTGCCAATTCCCTGTATCTGCATGGGGAAATTCTGTATAACAGCATCGGCGTAAGAGAGAACACGGCCCTGCTTGCCTTTCAGGCCCAAAAGGCCGGCCTGCTCTCGGCGGCCCGCTACTCCCTGTTTGCGGAAACAGCCTACCAATGGCACCCGCTGGTGCGTCTGGATCTGTTCACGCTTTTCAATCCCGACGACCGTTCCTATATCCTGGCGCCTTCCGTCAGTTGGTCGGCCGCCACCAACCTGGATGTTTACCTTATCGGCCTGCTGGGGCAGGGTAACCGCCTGAGTGAGTTTGGGGCCATGGGCCGCGCCTCCTACCTGCGCTTGAAATATTCCTTTTAACAGGGCAGAATCCTTTGTTTCGTTATTTTAAAAATATTAAAATGGCCCATGCGAAAAATCTTACTCATATTGCTCTGCATTCTTTCCCTGCATGCTCAAAAACCATCTTCCGGAAACTATATGCTTTTTGTTGGAAACTATACTCAGGACGACAGTCAGGGAATCGATGTTTACCGTTTTAATGGCCAGTCGGGTAAACTGACCCTGGTTAATACCATCCCCGGCGTGAAAAATCCTTCCTATATTGCCCTGAGCCCCGACGGTGGCTTTTTATATGCCGTGGAGGAATTGACGCACCGGACGGACAAAGAGGCGGGGCGGATCAGCGCCTTTAAGATAAGCGATCTGAAAAGGGGAAAGGCTCAAAAGCTAAACACGGTTTCATCGGCAGGGGAGGCGCCCTGTTATATCACATTTGACGCGGGCGGCAAAAACCTGCTGGTGGCCAACTATCTGGGAGGCCGCGTGGGAATGTGGCCGCTTAAGTCCGACGGCCGGGTTTCCGACAGTCCCCTGCTTTTTCAGGCGCCGGCGGAGAAGAGCGCCTCCCATATGCACAGCATCCGACCGCTTGGTGGATCCGGTTTACTGCTGGCCGCGGATTTGGGGCGGGACGCCCTTTATGTGCTAAGCCCGGACAAGGCACAGCGGGAGTTAAAGGCAACGGCTCTTTTAAAGGTTCCCGCCGGTAGCGGTCCCCGGCATTTTGATTTCCATGACGACGGCGCTTTCCTTTATGCGGGCAATGAAAAAGGTAACACGGTTTCTTTTTTTCGGCGGGTCGGGCCAGCTCCCGCGCAATACCGCTATGAAGGTGATTTCAGTACCCTGCCGGACGGTTTCGGCGAAAAAAGCTGGGTCGGGGATATCCATGTTCATCCCCGCCTGCCCTATCTGTATGTATCCAATCGCGGCCACAACTCCCTGGCCCGTTTTAAGATTGAAAAAGATGGCCGGCTGAGGCTTGAGGGGGTTACCGACGTGGGTGGAGACTATCCGCGAAATTTTGTTTTGGACAGGGAGGGTAACTTTTTGCTGGTCGCGCATCAAAAGAGTTTTTCCATCAGTCTGTTCCGGGTGGACGCGCGGGATGGTTCCCCGCACATCGTTAAAACCATAAAAACAGCCGCATCCCCGGTTTGCCTGAAGTTGTTTCCCATTAATAATTAAGCGTTTTTTTAATTTTTCCCTTTATATGTTTAAATAAAAATATTTTTTTCTTATATTTACTTATCTGTTTGCCTTAAAAACATTTTTGAACAAGGATATTTATGCGAGATAAAATTGATAATATTGACATTGCCATTCTGGAAATTCTGCAAAAGCAGGCCCGTACCAAAAGAAATGAAATCGCCGAAGTTGTCGGTTTGTCCCTGCCTTCCGTCAGCGAGCGTATATCCAAGCTTATGGAAAAGGGATATATTTCCGGTTTTCATACCCATCTTGACCCCAAGAAATTCGAACTCAATGTTACCGCATTCATTTTTGTCACCACCGATCTGTCCGATACCAGTAACGAGATATCGATAAAGGCCAAGGCCCATTCCTTTGTGCAAGAGTGTCATTCCATCACCGGCAGCGGTTCCCATATCATGAAAGTCCGTGTCCGGGACATCGATCAGCTGGAGACCTTTCTCAATACGGTGCGTTCCTGGTCGGGGGTTAAAAACACCCAAACCAACATTGTGCTTTCCACGGCCAAAGAGACTATGGATTTGCCGGTCCGGGAAATTAAATCCTGATTAATTGAGATCGATTTATAAAATCTGTTATATTATACCCCAGTGAATAAAACCATACGCTAATAGAGGAGGTTCGGATGGATTGGTTTGACGCCATCATGATCCGCAATTTTATTTATGCCGTCTTCGGGGTGATCATCGGTATCCTGTCCGCTTTGGGAACCTATAAGCTGTTTAACAGCACCACCCGTTTTGATATCCCCAATGAACTGGAAAAAGGCAATCTGGCCGTGGGCATGGTAGTCGGAGGTATATTTATAATGATCGGTTTGATTGTCGGTTTGATCATCGGGATGAGCCTGAACTGATGAAACGGTTAAGGTATTTTCCGCTGCTGTTGTTTTTGTTTTTCCTGCCGGGCTGTAATATGGCCGAAATGGAAGCGCAATCCGATCCGGTGGCGGACGATTCATTGCTGGCGGTTATAAAAATGCGTATCGAGGAAAAGAAGGAACTGGAACGCATGCGCGAGGAACTGTTGCGCAGTCCGGTGGGCTATTCCATAAAAAAATACAAGCCCATCATAAAAAAATATGCCAAGCGCTACGGATTTGACTGGCGGCTGATAGCGGCGCAGATTGTACAGGAATCCGGCTTTCGTGAAAAAGCGCGCAGCCGGGTGGGGGCCCGGGGATTGATGCAGATTATGCCTTTTACGGCCCGGGAGATCAGCCGCGAACTGGATATCGAATACATTATGCGCAATCCGCGGGAAAATATCACCGCCGGAATCTATCATCTTAACAAACAGATGGGCTATTTTCGCGATGCCCGCCTGGAAGACCGTACGCAACTGGCCCTGGCCAGTTATAACGCGGGCGCCGGACGGGTTTTTGACGCTCAGGAGATATCGGCTTATTTTCGCCAACCCACCAATCAATGGCCTACGGTCAGGCCTTATCTTTCCCTGTTAAAACGCAGCGACTGGGAGTTGCACCTGCAGGTTTGGCCCGATGGCAAGCCGCGCCACGGCTATTTTTACGGCTATAACGAAACCATCAATTATGTAAATCATATCTGGGAACGCTACCAGCTTTATAAGAAAATTCTGTAAACCGGACACTCCCGGCGGTTACTGCCTAAGGGCGCGGGCCATTGCCCCGGCCAGCCTGTAAACCCTTGGTCCGGGTATCATAAAGCCGCTGCCGGATATAATGACAACATGCCTGTTTTTTACCGCTTTCAGGCGTGGCTCCTCTTGCCATTCCCTTAATAAACGCTGCCGGGTGGTTCGGCTGGTATCGCCGGTAAATTCAATGATGATATCGGGGTCCCGCTTCAGAAGATCCTCGCGGCTGATCTGGCTGTATGAGGCGCCTAAATCGGCAAAGACGTTTTTCCCGCCACACCATTGCAGAAGTTCATCGATAAAGGCGCCGGGCCCGCTTACCCCGATTTGCGCGGGGCGGCCCTGGGCCCTTCCCAAAACCAGCATCACCCGCGGCGGGTTGGCGTAATGGCGCCGGTAGCGGCTCAGGGAGTCGCTGATCAGCTTTTTAAGGCTGTCGGCCCGTGATGGCACTCCGCACAGGCGGCCGGTGGAGTCGATGGCGGCGTAAATATCCGAAATGGTTTTTTCCGGCAGGTAGTGCACCGGCAGCCCCAGTTTGCGAAAATTATCCTCGCCGCGCCGGAAAGAGGCGGTGGCCAGGATCATGTCCGGCTTCAGGGCGCTGATGATCTCCAGGTTGGGATTAAGTAAGCCGCCGACATGTTGCTTGGTCAGGGCTTCGGCCGGGTAGCGGGCATAATCGCTAACGCCGACAATGCGATCGCCCAGGCCCAGGGCAAAGGCGATTTCCGTTGTGGAGGGCGCCAGGGTAATAATGCGCCGGGGCTGAGAAATGTTTTTTGCCGTTTGCCGCCGGCCGCAGCCGCTTAACAACAGGATAAGGCCAAGGATAAAAAACAGATATAAACGCTTCATGGTACACTTTCGCTTATTTTAGACGTTATGGTCAGGCGGCAGGCCTGAAGCTCCGTGCCGCTGTAAAAATGCCGGAGAAAGGTTTTTCCCCGGCGTTTTTTTTGTAAAGAGGGCCGGTTCTCCATCTGCTTACGTGGACGCGCCGGCCCGGAAAGCTTATTGGTAGTAAAAGACAATTTTACCGGGTATGATGCCGGCAACGTAGCGCTTGACTTCCTTACCGTCTTTGTCAAAGATAATCACTTCCCCGTTCTGGGTAAAATCCTTGGCGTCGGTAACAAAAAACTGTTCGCTTACTTCATCATAGGCAAAGTTGTAAAAGAATCCACCGTCGATAAAGGTGCTGTCGGTTACCTGCAGGCTTTTCTGATTGTACTGCACAATGGCGCCGTTTTTATAGTAAGCGTAGCCGTTGTCATCCATCACCAGGCGCCCGGGGTGACCGCCGATGATCATGGAGTCGGTTACGCTTAGCGTGGTGGGGTCGATGACGTAAAGACCGCCCGGGGTGTCGTCATTGGGGTTGTAATAGTCTCCGTAGCTGCCG
>WGCN01000202.1 GCA_015493745.1 Calditrichales bacterium
AGGCAGCGTGATTGTGCATAAGGTAAAAGAGGGTAAGGGCGCCTTTGGCTTTAACGCGGCCACGGAAGAGTACGAAGACCTGCTGAAGGCAGGCGTATTGGATCCGACCAAGGTAACGCGCAGCGCGTTGGAGAACGCGGCCTCGGTCTCGGGACTTTTGCTGATGACCGAAGCGATGATCACCGATCTGCCGGAAGAGAACGCTCCGGCCGCGGCCCCGGCGATGCCTCCGGGCGGCATGGGCGGCATGTACTAAGCCGTAAGCCTGGCATAAAGAAAACGATGGGCCTGAAAAGCCCGGAAGAGATGAATGATTGGAAAGCCCTGCCTTTTGGCGGGGCTTTTTTTATGGGCCCGGGGAATGACAGCTTATATGCAGGGACGTTATGTAAGGCTACGTCCTGTTTTCCACGGTCAGGATAACGCCAAAGTTATCGGGATCCCTCAGTTCGACGCCGTTTTTTTGCCAATAGGGATTTTTTGAGCTTACCACCGGGATACCATGTTTTTTGGCCCTGCTGACTATCTGCTCCGGTTCCGCTTTTGACGCCCTTTAGGCAGGACTACCGTTTTGTTGACGTCACAAAATGATCAATAATTTGATGCCCGGGTATATCGCAAGCGGTTTTTACCTTATTGATGACTTTGGCAAAATTACGCCATTCCGTATAAGCGAGAAGATGTTGCAAATCCAGCGCAAACCAGAACGTGATGCCGTTTTCGGTTTTATTGGCGTAGGTTTCAAAATCTTCCGTCAGCAATTTTATGATTTCATTTTTCATTGATCCAGCCCCTTCGCCTTTGCTCAGGGTAAATCCTTAATAATTCGTATTCAATCTCATCCATCCTTTGCAGATTCCGCCGCACCGGGGGGTTTTTATCGTACAGGGGCGATGCATTCCCGTTAAATTTTTCGTTGTTTTTTTGATTATTTAAATCGGAATGCATCGCCCCTACAATATGGATAATCCCGTGAAAATGGTTAGGCATGATTTGATATTCATCCAATACGATATTTTTAAAATGGCGTGGCAATTTTCGCCAATGATAATCGATTATTTTGCCGAACAAATCCAACACCATTTTATTGTTTACAACGTCGCCAAACAACATTTCCCGGTTTTGGGTTACAACCGTCACAAAATACCATCCCGGTTGGGAATAATCATATCCCTTTAACCGGATTGATCTGCGATGGTGTTTTTCAGGATTGTATTTCATTCTCCTCACACACTCCGCGCCTTATCCAACCGATTCCCCACCAATTCCGCCACCGCCCATTTGCGCTATTCTTCACACAAATTGACGACAAGATGGGAGTAAGATGTTATATTAAGCATGGCTTATCCTGCAAAGCAAATAAAATGATCTTTGTGCCCCTAATATCTAATTAAACGAAGTTCCGTATAATCCCGACAAGTAATTTGTTTTTCGGGAAATATGCAACAACAAAGGCGCTATGCCGTTATGCTAAAACCGGTGACCGTGTAAGCCGCTGCCTGCTTCGGCCGACTTTTTGCCCCTAAGTTCAATATTTTGAAAAATTTTTTTGATTTATTTCTGTTGTTTACCATATTGTTTCCGAAAGATTTGAACATCAGGAAGATCAACGATCAGGATATGACACAAACAAAACGTATCTCATTTGAAGTCAGCGCGCCAATCTATAAGGAAATCGAGGAATTGGCCCGCCAGCACAATATGCCGGTTCATAAATTTGCCGAATATATGACGCGGATGTTTAACCTTTCCGTGGAAGACCTGGCGCCCCTGGATATCTCCAAGGCTAAGAATAACCTGGAGCGGGATTTAAAGATTATGTCGGTCAACCTGGAAAAACAGCAGCATCTGCTGGAACTGGTGTTGCGCTCCATCTACTCTTCGCTGATGCGTCTGGAAAGCCAGTTTAAACAGCAACGCATCGAGGCGGCGGATGAACTGGAAAAAGACTTTGAACGCATAGCCCTGTTTGTTGACTCACTCCCCCAGTAACTTTTTATGGCCATACATCAAATTTCCGAACACCTCTTTCTGATTGAACTCAATCAAAATATTACCGGTTTTAAACAATTTGTATCCGCCTGGCTTTACCGCGGCCATAAGCGTTCCGTTTTGATAGACCCCGGTCCCACATCCACCATATCCGTCGTAAAACAGGCCCTGCGCGACCTGCATGTCAACTGGCTGGATTGCATTCTGCTGACCCACATCCATATCGATCACGCCGGCGGCACCGGTATGTTGATGTCCACCTTTCCCGAAGCCCGGATCATCTGCCATCCCAAAGGCATTCCGCATATGATCGACCCGGAGAAGCTGTGGCGGGGATCACTGGCCGTTTTGGGTGAGGTGGCCGAGAAGTACGGTAAAATCATCAAGGTGCATCCCAATCAGATTTCCTATGAAAACACCGTGGATAAGGGCAGCCTGCATGTGGATGTGATCGAGACGCCGGGCCACGCCGCCCATCACCTCAGCTATCTGATTGACGGCCACCTCTTTGCCGGCGAAGCCGCCGGAGTGCATGTGGTGGACAGGGATATCAGTTATCTGCGGCCGGCTACCCCGCCGCGCTTTATCTATGAGGTCTATCGCGGCTCTATTTTGAAACTGATGGAACTGAAAGCCCAGTATATCTGCTTCGGTCACTTTGGGCTACACGATGATGTTGACCGGGTTTTGCAGGCCTCGCTGACACAACTGGATTTATGGTGGGATACGGTACGCCGTTCGGTTGACCTGGATGAGGAAAAAATAGCGGATATATTGCTGGGCAGCGATCCGCAACTGGCGCGTTTTAACGATCTTTCGCCGGCGCTGCGGGAACGGGAAAGCTATTTTATGAAAAACAGCTTAAAAGGAATGCTGTCCGCCGCCCGTGAAGAGATCAATTGAGGTGTGAAAGATCGCTCTCTTC